>JAZUIX010000140.1:0-2179 GCA_045642445.1 Bacteroidales bacterium | reverse complement strand
CCACTGCGTGTCCCCAAGTGCAGGTGCAAGTGGACAGCACCACCTCCACACAGGCGTTCCTCTCTTGGCCCGCCGCTAATTTGGCCTCACGCTACCGCATAGAATACGGCCCTGCGGGGTTCGTGTTCAGCACGGGCACCCGTATCGACGACATCCACGACACCAGCTATTGCCTCCGCAACCTCCTTCCTGGAGTTCTTTACGACGTCTATGTAAGCGCCTACTGCGACTCCGTGCGGCAGTACGGGGTGCCCGACAGCGTGCGTGTCATGCCCGAAGACGCCTTCACCTGCCCCGCCGTCGAAGACTTCCGTTTGGGCGGGAGCTACAACTACACGGTGTGGTTCAGCTGGGACAGCACCTTCCTACAGTCGGATTACCAAATCTCGGTGGGTCCCGCACAAAACGACCCCGAGGGCAACAGCCTCATCAACACCTATGCCAACCCGACCTATATCAGCACGGGGCTTGAGGCGGGCATACCCTACGCCGCCTACATCCGCGCCCAATGCCCGCACCAGTGCGCCGTACACGACACCACGATATGGAGCCCCTGGAGCGAACCCGTCTATTTCGTCCTCGACAGCAACGGACGTGTGGGCATACCCTCGCAAATGGAGGAAGGCCCCCAGTTCGTGCTCACCCCCAATCCTGCGAAAGACAAGGTCGCCGTGACCCTCCTTTCCTCGATCACCCCGAGCGACTGCACCCTCACCCTTGCCGATGCAAGCGGCAGAGAGATACTCCGTTTCGCCCACCCTGACACCCACCTCCAAATCGACCTCGCCACCCTCCCCGCAGGCCTCTACTTCGTCACCCTCACCACCCCCAAAGGCTCCTCAACCCAAAAACTCGTGGTGGAATAGCCACATCATTCTGTTGCAGCAGGTTGGCAAAACCCACTGCAACAGAATGTTTCTTTTGAAAAACACTTGCATGTATCAAAAATTATTCCGTACTTTGCATGAGAAACACATAATAGGGAAAAATACTGCAACTTATCTATATCCAATATTTAACAGATTATTTACAAATAACACAATAACCATGAAACACAAACAATCTTTTTATTTCAGCGTCATCCTGCTTCTCACCCTCTTGTGCGGTGTGGGAAAAAACTCTTTCGGGCAATATGTCCAAATCAACGACCCGAGGTATGTGTTCCCCAATTATTCATCAACTACGGGGTATACTCGCTCTAATGGTATGCATACCACCGACCAAAATCCAGAAGTTGCCACTCGTTATCTAATTAATGCATATCGTGTTACATCAGAACGTATTATGGGGGTGGGGTTTAATATTCTGCCAGACACATTGTACAATCTTGATGTTAAGGATTGGTATTCACTATGGGTCTATCTTTTCAAACTCGAGCAGGACAATCGAACACTTCGTATTCTGGATTCGGCCTATATCGATTTCACCCAGCCCTCGCAAACGACTAACTTCTATTCGTACGACACTGTACGCAACATCTGGATTCATCATCGGATTCCTTTCTACGAAGGCTTATTCTCAAAAGAGTATCTCGTCACGGACACATTGATTGTGGGGGCGCATTTATATGCAGAAGGTCGAGAGGGTGTGGCAGGATACTATATAGTACAATTCAATTCGTTTGGCGAAGCCAATCCCCATTGCTATTATTATGAATGGTGCGATTGGAGGCTTTCTTCTCCCCCCGATTGCCTTACTTATTTTACGGATTTTCTTGGCCCAAACTATCCCATTCGTGCCACAGCGTGCCCCCAAGTGCAGGTGCAAGTGGACAGCACCACCTCCACGCAGGCGTTCCTTTCTTGGCCCGCCGCTAATTTGGCCTCACGCTACCGCATAGAATACGGCCCTGCGGGGTTCGTGTTCAGCACGGGCACCCGTATCGACGACATCCACGACACCAACTATTGCCTCCGCAACCTCCTTCCTGGGGTTCTTTACGACGTCTATGTAAGCGCCTACTGCGACTCCGTGCGGCAGTACGGGGTGCCCGACAGCGTGCGTGTCATGCCCGAAGACGCCTTCACCTGTCCCACCGTTGAAGACTTCCGTTTGGGCGGGAGCTACAACTACACGGTGTGGTTCAGCTGGGACAGCACCTTCCTACAGTCGGATTACCAGATATCGGTGGGTCCCGCACAAAACGCCCCCGAAGCCAACCGCCTCATCAACACCTATG
>JAZUIX010000139.1:0-16048 GCA_045642445.1 Bacteroidales bacterium | reverse complement strand
GGAAATATAATATAAAAAATACTGGTGATAATACAATGCGAGACAACGTAAAATTATTAGAGAGTTTCATATTATTGTAATTATTGTTTGCTTGTTTATGTTTTTTCCGGTTTTTCCGGAGAGCACGAATTTTCCGGAAGTTCCGGAGATTCCGGATTTACCGGAATCTCCAGGGATTCCTTTATTTATCTTTTGATAATCTTTTGAACTGCGTCGCCGTGGTTGGTGTGGATGCGGATGTAGTAGCTACCTGCGGCAATCTGCGAGAGGTTGAGCTGCAATGCGGCAGCCGACTCCTGTGAGTCAACACGCTGCGAGAGCACCTTGCGGCTGGTGGCATCATAGAGTTCGACCTGCATCAAGCCGTCGGCCTCGATGTTGACCACACCGCTGGTAGGATTAGGATAGATGGAGATGTTGAACTGAACAGGTTTGCCATCAATGCCCACAGGACCGTTCAAGATGAAGAGGTTGAGGTTGATGGTGCTGTCGCAACCTTCGGCAGTGGTGTAGTAGTGCGGGTAGCGGACATTCTGACCATCGCGATACATGGCTATCTCAGCCGAAGAGAGGTTGAAATCGTAGCCGCTATAGTCGGAACCCCATTCCACGGTGTCGGAATATTCGGTATTGACGCTGTGGTTGACGATGATGTCGATGGTGATGATGCTGTCGATGAACAACACAGAGTCGGAGAAGACGATGTTGTAGACACCGCTCTCAGTGAACTTGTAGTCGGGCGAGAAAGCGAAGGTGTCGCACACCACAGCACTGACGGTGTCGCCATAGACAGGGATCATATCGGGAGTGCCGAACAGGGGATAACCGCTGTTGAGGGTGTCGAAGTCGGAACGCCAAGTGTTGTAGCTGTCGCCATTTTCGCGCACCCAGTTGTTGAGGAGGCGGGTGAGGTTGTTGGTGCCCTCAATGGTATCGTTGATGGTGACCTGATTGCCGGAGCCGTTGAAAGTGGCAACATGCGAGGCGTTGGCATCGCCCTTACCGAAAGCACCGGCGGGCATATCCTGAGCATAGTAGCAGCGGTCGATATTGACATTGTCGCCCACCATGCCGACGAGTCCGCCAACAGCGCTAATACCGCTGACATTGCCATAGACATAGTTGTTCTGCAAATCGGTCTCTGTGGCATAACCCACCAAACCGCCAGCATAGTAAGCACGAGGACAATCGGACACATTGGCGTAGCTGTTCTCGATACGAGTACGACCTGCCGACTTAGCAGAAGGATCAGTAGGACCAGGTACGGTGGATTCACCATCAGCCTTGCCAAAGAAGGAACCATAATAGAGAGGCTCAAGTGAGGCAGGTTTGGGATTAATCGAGTTAGAATTCTCCAATTTACCCGAGGACACATCACCTGCCACGCCGCCACCATAGAGGGTGCTGCCGATAAGCTCAACAGTATTTGCGATGGTGATATTGTTGAAAGAAGCATTCTGGACACGACCAGCGAGACCACCTACAGCATTGGCTGAGGAAATCTTGGCGCCAGCTATCGTAGCAGTTTCAACTTTGGTGTTTGCGCCTGCCAAACCAATCAATGCGCCACCGTATGTGGTACCGTGGATAGTGGCGGAGCCAATATTCATATTATTGATACGGGCACTGTCGGTAACACCGAAGAATCCCACATCGGAGAGCATCTTCTCGTTGATGGTGATGCCGTTGATGGATGCACCATCCTCCATATTGATAACACCACGGAAAGGATTGCGGAGGTTACCCACAGGAGTCCACTTGTGGGCAGACATATCGTAGTCGTGAGCCTTGATAGTGATTGTGTCCCAAATGAAGGACTCGGCCTGCTGGTTGTTGAGACCGTTGACGGTGCTGATAAGCCATGCCAAACCAGTTTCATCTTTAATGGTAACATTACCACGATAGTCAACCTCGTAGTGACCAGTTCCAGGATTCACACGTTGCGTCTGGTACCAATAAGTGTTGGGGGCCATATAGGCGTGGAGCGAAGCGTTCTGGTTACGCACCACGTAGGTGAGAGAATCGGTGGTGAAGGGGTCATTGTCCCACATCACAAATTCATATCTATCTTTAGGAGTGGCTTGCAGTTTGATAACATCGCCAGGACAGAAGTTTGCAGATGAGATGGCCGTAGATAATTCACCATTCAATGTAGCGGCAATTTCGCCATATGAAGGATCAGGTTTCACAGACCAATCAACGGTTATGTAAGAGTAGATTCGGAAGATACGACCATCGTTGGGAACTTGGACTTGGTTTTCTCCTTCTCCTACTGTTCTATAATTATTGACAGCGGTAGCGCTGGGGACATCATATTCTGTTGATGTAGTCTTTCCTAACCATTCTGAATTAACAGAATTCTTTACTTTTTTCGGTTCTGGTGCCACTTGAACAACGCGCATCTCGATAGGATATTGAACAAAGCATCCGCCTGCCTCAATGGCTTCGGCCTGCAAATAATAGGTAGCGGAGGGGCTACCTGCGGGGAGGTTGAGGCTCAAGGGGACAAAATTACCAGAATCAGCCGGGTCGGTAATGGAGGCTATCTTGGTAGCAGCTCCAGATTCACGGGTTGAACTCGGATATTGATACAGGTTATAAGTATACAACGAAGATCCGCCTTGGATTTTAAAAGTAATCGTATCGCCATCACCCGGGCAGAAAACATCGGGGTTTTTATGATAAGCAATAGGTTTAGCAGCCATGTCAAAGGTGGCACAACGGTGGAAATAGATATTCGAGGTATTCAAGATAGAAGACCAACGGACATCGACTTCATCGTTTGATGCATCAGTGATACAATAGTTGCCACGATAAGTAGCGGAGTCATCCTTAAAGATATTAGATTCGAAGTTGTTGCGGGCAGCAATAACACCAGCCGCAGTATAATTGGCAAAAGCAATAGTGTCACGACCGTATATATCACGAGCTTTGAAACCCGGGAACCACTTGCTCACGCCAATCTTAGAATTAGCAGAAAGTTCATCCTTGACATAAATCATATCGGACTGAGCATCGGTAGTAACCTTTTCATACTCATGACCCGAAGCAACACTAGCAGGTTTTGTACGGGTGAGGTAAATATTGCTGTTGTGGTAACCATTATTAGTGGCAACTCTTTTATAGTAATAACGGTTATAAGTTCCACTAGGTGGAATAGGAATTTCATCAAGCCCTTCAGCAAAGTATTGTCTAAAATCAGTACCTGGATATACAACACTTTTAGGAATATAATAGTTATCGTTGACATTGATAATATGGTCGGAGCCAGAGACGCCCAATTCAACCTTACCGCCATTGTTATAGATAGCACCACCATAGTTAAGAGGGGCACCACAATCAGTGGTTGAATGATTAACTATAAGGTTACCCTCAATCTTGATGTCGGTACCCAACTGAACGGTAGGAGCACCAGCTGTAGTAGCCAACATACCAATGGCACCACCCGAATAATGGGTAACATTTGCAATGCTGTTATTATCGTAATTGTAGTTATTGGTCAAGGTTACACCAGCATTAAGTTTAAGTGTGGAGCCATCTTCCACCCAAAAGATAGGAGCATTGGCAAACAAGGTATCGCGTTTAGTCTTATAATAAGAATATTTGGTAGACTCCATAATCAGATAATGCTCAGAGGTAGGACTTCCCGTATTGTACCTCGTATCTTGGAGAGAACGGACAGATTGTCCATCTACACCATCAGCTGTCAGGGCACATCCGCTACCATCAAAATAGACATACGAGGCGATGAATTTGGCACCATCAGAAACCACAATCATAGGACCACGATACGAGCAAACCTCACCCGGCCAACGATAATGGCTACCAGAGTAACGGATGATATTAATTTCGTTAATCTCTTGTCCTTGGATGGAGATAGGTTTGGTGGCATCATTCACATGAATAGCATCAAGAATACAAATGACATCTCCCTCATCATAAATAGCCAGTGCACTTTCAAAAGTAGACAGATAATAAAGAGGGTCATTCTTTGAATAGTTTATAAAAGAGTCTCCTTGAGGCACAGGAATATCACCACGTTGGCCATAACGATGAATTATAGACACGGGGGTTTGGCCCTCCAATACTGTTTGACTTATTGTAATGTTTGTACCATCATCATACAAATAGAACTGATCCGGTTCAGCCATGTAAATTGTATCACCGCTCTGTCGAGTACGCACCTGAACATCGATGTAAAAATCATCGTGTTCACCTGACGTATTGGTTTTGGTATCATAATATTTGAAGTGAAGTTTGAGCGATGCCAAATCTGGCTCACGTTCGTATATCAAGTTACCGTCAAAGTTCAGCGTAATGTCGAAGGCAGCCACAGAACGTCCGTCCAAAATACCGATATGCTTGCCCTGATTGGCTCCATCATTTGTCAAGTCAACAAGACCTCCAGAAGTCCAGTGAGTGGCAGGGCTGTTTCCCAAAACATAAGCATCCATATTTTGAGCATTGGGGTCAATATCGTACCAACCCAAAGTAGAGGTGGCATTACCCGATACACGCTGGGTAGGATTCACGCCAATAGAGAAATGCTTATAGTCATAGGTTGATGATGTAAGGTCTGCTTCAGTAGATTCTAATTGGAAACGACCAATCGAAGAATTTGTACTTGTAGGATAATTATCAACAGCATTTATAGGAGCCCATTCAATACCTGTGAGGTAAAGGTCGCGCTGGACAAATGAAGCAGGTATGGTAACACGGCGAGTGTAGGTGTTCTTACGACCTGTATTATACATGGCCAACACAGGAGCTTCCAAATTGTCGAAGTCGGAGATAACCGTAGAAATGGTCACCGTAACCTCAACAGGACCAACCTCATTACCACTTGCATCATACTCATCCATAACAATGACCACATCACGGGTGAACGTGGTAGCAAAAGCAGTATAATAAGTAAGTGCAAAATTTATCGTAGGAAGCACACCGTCAGCCCCACCTGAAATAGGTTTGGAAAGGAACGATTCAGCCGTAGTAGCAAGATTTGCAGTACCCGAAATAACGGTCTTATCTTTCCATGAAACAGGAGGTGTAGCAGGATCTTCCCCCACAGCTGGACTACCTCTATAACCTTCGGGACGAGTAATACGAGGCGTTTCCGTTGGGTCTTCTGGATCATCATATTCTAAATCAAAGAAGTCGTCACCCAAAGAGAACATCAAACCAAAAGTATTGGCAGAAGAAGTTGCTATCTTTGTCTGAGATTGCCCCAAATTAGAACTTGGATTGGCGTATGGAGTATACCAACCATTTGTTGAAGATAAAGGATTAGCGGGGTCGTAGGCATGCTCTGTAAGCATCAACTGGCCACCATTGTCTTCGTCAATGATAACAGAACTGATAGTATAGAAATGGCCATTGGAAGTTGGGGGCAACGTTATACTACCATCAACGTATGCCCACTTGCCACTTTCAGCTATAGTCGGAGTTCCGGCGTTCGGAAGATTCGGACCCGTAAATTTATGATCCTCAATCACTTTATCGGGATTAATATGGGCAACCAAAGTAAGCTGACGTTTGCGTTCGCCGCCCTCGGTACCAACACCCCAAGAACGGTATTCATTAGTAGAAGAAACAATAAACTCAATCTGTTGGTCGGTAGCACTATGATTGGCATTGTAGCAAGGGCCAACAAAACCGCTATAGATTTTTTTCTCTTCTGCATCAGTTATTGTCGACGGAGCCAAATCGGCATAGACATACGCTCTCGTATTATTGGAGGCTAACAGATAGGCATAGCCAATCACAGGGCCATAAACCGTCACCGTTTCTCCTTCAGGATGAGCTGTTGTAGGCATCAGTCTTTCTTGTGATACACTAATATACGAAGCATTATCGAGCAACAGAACATTCTTACCTTGTACTGTGGCATCAACTAAATCACAAATTGAAGAATTGCTGCAATCATTTTCTGCATCACCTTTTATACCACCTTGGAGATCAGCGTATGTATAAGGATTTCCATTAAGATCCTCGCTCACCATCCTGCCGATGTTGATGGAGGGAGCCACGGTCTCAATCAGGTTTTGACGGTGGAAGATAAGGGTGTCGATACGGTTCATGGAGTAACGAACCGAAGTGTAGGAAGAGTAGGCGTCATTGTCGCCCTCGAGGTCGATATAGACATTTTCGAGGAAGACGCGGTTGGTACGCTGGATGGATTTAAGTGCGCGCGAAGGAGCGGGACAGTTGTAGTAGTCACCATAGTTCTTCACGGTGATGCGGCTGTTGACATCGGCAGGGGCAGTGGAGGTACCCGAACCGAGCAGCGAAGCGGTGAGCTCCATCACAGGGTCGGAGGAAGTCACCGTAGTGGAAGTAGTATAGCCCTCACCATCAATATTGATGAGACCTTCACCGCCATAGAAACCACGGGTGGTGAAATACTGATTGGCACCAGCCTCACCCCAGTCGCTACCATTATAGATGGAGTTCAACAGATAGATGGGGTTGCCATGGTAGATTTCGGTGTGATTGCTAAGTTGATCGGCGAAAGTGACACCCGTACCCTTGGCTGTTCCGGAGCGTTGATAAGTCTTGGTCCAAACAGGGGAATTGAGAATGGCCATCTGTCCAACATTGACATACACCGACCCAAAGACGTTGCCCTTATAGCCCGCACCATAGATACGGTTCTGAACGGTACCGCCCATGATGTTGATGACAGAAGAGGGACGACGAGAAGTTTTAGCGGGATCGGAGTCCCAGCACTCGTAGGGATAGCCGTCGTCGACAGACTCACTACCGCCATAGACGCTGAAACGCACCTCGCCACCGTCCATATTGAACTGCTTGTAGCCATAGACCAACAGGCTGACACGGTCAGTACTGGTAAAGCCAGGAATTGGGTCGTGACCTTCACCGGGATAGCGGATATTGTTGGCATCGTCAAAGCCGAAATACTGTTTCTTGTAGTTCAGTTTACCGGCAGCACCAGCAAAGATATGGTTGTTGAAATAACCGCCATGGACGGTCATATAGATATAGCCGTAGAGGTCGGCATTCTGGGTGCCTTCGGGATAGTCCGGATCACCATCATGGTCTTTATCCAAATACGTGATATCCTTGCTACCTACCAGACCCATGTTGCCACCGCCATACACCTTGTTGTCGAAATAGCCGCCGTTGATGGTGACATCGACATTCATGCTGTAGGGGATGGTGTCGAGGCAGGTGGTGCCAAGAGTAACACCTGTCTTACCCCGCATAATGGACTTATAATCATAGTCACCATTACCTGCGCCATAGAGGTGGACAAATTTACCGTTATTGATTTCAATTTCGGTATTCTGCGTAAGACCAGCGAAGTCGTTACCGCCGTAGATAGTATCGATAGTAATGACATACTTATCACTAGCACTTGGAGTACTCACCGTATTACCAATAGTGACGTGGGTGGTACCCGTCAGGTTGGAAGCCATGCAGCCGCCATAGAGGGCTCCAATTTTAGGTTGTTCAGGAGCGGGGTCGGGGTCGGGTATAACTGCGACTGCATCGTTGACAGTGATGTAAGTATTCTCCACATCACCGGCACGACCACCGGCAAAGATTCTGGGGATATCGGCATACATGCCGTTGATCACCACATTGGCGGTACCGGTATTACCCACATGGGGGAAGTCGTCGCTGCAATAGCCGATATGGGCATAGTCGCCACAGCCGCCACCGAAGATAGTACCCTGAACTTTGGCACCAGCCTCGACAGTGACATAAGTAGTAGTGGCATCACCAGCCTTACCACCGCCGTAGACATATCCTGTCACAGTACCTTTAGTCAGGTTGACATGGGTTTCACCCACATTGGGGGCAGAAGCAGTAGATGCAAGTGTTGCAACCAAATGATTAGCGCGATTAGCGTCATCTTTATAGCCAAATTGGTAAACATTGGAGCCAGAATAATCATAGTAGCCATTACCGCCACCATAGATGTTGTCAACAGTGATTCCATTCGTGGCAGCACCATTCAGATTGACCACAGAGGAGGTCACGTTACCAGCGACATCATTACCGCCATAAATCTCGTGGGAGGTACCGGCATAGAGGTCGACGTAAGTTGTAGCCGCAACATCGGCAATACGGCAGCCGCCATAGATAGAGTTAATGTTTACATCTGAACTATTGAGCAGAACGTAGGTACTCAAACCGGTAAGATTAACGCCTGCAGCAGCCGAAGGGCTATGAGCAGTACCATTAGTGCAGGTGATGCCGCCCTTGTTACCACCGCCATAGACAGTGTTCACATTACCTTTGGTAAGGGTGAGGGTAGGCATGATGGCCATATCGACACTGTTGTTGCCACCGAAAATGGTATCCACATTGGCTACATCTTCAGTCCTCGCAGTGTTGTTGAGCAGGACGATGGCCTGTATACCGACTGTGGCGCTGTTGCCACCACCATAGACCATGTGAACATGACCAGCGGCATCAGTGTTGACATCCACGATGGCACCACCACCCACAACAGGACGGTTAGTTTCATCGCAGACCAAGACCTTATTGGCCTCGGTAGCACTGGTAAACTGAGTCGCATTATCATAATAAGTATAATTACCATTACCGCCACCATAGACGCTACCGTCAAGTTTAAGTTTTCCATCCAAAAAGACAGAGGCTGCAACTTCATACGTTTGGCTATTAGAAGCAGCATAATCATGCGTAGACTGAATAGTACCAGCAATATCGTTACCGCCGTAGATATCGCCCTTAACATTGACACCATTTGTTATTACATGTTCTCCGTTTTCCGCATAAGCATCGTAAGCATTCATTGTCACGGAAGCTTCACCAAAAACAGAAGCCATACGACCACCGCCGAAAACATTGCCCTTAATCAAGACAACTCCAGTTCCAGTTGTTCCGTCAGAAATAGAGAGTGTGACTTTACCTTTATTAATATTATCAGAAGCAAAAGTGACATCCGTGATGGCTCTGTCGACACCCACAGGGGCGAGGTTACCGCCACCGTAGATATTGCCCTCAAAGGTACCGCCGGTGATGTTCACCTGAGTGTTATTAACCAAGGGGAAGAGAGTGCCGATATACGAAACCGTCGAGGCTTTGGGATTGAAACGGTCGTCGGAATATTTGTAAGTGACCTCATCACGGCAACCATAGTAACCATTGCTGCCGCCGAAAACATTCTTATGTACCGTGCCACCGCTGATGAAGACGTTAGCACCTTTAGTCAGAACATTTGTCCCACCAATGGTGCCGCTGATGTTGCAGCCGCCATAGATGGTACCAACGCTACCATCGCTCATGGAAACGTATGTACTGTTGTCAACATTTGCTTTTTGGCAACCACCATAGACGAGGTCGATTTTGATATCAGCACTTGTAATATTCACATCGGTGCCAATTGTGTAACCACTATGATTATCGGTATTGCCAGCCTTCATATCACCAGCGTTACCGCCACCGTAGACAGTACCGATACCGCCAGAAGTAAGATTTAGGGTAGGCAGGATGCCCATGGCAGCAGCATTGTTACCACCGAAGAGGGTATGCACATTGTAGACACCATTGCCGTCATAGAGAAGAGCATGTGTGGTAGGATCTGATGCGGTGGTATAAATTACATTTGAAGCAACATTAACCGTAGTAGTAGCGGAAGTATTTACCGTGGCGCTGTTACCACCAGTGAAGCAGGTGTCGATCATACCACCCGTGATGTTGATGACCACCTTGGGAGCCACAACCTTGTTACCGCCGCCATAGAGGTAGGCGATACCGTGGTCTTTACCAATCTTTGCCCAAGAAAGAGGATCGTTCAATTTAGTATTCGCAATATCGATTTCGATGCCGCTACCACTATTGATAGCGCCACCGTAGTTGTTGCCGCCAAAAGCAGCATAGATCGTACCATTGTTGATATTGATGTCAATGTCATCCGCTGCGGCAGTTGAAGAACCGTTGATAAAGGCGTTCTTTGCACCGCCGAACAGAGAGTCAATCTTAACATTATAGCCATTGACGGTGATACTGGTCTTTACAATTGAGGGGACATTTCCCCCTGTAGTAGTTTGGACATCCGCATCGCCTTTAAAGGTCTTAATAGTACCAGCGACGAAAGTAGTTTCAGTTTCTCCAAGTCCTGTCTTAATATTTTTCTCAGGATATGTGTAGTAGCCATTACCACCGCCATAAACTTCACCAATTCTGATATCATTTTCATTACCTGCGGTTAGCGTTGCCTCATTACTACCAATAATGATAGTGGAACCATCTGTACCCAAGACGCTACCAGCGATATCGTTACCGCCATAAACGCCACCGAGAGTATCGGTTTCGTCTTCCTGACCGATGACATGGATGACAGATTTGCCATTCACATCGGCCATACGGCCGCCACCGAATACTTTTCCATCGACTATTACACCTGTATAAGTAATAGTCTGTGCCACACTTACTGCTGGCAAAGCCGTCAATAAGACTATTGCCAGCAATGCCACACTTTTGCAAAAGTTGTTACCTAAAAGATTCTTCATATTATATTTTTGTTTCTTCATAACTGATGTCATATTTATACTTTCAATACGCAAGAATGTGTCGATAAATAAGTCTATTTTTCCAACAATTTCTTTTTCTCTGTTTTCTATTTTTAGTTCATTTTATTACCTAACACAATGTAAATATATGCTTTTTTCATGCAGTACGAATATACTGAATACAATTCAATATATTATAAAACACGCATTTAAAAGCGCATAGTTACACTATGTCCAATTGGCAAAGATACACATTTTTTTTGACATAAGAAGCTTTTAGGAATTTTTAAATGTTTGAGGGAAAAATTGCGGGGAGGGAAGGTTGGAGGGATAGAAGGGATAGAAAGTCTAGAATGTATAGAACGACTAGAAAGACTGGAGAGGCCTGGGGGTAGGGTAATAATAGAAGGCTCCACGTGGGAGCCTTCTATTATTATTGATACGCGTGTGTGCGCGTGTATCAGTCTTTGTACTCAGCGAGGATGCCGGGCACCTGGTCGGGGGTGAGACGGCCATAGACCTTGCCACCAATCATGGCGACGGGGGCCAAACCGCAAGCACCGACGCAGCGGAGGGTGTTCAGCGAGAACTTGCCGTCGGGGGTGCACTTGCCCACCTCGACATTGAGGTTGCGCTGGAAAGCGTCGAGCACCTTTTCGGCGCCACGGACGTAGCAAGCGGTACCCAAGCAGACGTCGATGGGGTATTTACCCTTGGGCTCCATGGTGAAGAAGGAGTAGAAGGAGACGATACCATAGACGCGGGAGACGGGGATGTTGAGCTCGTTGGCGACAACTTCCTGGACTTCGGCGGGAAGGTAACCGAATTTACCCTGGACCTGGTGGAGGACATTGATGACCTCACCACCACGATTGCCGAAAGAAGCAGCAATCTCTTTGATGACTTTGATCTTATCTTCAGATAACTTAATGTTTGCCATAATAATAAATGTTTTTTATTTTGTTGCTTCGATCTTGTCGGACTTGTCGAAATAATGAGTGTGGAGCTGTTCGTGGCTGAGGTGGCCGCAAGGTTCGCCGTAGTACTCTTTGTAAATAGCGATGATGTCGGGATTTTCGTGAGACTTGCGGATGGGCTTGCCGGCGTCCTCGCGGTAGGTAGCCTCCATACGTTTCTGGATGATGTCGCTGTGGCCGTGGTGGTAGGGCTGGCCGGCCCCGCCGATGCAGCCGCCGGGGCAAGCCATCACCTCGATGAAGTGGTAGCCGTTGGGGTTGCCGTTGCGAACCTCTTCCATGAGTTTGCGGGCATTGGAGAGACCGTAGCAGATAGCGACTTTGACGGGGAGGCCGTTGAAGTCCACGGTAGCGGTACGGACGCTGTCGCCATAGATGCCACGGACAGCTTCGAGGTTGATGTTAGCAAGCGGTTTGCCGCAGTAGACCTCGTAAGCGGTACGGACGGCAGCTTCCATAACACCGCCGGTGGCACCGAAGATGACAGCAGCACCAGTGGACTGGCCGAGAGGGCTGTCGAAGTCCTCTTCGGGGAGGTCGTTGAGGTTGAGGTTGCACTGCTTGATCATGTGGGCCAGTTCGCGGGTGGTCAGCGAGAAGTTGACATCGGGATCGCCATTGACCTTGAACTCGTCACGGGCACATTCGCTCTTCTTGGCGAGGCAGGGCATGATGGAGACAACGACGAGGTCTTCACGTTTGACGCCGATTTTCTGAGCAAAGTAGTTCTTTGCCACGGCGCCGAACATCTGCTGAGGAGACTTGGCGGTTGAAGGATAGTCGAGCAGGTCGGGGAAGTTCTTCTCGTAGAAGGTGACCCAACCGGGGCAGCAGCTGGTGAAGAGAGGCAGCTTGACGTTCTTGTCGCCAGCGAGGAAGCTCTTCACACGGCCGAGGAGCTCGGTGCCCTCTTCCATGATGGTGAGGTCGGCGCTCCAGTCAGTATCGAAGACATAGTCGAAACCGAGACGGCGCAGAGCAGCGGCCATCTTGCCGGTGACGATAGTGCCGGGTTCCATGCCGAACTCTTCGCCGAGGGCCACGCGGACGGCGGGAGCGGTCTGGACAACAACTTTCTTAGTAGGATCGGCGATAGCCCTCATCACATCGCTGATATTGTCGACGAGGGTGAGAGCTCCGACGGGGCAGACCTGGACGCACTGGCCGCAGTTGACGCAGCTGCTGTCGCCAAGATTCTGCTCGAAAGCGGGGGCCACGACGGCATCAAAGCCGCGGTTGACGGCGCTGAGGGCACCGACACTCTGGAACTTGTTGCACATGGTCTCGCAACGGCGGCACATGACGCACTTGTCCATATCGCGCTCGACGCTGAGGGTGCTGTCCTTGCGATAGGTGGATTGGGCACCTTTGAAGGGGATTTCCTTGATGCCGAGGCGTTTGGCGAGGGCCTGGAGTTCGCAGTCGCCATTCTTCTCGCACTGGAGGCAATCGTTGGGGTGGTCGGAGAGGATGAGCTCGACAACAGTTTTGCGGGCGTGGATGACGCGGGCGCTGTGGGTGAGGACCTCCATGCCTTCGACGCAGTCGGTAGCGCAGGCGGGAGCGAGGTTGCGGCGGGGCTTGCCGTTGAAGTCCTTGACGACTTCGACGACGCAGACGCGGCATCCGCCAGGTTTGTTTTCAAATTTCATCCCATTGAGCTCGAAATAGCACAGGGTGGGGATATCGATACCGGCCATGCGGGCAGCTTTCAGAATAGTGGTGCCTTCAGGAACTTGAACCGGTTTGTTATCTATAGTGACATTAATCATTTTTTCTACAAAAATATTATTGGTTATTATTTAACTGAAATAGCACCGAATTTACAGCCGCTGATACAGGCACCGCACTTGAGGCACTTCTCGCTGTCGATAGTCATCGAAGCCAGCTTGTGGCCCTCGGCGATATAGTCGGTACGGGTGATAGCCTCGGCGGGGCAGCCCTTGGCGCACTTGCCGCAGCCGATGCACTTTTCGCGGTCGATTTCGTACTTCATGAGTTTCTTGCAGACGCCTGCGCGGCACTTCTTGTCCACAACGTGTTCCACATACTCATCCCAGAAATTGTCGAGGGTGCTGAGCACGGGGTTGGGGGAAGTCTGGCCGAGGCCGCAGAGAGCGGTATCCTTGATAACGGCGGCAAGGTTGCGGAGCTCCTGGAGGTCTTCCATGATGCCGCGGCCGTCGGTGATTTTCTGAAGGATTTCGCAGAGGCGCTTGTTGCCGATACGGCAGGGGGAGCACTTGCCGCAGCTCTCCTCGCAGGTGAACTCGAGGTAGAACTTGGCGATGGCGGGCATACAGCTGGTTTCGTCCATGACGACCATACCGCCGGAACCCATCATCGAGCCGGCAGCCACGAGGCTGTCGTAGTCGATAGCGGTGTCGAGGTGCTTGGCAGTCAAGCATCCGCCGGAAGGACCACCGGTCTGGACGGCCTTGAACTGACGGCCACCCTTAATGCCACCACCGATTTCGTAGATAATCTCACGCAGGGTGATGCCCATGGGGACCTCGATAAGACCCACGTTGTTGATCTGGCCGGCGAGGGCGAACACCTTGGTACCGGCAGATTTCTCAGTACCGATGGTCTTGAACCAGTCGGCACCCTTGGTGATGATGACGGGGACGTTGGCGAAAGTCTCGACGTTGTTGACGTTGGAGGGCTTTTCCATGTAGCCGCTGACAGCGGGGAATGGAGGTTTCAGCGTGGGCTCGCCGCGCTTGCCTTCCATGGAGTGGATAAGGGCAGTTTCCTCACCGCAGACGAAAGCGCCGGCACCGTAGCGGAGCTCGATGTCGAAGCAGAAGTCGGTGCCGAGGATGTTGTCGCCGAGGAGGCCGTATTCGCGGGCCTGGGAGATGGCGATACGCAAGCGGTCGATAGCCAGGGGATATTCGGCACGGATGTAGACCAAACCCTTGGTGGCTCCGATAGCGTAGCCGCAGATGGCCATAGCCTCAACGATGCTGTTGGGGTCGCCCTCGAGGATGGAACGGTCCATGAATGCGCCGGGGTCGCCCTCGTCAGCATTGCAGATGACGTACTTCTGGTCGGCCTTGTTCTTGGCGCAGAGGCCCCACTTCACGCCGGTGGGGAAACCGGCACCGCCACGGCCGCGGAGACCGGACTTGGTGACCTCGTCGATAACCTGCTGAGGAGTCATCTCGGTGATACATTTGGCCAAAGCCTCATAGCCACCGCGGGAGATGCTCTCTTCGATGTTCTCGGGATCCACAAAACCGCAGTTGCGCAGGGCGATACGGATCTGTTTTTTGTAGAAGTCCATGTGTTTGGAGTCGCTGACATGCTCCTTGTTTTCGGGGTTCATATACAGCAGCTCGGGAACCTTACGACCCTTGACGAGGTGCTCCTCGACGATGCGGCGAACATCTTCGGGCTTCACCTGGGTGTAGAAGGTGTTGTCGGGCATGATCTTGACGATGGGGCCCTTCTCGCAGAAGCCGAAGCAGCCGGTCTTGATGACCTGCACCTCGTCCTGGAGGTTCTTTTCTTTCAGGATAGATTTGAAGTTTTCGATAATATCCAGGCTGTTGCTGGATTTGCATCCAGTACCGCCACAGATGAGAACGTGCATTTTGTATTTTGCCATAAATTTAGTCCTCCGTTTTTACTTGTCGATAGTTTCGTAATTGACAGGGATGATGCCCTCGACCAATTCGCCATTCATGACATACTTGGTCAGGATCTCATCGGCGCGGTCGTTGTCAACGTGACCGAAGACGATGGGGTCTTTGCCCGGGACGCGGACTTCCAGGGTGGGTTCGGCGTGGCAGTAGCCCATGCAACCGGTCTGGGTGAAGACGGCGGCAAGCTTCAGCTCTTCAGCCTTGGCCATCATGTGTTCCATAACTTGCTTGGCGCCGGCGGCGATACCGCAGGTGGCCATAGCGACTTTGATTTGCACAAGCGACTCGGGGTGTTCGGCCTTTTCGCGGACATCCAGATTCGACTGAAGCTTTTCTCTCATGGCTTTGAGGTCAGCCAACGATTTTACTTTTGTCATGTGTAATCTCCTTAGTTTTTATTTGGATTAATATTCTAATTGTTAATTAATTACTAAAACCCTCCACACTAATGTGGATATGCAAAGATACGAATTTTATTTAAATATATAATGTTTCGAAAAAAAAAATTTTGCACAACGGCTGTTGATACCATTTTCGGAGGGGCTCCCGGGGAGGGATACAGAGCCGACAATACGCTACTTATTATACTCAGTACATGATAGTTATAAAAAATCAAAAGCCTCGGTAACAAACACCCTGACAACAGAAACACAACACCCTCTTCCCTGCCTGCTCAAAAGTTGTTCGCAAACCATTTTGGGAACATTTTTTCATCTCCATTTTTTTCAAAGTCCCCCGTGTTTTCAAGATATTCGCGATAAAATTGCATTCTCACATTATTAAGGTGGGTTCTATAAATTCAACGTATGAAGATAATGAAAAATAAAATACTTTTCTGCGATTTCGGGCGTTTTCCGGCATCTTGCTGTTTATCACTCGGTCACGTAGCCCGCTACGCTTCCTCGTTCTGCACAGCAAT
>JAZUIX010000138.1:0-8997 GCA_045642445.1 Bacteroidales bacterium | reverse complement strand
AGATGACCCGGGATCGTAAATATGGTAATTGATATCATTTATTTTTACATTTTGATATCCATTAAAGTAATCTCTATCTTTTTTATGTATTACAATCCGACCGCTATCTACATCCGTCTTCGAAACATTAATTGTAATTGTTTTTTTTTCCATAATTATTATATTATCGGGTTAATTTTTTTGCAAAGATACAAACTTTTTTCCATTCTGCAATGATTTCGCATTCTGTGGCTGTAATTTTGCAAATTGAAAAAGTCACAAGAATATTAATCAACAAAAATTTATCTTTATGTTTACCAAGACCTTATCCTTTATCGAAGTAAAACACGGCATCATCCGTATCGCTGCAGCCTTTCGCGACAAATTCCCCGCTCCAGGTCATGAGGTGACCCTGATCGACAACAGCGGCATCGGGTTCGTCAGCCACATGCACAACCAGGTGGGACGCATCGACGGCCTCACCGCCATGCACAAGCTCAACCATGCCCACGAGGGCACCATCATCACGGTCTCAGCCGTCGAAGGTCGCTCAAACACCTATTCCGTTAATTATCAATCCTAACAACATTTTCTGCCATGAAAAAATACGATTCCTTCAAAATTTTCTACCAAGTGGATGCTCTCCTTTGGGAATGCCCCATCGACCCCACGAAAGACATCAGCCAACAAATGAAACGGAACATCCGACATACTGTCAAAGATTTCCACGACAATGAACTCTTCACGGCTCGAAAACAGGCGTTTGATTATGCCGAAGAACTTGTCAAAGACCTGTGCCAGTCGGCTGGCGAGCCCTATCAAGACGACTTCCAAGCCCGCCGAGTCCTCCAACGCTATTTCCGCCACGAGGGCACCAACCCCAAGGACAATATCGTCGTGGATGACTTTTTGTGTGGCATCTCGGTAAACCTCATCGTTTGCTTCGAGGACAAACGCGACGCAGTAAACATTTATGGCCTAAGCTTTTACGATGATGATGACAAGAACGAGATCGTTTCCGACATGCTCTTCTACAGCATGGAGCAGGTCCGTGAACGCCGCTATTATGGGAGGCTGCTCCAAGTGCAGGATGAGTCCTACGAAGTCGTCGACTTCACCCCCGTCGGAGGCATCCCCCGCTGCCTCCTTCCCTCGCCCATCGATTGGAACCACTTTGTGCGGACTTTCCAACCCGATGACCTCTTCCTATGCTTCCACGACCGTATCGGCTGCTATGAACGGCTGTGCGACCCCCTGATTGTTGGCAGCCCCGACATTGAAACCATCCCCAATTCCCACCGCGACGTGGTGCTGTTTGAAGACAACTACGACAAAGGACTCTGCGAAGAGTGGAAACGGATTAATAACCAGTAATCCTGATTAATCTCATTTGTTTTACATATCATATCCATCTCATAATCAGTGTATTTTGTGCATTTTTCAATATTGTTTGATATATTCGTTTGATCAGCCATAACAATCTGTGAATCTATGCATTAAGTCACTCAAAACAAATGAATGCGAATAAATGAATGAATTGTTTTAGTTAAGCCGAGCAGAGGGAAAAGCCTTTCCCTCTGCCGAGGCGAAAAGTAGTGAAACTCGATGCAAAAGTACGAAATATTTTTACGATTATCCGCATACAGGTGATTGTTTGAAAAAGTTGCCTGACGAAAAGAAATACCCCCCTCTATCGAGGGGAAATAGTCGGCCCCATCGGGGAAAATAGGGTTAGGGAAATATTTTGCCGACACGTTCACCTCCTTGCGGATAATCATATATTTTTATACAAATCCGCGAGGAATATGCGAGCCATATCTGTGGCTATATTTTAATACATTTTAATGGATTTGTCAAATCGCTCAGAGTGAGAGATAGTCGTTTTGCAATGCGGCAAGCCTTTTCACCTCAATTTGAGGTAATTCATAATCTTTTTTTGATTAATCGTATATTCAGCAATCACCATGTCCGTGGCCACAATGGCAGTCGTGGTCATGGTGGTCGCCACAGTCGCAGTCGTGGTCTTCACAGTCGCAATCACAATCGTGGTGGTGATGATGTTCACCGCAATGGCAGTCGTGGTCGTGGCAATGGCAGTCCTCGTCCTCTTCTTCGTATTGGTCGGCAATTTCCTCCAAATCCTCAATGGTCATATCATCAAGATAATCGTCGGGATTGCCGCTGCCGATGAACTGGGCCATCCAGTCGAAATCGCGCACATGGCTGCGGCCATCATCAATCCACTGTTCGGGGTCGACATACACCTCCAACAGTTTGGCAGGGCCTTCGGAAAAGAGTTCCACTTTGTCGGCCACGGCAGGCACAAGCACACATTCGCCCGCATGGATGGGTACGATATTATCCAACGTCTTCACCGCTGCAATACCTTCTACACAGAGATACACCACAAAAGAGTCGAGCGATGAGAAATCCTTGCGCATCGGCTTGGTGAGGGGGATGAGGTTGGTGGTGAAATAGGGACATTCGGCCAGACGTGTGGTGCTGTTCTCGCGATAGGCGTAATGGCTTTTCCCGTCTTTCAGTTCGGAGAAATCGATGGCGGCCAAAGCCTCGGCGGTGTGAAGCTCGCGCAACTGACCGTTGGCATCGGGGCGGTTGTAGTCATAGATGCGGTAGGTGCAGTCGCTCGTCTGCTGAATTTCAGCCAGCAGGAGCCCCTTGCCCAGGGCATGCACACGTCCCGCAGGGATAAAGAACACATCGCCCGACTGGGGGTGTTCCACATGCAGCAGCGCTTCCAAGCGGCCCATTTCGAGGTATTTCTGATACTCCTCCTTGTTGACCGATTTGGCAAATCCGTCCACAATCTCGGCACCCTCCTCTGTTTCCATGATATACCACATCTCGGTCTTGCCATTCTCCATGCCGCGCGACTGGGCCAGTTTGTCGTCGGGATGCACCTGGATGGACAACTTGTCGCAAGCGTCGATAATCTTTATCAGCAATGGGAAATCGGCACCGAAATGGTCGAAATTCTTCTCGCCCACTAGTTCGCCCATATAAATCTCCAAAGCCTCGTTAATGGTATTCTCGGCCAGGAAACCGTTGGCTATTACCGACTCGTTGCCTTCCACACTCGACAATACCCACAACTCACCACAATTGGGCAGGGGCGAATAGTCGAAACCGAGCGACTTGATCTTGTTGCCTCCCCACACTTTGTTCTTGAAGAGCGGGAGGAACTTCATAGGATACAACGTTGTGTCCACCATAAGAATGGAAAATTACAAAAAAATAAATGTAGGGCGGCAGCCTTACTCTTGATTCTAAACTTTAGTACGAACGATACGTCGATCCATTCTGTTTATTGGTGCCTTTCACACGGATGTTCGTTTTCACCGGTTTCTTCTGGCTATACTTCTTCGTCTCATACATTGTTTTTGACGATTTGCACGACACAAAAGCACCACTTACGGTCAGCAAACCCCCTATCAGAAGCAGCGACAGGAATATCTTTGCACACTTTTTCATATTTTACAAATTATATATATCAAATTGTTAATAAATACATTACATTGCTTCAAAGGCCTTCTGAAGGGCCTTCTCCGACTTTACAAAGAAACAAAATTTTCTTCACATAGCCAAAGTTTTTTAGAAAATTTGTATCTTTGCATCGCGAAAAAGGGAATTTTTTTTGTGAATAGTGAATAGTAAAAATGTGAAAAGTGGCGGTTGCCGCCCACCATTTGTCGGTTCACTTTTCACAATTCATAATTCACATAAATAATAATAAAAAGTCATGAACTATCAGCGCACATTGAAAATATACGAATGGATTTCCTACATCCTCATCATCGGTGCCACGGTGCTCTACTTCCTACTGCGCGACCAGGGGCCCTACGCCCTCAACCTCACCCTCTGCATCCTCGTGCTGGCCATCTTCTGCCGCCTCATGATGGAGCGCACACGTCGCAAAGCTGCCGATGAAGAAAACGACGAACTCAAAGAGGACCTTCGCAAGCTCACACAGCTCTACGCCTCCGAGAAAAAGAAAAACGAAAACAAATAATAAAAAATACTTACATTTATGGCAACAACAACTGATATCAAGAACGGTCTTTGCATCAATTTCAACAACGACATCTACACCATTGTCGAATTCCTCCATGTGAAACCTGGTAAAGGTGCCGCTTTCGTCCGCACCAAAATGCGCAGCGTAAAAACTGGTCGTATGCTCGAAAACACCTTCCCCAGCGGTGCCAAAATCGACATCGTCCGCGTCGAACGTCGTCCCTACACCTACCTCTACAAAGAGGGCGACATGCACGTCTTCATGCACTGCGAGACCTACGACCAGATCAACATCGACGAGCGCATCATCAACGCTCCCCAGTTCCTCAAAGACGGCCAGTACGTTGAAATCACCGTCCACGCCGACACCGAGACCCCTCTGCTGTGCGAACTTCCCCCATTCATTGAGACCGTGGTGACCTACACCGAACCCGGCTTCGCTGGCAACACCGCCACCAACGCCATGAAGGATGCCACCGTCGAACCTGGCGTCCAGGTCCGCGTGCCCCTCTTCATCAAGGAAGGCGAACGCATCAAAGTCGACACCCGCACCAACGAATACGCCGAACGTATCAAGTAAGTTATCATTCCACCTGTAACCAGTGCCCAGTGATTGGTGACTGGGAGGGCGTAGCCGCCTAATCACTAGTCACTAGTCACTAATCACAAATAATAATGAATAATCATCATCAGATATTGCAGAGACGCGACCTTTGGCGTCTCTGCTTTATACTTGTAGTGCTGCTGGCCGGTTGTGGCGATGGTTCCAAAAAGCCCTCCACTACCAGCACAGCCATCGACTACAACGCCGTGAGCATCCCCCAGTTCAACGCCGACTCGGCCTATCAATATGTGGCCGACCAACTCGCCTTCGGCTTCCGCACCCCCAACAGCGAGGCACAGAAAAAATGTGCCAACTACCTCGTAGGGCAACTGCAAAAGTGGTGCGACACCGTCATCGTCCAAGAGTTCCCCGCCCAGCTGTGGGACGGCACCAAAGTGCGCGGCAAAAACATCATCGCCTCCATCGAGGCACCTTCTGGCACCCCCAACCGACGCATCATCCTCGGCGCTCACTGGGACAGCCGCATGTGGGCCGACCACGACCCCGATGAGGCCAACCATCGCAAACCCATCCTCGGCGCCAACGATGGTGCCAGCGGAGTAGGCCTCCTGCTCGAGCTTGCCCGTGTAGTTTCGACCAACCGTCCCGCCACAGCCATCGACATCATCTTCTTTGATGTCGAAGACCAAGGTGTACCCGAATGGGCCGACACATATCAGGACGACAGCTGGTGCATAGGTTCGCAATATTGGTCCTCACACCCCCACACACCTCACTACACCGCCCTCTACGGCGTCCTCCTCGACATGGTGGGCACCCAACAGCCCCGCTACACCAAAGAGAATGTCAGCCGCCATTTTGCCGGAAGCATCCTCAACAAGTATTGGGATGTCGCCTCGGCCCTCGGCTACGGCAACATCTTTGTCAACCAGGACACTCCCGATATCCTCGACGACCACTACTACGTCAACCGCCTCGCAGGAATACCCATGATCGACATCGTCCAAAACAGCCCCGACTGCAGCTTCTTCCCCTACTGGCACACTCTCGGCGACAACCTCGACCACGTCGATAAAAACTCCCTCGCCATCACAGCCAAAGTGCTCCTCAAAACCATTTATGGCGATTATGGGGAATGATCTAGATTTTCTAGAGATCTAGAATTTCTAGAAAAAACCTCTTCCAAAAACCCAACATTTCAAAGAACTCTCTTTTTATTTAATTTTACCATGCGGCACCTTTCCTTTTTTCTTTGCTTGATACTGTTGCTCACACTCGTGTCGTGCAAAGAAGGGAAGGACTGCCACATTGCCATAGGTGATGCCAACTGCCAAATCGAGCCCAACTCCCCCCTCTATCCAGGGTTGAACAACGTGGGTGGCTACGAATACATCGTCGGAGGCAACCAGGGCATCATCGTCATCCACAACTTCCTCAACGAATACTACGCCTTTGAGCGAAGCTGCCCCTACGACGAAGGTCGTTTAGAGATGTACGAAGGCTATAACAACATCGTCCTCTGCCCCATCTGTGGCTCTCTCTTCCTCCTCGACGATCAAAACAGCCAACCCCTCAACATCACCGACAAGCCCTACTGCACCGTCTATCAATACAGCACCTACTTCGATGGTCGCATCCTCTACATCAGCAATTGGTGAGGCAGATGAGAGATGACAGATGACAGATGAGAGAGGGCGGGAGCCGCCTAATCACTAGTCACTAATCACTAGTCACTAATCACTAGTCACAATTCATAATTTCATCAGCTTTCTCGTGCTGTTGCCCTCTTTGGTGGTAAGGGTGACGAAATAGACACCTTGAGGCAGCGAGCTGATATCAATCTTTTGCTTATTGCCCTGAACCGCTTGGCGCAACACCTCGCGACCCACAGCATCGCGCACCGTGAGGCCGCAGGCCCCTTGGGCGCAACTTCTGCCGCACACTATGGTCACAACCTCGTGGGCAGGATTGGGCAGCAAATCGAAACCAGCCACCTCGGTCACGGCGTCCTCAATACCCAGCGTGGCGGTATCAACCACAGCCAAGATATACTCGCCCGGGCGGAACGTGGAAGTCTTCAAACAGGTCGACATATAAGAGTCGTTCACATCGGTGGCCTCCACCAGCTCCCAGCGGTCGGCGGGGGTGGCGCGATAAAACACCCGCAGCGAATCCCTCGTGCCCGGTTCGTCGCAAAAACCCTGATCGATGTCATTTACGGAGCTCGAATAGGGCACCAGCAGCTGAGCCTTCATACCCTCGGGCATCACACCCTGCACAATCATGCGGTGGTTGGCCCAACGCACCACACCCGGAACCGGGTCATAATCGGGCGTGCTCCAGTGCTGCGAACACACAAACGACACCGTGTCGACAAACTTCGTGACATTGAGTTTGAAACTATTGATAGGCGTACTGAAAAAAGAACCCTTACCCCTCACCTTCATCGTTTCCACCACATTGGCATCGGCCAGATAATCATAATAATCCACCACCCCATACACAGGCACAAACGGCAGCCTGAAACTTCCGCTGGCCGTGGCCCCATGGCTCGCCACATCCACCGTGGCCGTATCGCCCTCGGCCGAAAACAGCGTAACAGGCACCCGTGCCTCGCGGCAAAACTCGGGCGCTCCCCACAGATGCTGGCTGATCCACAACGTGGTCTCACCCCCCTCCGTGCGCATCGAATCGAGCGAATACTCGGCAAATCCCGGGGCGAAAATATGGAAATCGAAGAAATCGGTCAAATCCCTGCCGCTGTAAAGGCTCAGCGAATCGCGGATCTGATACGTGTCCATAGCCGTGAAAGCATTGCGATCCAAAAGCTCGCGCATCGACCCGAAAAACACCGAATCGCCCAGCAGATACCGCAACTCGTGAAACACCATCGCACCCTTATAATAAGTATTGTTCATAAACGAATACTGCTCCGGCATACCGCACAACGCATGAAACCCCTCCTCCATAAACGGAACCCTCGAAATAATCATATAATTGTTGTACGGCTGCTGTATCGCGCTCTCCTCGGGCATCAGCATACGCATAGCCAACTGGTCGGCAAACGAAGCCCCACCCTCGTTGAACCACATATCCTGAATACGCGCACAAGTAACCAGATTGCCGAACCACTGGTGGGCAAACTCGTGAGCCACAAGAAACTCCGACTGATAGTTATCCCGCGTGAAAGGCGTCTGATTCACCGAAATATTGTTCACATGCTCCATGCCCGCATTGTCCCCCGCGGCACAATAGCCGATCTCATCCCAGCGGTAAGGGCCGAACAACTCCTCGTAAAAAGGCACCAAAAGCCCCGTGAGGCGCTCCACCATATCGGGCGACCCGTTGCGGTAAGCCGCATGAAACGTATACGCGCCCCCCATACCCTCAAACGTGCGGCGCAGCACCCTGTAGGGAGCCACACCCACGCCCACCTGGTAAGTCGACACAGGGTGATCCAGCGAATAACAAAACATCGAGCTCGAATCGGCATTCAGCAACGTGCTGTCCAACACACCGCTGCAGATGGCCGACCACCCCTTCGGAGCCGTGAGGCGGAAATCGTAAGTGGCCTTGTCGTACACGCTGTCGCTGCACGGAAACCAACTGCGACCCATGCTGAAAGGCCGCTTATACCTATCCTCGCCCAAATTATAAAACAACTGATGCGCGGCATCGCACCAAAAACCACCGTCCACACCCACATAACCCCAACTCTGATAATCCACCGTAACCTCCAGCGTATCACCCACCTCGGCCCCCAGCACAGGCACATGCAGTCGGCCGAAAGCATAATCAAAATCCTCCACCACCGAATCGCCTACACGCAACCCTCCTATGGCCGCATTCATCAACCCGAGGCCCACCTCCTCCACCGGCTGCAACAGCCTCAGCGTCACACGGCACGACCCCGAAAAACTCTCCGCGTCGCTATGCCCCATATCCAAATCAAGCGAATAATGCAGCACATCCATCGTGTCCGACTCATGATAACTCGCCTGGCCGTTCATCGACCACACCGCCACAACAGCGGCCAGCAAAAAGGCTAACCTCTTCATCCTAAAAACTTTTGCAAAACCTCCCTTCCCGGGACAGGGGCCATATTCGCGGGCAACGGCCAAACCCTCAAACTCTTCCTTTTTCATAATACTATTGTTTTTAAGTCTCAGCAACGAAACACCACACCACTCGTAGCACACTGACAATCATCAACATGCGCCCCCGAGCCGACACAATGTCGCGGAACTTCGACGCTGCAAATATACAAAAAAAATTGAATAGCAAGCAAATTTTCGTCAAAAAAAATCAAAAAAAATTTTCGCCCCAAAAACTGCCAAAACAGCCCCCCACCCCACACCTCCTATATCCTCCCAAGTGCCCTCGCCCTGCTTCCGATATGCTTCCGATATAGTTCCGATATG
>JAZUIX010000137.1:0-4260 GCA_045642445.1 Bacteroidales bacterium | reverse complement strand
TAAGGCTGAAAAACATCAATGGGAACGATGACCCTTGCGGCTATGGTTGCGTCGTGCGGGCTGGGGCAGCGGGTCCTCGGGCTTCTGTCTGTCGCCGAGGATTCGGGAGGCTCCGATATAGCGTTTGGCATAGTATTCTTCGGTGGAATAGGACTGTATGACCCCCGTGGAAGTTGCGGCATGGATGAAACGGAACACGCCCGTGTTGGTGTCCACCTCGGTAACGATGCCCGTGTGGCCCACTCCGCCCCTATGACCTCGACCCTGCCAAAAGACGAGGTCGCCCTTTTGCAAATGCTTGGTATTCTTTATTCGGCGTCCCCGAAGGTACTGGCTCGGGCTGGAGGGAGGGAGCGTGTAGCCGAACTTGAGGTAGACGTATCGCGCAAAACCTGCACAGTCGAAAGATCTGGGGCCTTTGCCGCCATAGTGGTAAGGGGCACCGAGGTGCCTGCGGGCCTCTTCGATAAGGAGGTCGGCGGTATCGGGCAGGTTGGCCTTGAAGGGCACTTTTACAGAAGTTTTCCCACTCTGTTTGTCGGTGAAAGCGTATGAAATGCCACGCCAAACAGGGTTCACGGCCTTGTTTGTATCGTGCGTCTGAGCTCGCGCCTCACCCAGCACAAGGATGCAGACGATTATCGCACCCAAACGCAAAATATATTGTAATGTTTTGTTCATAATTATTGAAATGTGTCTCCAAAAATCAATGTTTATCGAAGACATCAATTCTCAGAATTCTTTATTTAACGCAAATTGCATTATATTATTGTTTCGGCCATGTAAAAATCCTCCGAGTGTTAAATTTTTGTTAAATCTTTTTCAAATGCTTGTTTATTCGAAAAAGTGTCGTACATTTGCAGTGTTTTAGTTTACTAATACACCAACATTATAAATCAGAAAACAAAATAGAAAACAACAACTTAGAATAAAACACAAACACGAAAACGCTATGATAGAAATCAAGAATTTGGACTTTTCCTACAGCAGAACGCCAGTTTTTCACAACATCAGCCTGACGTTTGAGCCTGGAAACATTTACGGTCTTTTGGGCGAAAACGGGGTCGGAAAGACCACCCTGCTGAAAATTATCAGCGGCCTTCAGCGCCCACAGGCGGGCAGTTGCACTCTCGACCAATATGTCTGCTTCGACCGCGAGCCGCAGTTTTTGGAGAACATCGTGTTCCTGCCCGACGAGGTGACCCTGCCCGACAACACCACCCCGACCAAGTATGTGAAAGAGCTGGCTCCGTTTTATCCCAAGTACGCCTACGGCACTTTCCTGCACCTGATGCAGGAAATGGAGGTGGACCCCGATCGAAAGTTCAAAGAGATGTCCTACGGCCAGCAAAAAAAGTCGCTCATCGCCTGTGCCCTCTCTTTGGGAACCGACTATGTGCTGCTCGACGAGCCCACCAACGGCCTGGATATTCCCTCGAAAGCCGATTTCCGCACCCTGCTGTCGAAACGTGCCACCGAAGGTACCACCATCATCATCTCCACCCATCAGGTGAAGGATGTGGAGAACCTGATCGACCCCATCATCATCCTCACCAACGACGATGTGCTGCTCAACGCTTCGGTGCAGCGTATCACCGAAAAACTCTACTTTGAGTATTCCGGATCCCAGCGCGAGGATGCCCTCTATAGCGAACAACTGCCTGGGGGCTTCATGAATGTGTGCGTCAATCAGGACGGCATCGAGAGCCAAATCAACATCGAGGGCCTTTTCAACGCCGTGTTGAAGAACAGAAGTCTCATCAAAACACTTTTCCAATAACCATAAAAACAGATTACCATGAATAAAACTTTTGATTGGAACCGTTTTTGCAAAGTCGTCAACAAAGACTTTCACAATATATGGCAGAATTACGGCATGACCATGCTCATCTTCACCCTGCTGCCCTTGGCCGCATGGCTTTTAGTGTGGGCCTTGGGCGGCCTTGGCCCTGGCGACAGCAATATCCCCGCCAGTGTCCGCCTTATATTTATTATGAGTATCGTGTCATTTGTGTGCATCATGGCCCCTTCGCGCATGTACCGCACCTGCAACCTGCCCAAGGAGGGCATCTATTTCGCCATGCTGCCCGCTTCGAAGTTGGAGAAATACCTCAGCATGATACTTTTCTGCATTGTGGTGTGCCCGCTGATTTGCCTCTGCGGCAGTTTGGTGCTCGACATGTTCCTCACCCTGCTCCCCTTCGGCCCATACGAGGACTGGTTTTGGGAAAGCAGTTTTATGAGCCTGTTTGGCCCTTATCCTAATGAGTATATGAATCCTAATGCGCATATGGATGACGAAAGTGTCATATTGGCAAACCAGGTGCTGTTTAACGGACGCTTCATACTGATGTGTATTCCCAGCCTCATCGCTTCGGGTGCCATGTTCCTTTTCACGGGCACTATCTTCAAAAAGCACAAAGTGCTCAAGACTTTCTTGGCCCTCTGGGGCATCGAATTTGTCCTCCAAATTATTCTTATCCCCTTCATCCCCATTTTTATTAATTGGATAGATTGGGACGGTCCCAAGGATGTCGAACAGTTTATCTCCTGGGTATATTGGGGCAGCTTCGCCATCAACGTTGTTCTTGCAGGGGTGTTGCTTTGGTGGACAGGTCGCCGTTTGAAGAAAATGAGATATTAATTTAATACATTTATTATCATGAACATGAAATCAGTTTTCCCCATATTTTTTGCCTTAGTGGCGGCTTTGCTACTCTCTTCGTGCCACTTCAATATTAACGAAGGCTGCATGGATTACGACTATGCCGAGCTTTACACAATGGGAGGCGGCGAGATTGAAGGTGCTGTAAGCGACATCGACATCGACTGGCTCGACGGTCAGGTGAATATCCAATATTTCGATGGCGAGAACGTCGAAATATCCGAAACTTCAGCCAAGAGCCTCAACGAAAAGACCACCATGTACCACTATCTCGACAACGATGGCGAACTTCACATTGCCTACTGCAAATCAGGGAAACACAAGGCGGGCACCTTCAAAGGCTTGAAGAAAGCCCTCCTTGTCAAAATTCCCCGCAACACTAAGCTTCAAGACATCAGCATCGAGTCGGTGGGTGCCAACATCACCTTCGACACCATCCAGTGCGATAAAATTGATTGCGAAGTGGTTTCGGCCAATATACTCCTCAACCAAGTGGTGTGCAATAAAATCGACATAGAAAGTGTTTCCTCCGACTCCATCACCGGCTATTTCTCCACACTACCTAAAGCAATCGACATCGAGAGTGTTTCGGGCAAAGTCACACTATATGTCCCCACCGATGCAGGCATCACCGCCGATGTTGAAGGTATCGGCACAAATTTCAACTCCTATCTGCCCGCAACAACACACGAAAAGAAGCACATCATCGGCGACGGATCATGCCATATCGACATGGAATCCGTCTCGGGAGAGCTCAACATTCTCACCCTCAAATAACATCGAATCATGGACTTCAACAAACAAAAACCGATATACCTGCAGATTGCCGATTCCCTCTGCGAGCGCATCATGGCCGACGAATGGCACAACGATGAGCGTATACCCTCGGTGCGCGATGTGGCTGCCGAACTGGGGGTGAACCCCAACACGGTGATGCGCACCTTCGACTATCTGCAAAATGCCGAAATCATCTACAACCGCCGAGGGGTGGGCTATTTTGTCGACCCCAAGGCTGCCGACCACATCATCAAACTGCACAGGCAGTACTTTTTGGAAGAAGAGCTGCCCTATTTCGTGCAGAAAATGAAGATGCTCGGCATCACCCTCGACGAAATTCGCACCCTGATCGAAAGCAAGTAAGACATAATGCGTTGGCAGAATCAATTAGACTGCTTAAACCCCGTTGCGACCAGCTCGATCTGGCTGGAAGCCAGCACCCTGAGTAACCCCGCACGAAGTGCGGGGTATGTGGAAATCATATAACAATCGTGGCTGGAAGCCACTACCCCGAACAGGCGTATAAGGTACTGCCTTCCAGGCAGCGATCCATACACTTTGAGTAACCGGACACTGCGTGCCCGGTTACTCAAAGTACAGCCTTCCAGGCTGGTCAAATCAATTCCGCCAACAGGTCAAGTTATATTTTTAATGATTATCACTTAATGGCCACAATTTTCTTTGCTCGGTTACTGCCCACTTTGACGATATAGACTCCCTCGGAAGGTACTTTGACGGTTTCCATGTCCGAGGCATTTGCGGTGTGATATAATTGCCGACCTACGACATCGAACACATACACAGATTCCCCTTGGATA
>JAZUIX010000136.1:0-1521 GCA_045642445.1 Bacteroidales bacterium | reverse complement strand
GTCCGCCGGCACCATGGTCACCCCGCTCATGCTCGTGGTCATGTTCTGCGGACTCCTACCCATGCTCCAGGGCGACACCGAGGTGGCACTCGGATTCTACTTCCTCCCCTTCTACAACACCATCCAGTGCATGGCCAGCGTCTTCTCCTTCGAGCAGCTGCAGCTCCTGCCCATGCTCATCACCATCGGCTCCAATGTCATCTACACCGTCATCGCCGTATGGGCGCTCACCAAGATGTTCAACAGCGAGAAAGTCATGTTCGGCAAATAATACTCCATCTCATCTATACAAAAAGTGCGAGGCCGCCCACGATGGGGCGGCCTCTTTATTATATACAGACATCACTTTCCGAAGACTTCGCTTTGCTTGAGGAGTCTTACGGTGTGGCGGTGGCCGTCTTGTGTCACGAGGGTGAGGAGGTGGGTGGATTGGAGTCAACAGTTATGGAGAAGCCATTTCCAACAAGGCAGGACTTCGATTTGTCCGTGTTCGTCGTCGATGGTTTTCTCTTCGTCATAGGTGATTATCACACGGCGTTGGCAGGGCAGGGCCTGCGGCAGCTTGGTGAGTGCCGAGACCTCTCGGGCAAGGGTATCGGGGTCTGACTCCACCGAGAATGCCACCTGTATGGCCAATTGTTCGTCAGGGATGTAGAAGTCCACCTCCACATTCTGATGATAGAAGAACACCCGCTCGTTGTCGGCTCTATGCCCATACCGGCGTAGCAGGCTTACAGCCACCAGATTCTCCAGCAAGGTGGTCTCAGGGTCAATCAGAACCAGGTTCACCAGGCCATTATCCACAAAGTAGTACTTTGAGTTGGTCTCCCTTTCGGCAAAGGCGGCGCAGATATTTCGCAACCGCAGCAGCATCCACGACTCCTCGCAGTAGCCTATATAGCTGCTGATTGTTGGCACCGAGACCTTGCCGCCTACACTGGAAAGTATTTTGGCTATGCGGGAATAGGAGATTGGCTGTTTGATGCATAATTCTTTTAGAAATCATGATTATTAAAATGCCATTTTAAATTATCGTGCAAAGATATAAAATTATTTTTAAATAATCATTTTTAGTTTCCGAAGACTTCGCTTTGCTTAGAAATATTCCTTCACGGCAAATTCGAACTGCTGGATAAATATCTGTTTGAATGCGTATAGGTTGTTTTGCTCGTAGAAAACGAGCATGGCTTTCTTGTAGTCGATAGAGTCCACGGTTCTGAAACTCAACGGACAATAGCCGTTGGCTATTAGCAGGGCGTTGCTGGTAATGCGGGCCGTGCGCTTGTTGCCGTCGGTAAAGGCCTGTATGTAGGACAGCAGCACCAATGCCAGCAGCGCCTTTTCAAACACATTCGTTTTCCCGTTAATCAGTTCGCAGGTGTCGCGCAACGCTTCGCATATCTGAAACTCGTTGTCCAGCGGTCGATAGTTGGTGCCGGTAACACCCACACGGCGGCGACGGATGCCCCTGTCCACGGCCATGTCCTTGGTCAGCAGTTGATGAATGTCTTCGATATGGCT
>JAZUIX010000135.1:0-27442 GCA_045642445.1 Bacteroidales bacterium | reverse complement strand
AAAGTGTAACTTTGCAACCGAAATCAGTCCTCGAAACCTATTTGATAAATGAGGCTGTAAAAGAAGTTAAATAACCTAAAAGGAGGAATAAAGGGTTCTATGCCATCTTTAGGTCAAAAAATGAATTTATAGAACCCACCTTGTAAATGTACAGAACCCCAAAACTATCGTTGTCAAGCAATAATTATGCAATCACACATGGCTGGTATGTTATGTGGTATTTGTTTCACGATGCCGTCAGGTATCGGTCATTGGTCTTGTCACACCGCATCGATCATGGCTATCCCATACCTACGGCATGGGGACCTCTGTCTTGTTCGCCATTTCCCAGCCATGCGAATGGCTGGCTACCAATGTTTGATGCCGATGGCATCTCTTGTATTAGAAACAATTCGGCAAACGCCTCATAGTGAAGATGTTGTGCGAGGAACTGGAGGAACTGCTGGCCTTCGTCAAAACCAGACGTTTCAAGACAAAATGGGACAAATAATGGTTAAAGGTTATAGAAACCGAAAGACAAACCTTTAGAAGAAATCAAACTAACAAATCCGACAAACGACAGACGACAATTAAAAAAATGGACGGCAATCATCCCTTCTTGTATTATATAACTAATTAATATATAGATATATAAGTAAGAATAAGAAAAGAATATACCCCTCAAAAAACAACTGTCGGAACTGTCGTTTGTCGGAAAATCAAATTTACAATTCATCTAAAAAGCAGATTATCAATATGTACGACATTACAAAACATTCGGCACCCAAGATGCCGACCCTTGGAAAAGGGACAGAATGTATCAAACTTTTGCTCTCGCAGACCTCAAAAGACATGCACGAACCCCTCGTTCCGATGCTTTTCCCCGTACTTGGCGCGCATATCAGCGGCGCAGAATTTCAGTATCCCGACCTCAGTTGGAAGGAGCCGTGCGGAATGATGGCAAACTTAGTGGCAGAAAGAGGGCCAACAAGGGGCAATCGTCCATTTTGTAGAGGCTCAATATGCTCCCATTATTCTCCCAATATCCTCCCAATATGCTCCCACCAATAGTGAAGGTGTGATGAAAGAGCAAAGGCCGCAATAAGGGAGTAAAATGTGGTTGGAGAAATATCTGTCATCTCTCATCTCTCATCTGTCATCTCTCATCCGTCATCTCTCAACAAGGAGTTCGGCGAGGTGGTCGATGATGTGTGTGGGGTTGGCGGTGGAGAGGGTGGCGCGGTCTTGGTTGCCGTAGGTGACGCCACAGGTGTGGCAGCCGGCGGCTGAGCCCATGAGGAGGTCGTAGATGGTGTCGCCCACGACAAGGGTGTCGGAGGCGAGGAGGTGCAGGTCGTCGAGGATCTTCAAGGCCAGGTCGGGGGCGGGCTTGGGACGCAGGTGGTCGTCTTCGCCGTAGGTGCGGCTGAGGGGGATGTAGGGGACGAGCCCCAGCTGCTGCATGAGGGGGTCGAGGGAGATATGGTGGCGAGAGGAGACGACGGCCATGGTGACACCACGGAGTTGGAGCTCGGTGAGAGTGTCGGCCACGTCGGGGAAGAGGGTGATGTGGTCGAGCGCCAAGAAGGGGAATATGTCGCGGTAGATTTGTGCGGCTTGTTCGAGGCGGTTGTCGGGCACGGAGGTGGCACGGCGGAAGCACTCGGTGAGCGGAAGGCCGATGGTCTTGATGATGTCGGAAGGATGGGCAGAGGGGAGGTCCATGCGGAGGAGGGTGCCTTGGACGGTGCGTACGATGCCCTCGCGGGTGTCGGCGAGGGTGCCGTCGAAATCGAAGAGGATGTTTTTGTAGGTCATATTGAAATAACGGATGGTGCGAGTTTTTATTATAATGTAGGTGATTGTTTGGAAAAAATTGGCTGGCGGCAAGAAATAATGCCCTCTTTGAGGGAAAAAAAACCGGCCCATTCGGGAAAAATAGGGGTGAGGAAATATTGTGCCGACACGTTCGCTTTGTTGCGGATAATCATTTCCGTCTGGTTTTTTCGATTTGTCAAAAAAAAATTGTATTTTTGTAATTTGTAATTATATCGAGTCTTTGACCCAACAACAATTAATACAGCTGTTTATGAATATCCATATTGTACAACACAACATTATAACCAATAATCCGGAAGAGAATTTGAAATGGGTGATAGAGGAGCTTGACCGCCCCGAGAGCCGCGATGCGTTGCTGACGGTGTTTCCCGCGTGCACGTTGTGCGGGTCGCCGCTGTATGGTTCGGTGGCGTATACCGACATCCAGAAAAGGGCGCAGTCGGCCTTGCAGGAGCTGATAGCGCGGTCGGAGTACAGGGCCTTCCTCATCGGTATGCCGTTGCAGATTCAGGACAAAGGGTTGTGCAACGCCATTGTGTTTGTGCAGAATTGCGCCATCCGAGGCATCATCACCAAGAAGTATCTCGCCCCCGACGAGCAGAAGTATTTTGTGAGGGGCGAGGGGGTGCAGGTGATACAGTATCAGGAGCAGTCGATAGCCATAGGCTTTTACGAGGATTTGAAAGAGCTGTCTAAGTCGCATATCGAGCAACCGGATATGGTGGTGTGCTGCGGCTGCAACGTTTTCGACTACAACAAGCCGTACCGCATACGCTACAGGATGCACAAGATTGTGGAGAATTTGAACGCTTCGCTGGTGTTTGTGAACCGCACGGGTGCCGAGGGCAGCTATCTGTTTGCAGGCGGCAGCATGGCGTTGAACGCCGCGGGCGGAGTGCTGAGCCAGTTGCCGTATTTTGAAGAATGTTCGCAGAGCGTGGACCTGCAGCTGCTGGACGAGTGTGAGGACGAGAAGCCCGAGGTGGTGGCGCTGGTGTATAAGGCGCTGGTGACGGGTTTGCGGGAGTATTTTTCAAAAAACCGCATCAAGAAGGCTGTGCTGGGGTTGAGCGGCGGTATGGATTCGGCCATGGTGTGTGTGCTGGCAGCCGACGCGATAGGGCCCGAGAATGTGCACGGAATATTGATGCCGAGCCAGTATTCGACCGACCACTCGGTAAAGGATGCGGTGGATTTGGCCAACAATCTGGGTGTGAGTTACGACATCGTGCCCATCAAGCCGATGTTCGACACCCTGCGTGAGAGCATGAAGCCTGTGTTCGGCGACCGCCCGGAGGATGTTACCGAGGAAAATATGCAGGCACGTATTCGCGGCACGATTGTGATGAGCTATGCCAACAAGTTCGGCGCTATGGCGTTGAACACCACCAACAAGTCGGAGGCGGCTATGGGTTACGGCACCCTGTATGGCGACAGTTGCGGCGGGTTGAGCGTGATTGGCGACCTGTATAAGACCGAGGTGTACGAGCTGGCCGAATATATCAACCGCGACAAGGAACGTATACCTGTCAACACGATTACGAAGGCTCCTTCGGCGGAGCTCCGCCCCGGACAGAAGGATACCGATTCGCTGCCCGACTATAGTGTGCTCGACGCTATTTTGAATCTGCATATAGAGGAACAGTTGTGCCTGGAGGAGATTGTGGAGGAGGGTTACGACGAGGCTTTGGTGGCCGAGGTGCTGCGCAAGGTGCGCATCAACGAATGGAAGCGTCTGCAGTTCGCTCCGGTACTGAAGGTGTCGCCGATGAGCTTCGGGTTGGATAGAAGGGTGCCGATTAGTTGAGAGATGAGAGATGAGAGATGAGAGATGGGAGTTGGGCGGAGCCGCTTTGAATTTTAATTTTAATTGATTATTGACCGATGGAGTTCAACCGAGAGATAAGTCTTGCGGAACAGTATGTGAAAGAGACGGGGGTGTCGGTTTTTTTGACCGGCAAGGCAGGCACGGGCAAGACGACTTTTCTGCACCATGTGGTGAGCACTTGCACCAAACGTAGTGTGGTGCTTGCCCCTACGGGTGTGGCTGCGGTGAACGCCGGCGGGGTGACGATACACAGTTTCTTCCAGCTGCCTTTCTGCCCCTATCTGCCCGAAGTGAAGGAGCTGGTGACGGAGTATCAGATGCCCGAGAAAAAACGCCAGCTGCGCAAGAGCAAGTTGGACGTGATACGCACCTTGGAGCTGCTGATAATAGACGAGATAAGTATGGTGCGTGCCGACCTGCTGGATGCTGTGGACGAGGTGTTGAGACGTGTGCGCCGCAACGGAAAGCCCTTCGGAGGGGTGCAGCTGTTGATGATAGGCGATGTGCAGCAGCTGGCACCTGTGGTTACGGAGGAGGAACGCCCCTATATGATGCGGGTATACCCTTCGCCTTTCTTTTTCCACTCCAAGGCTTTGTCTCGGCTGCAATATGTAACCATTCAGCTAAAGACGATATATAGGCAGCAGGACCCCTATTTTGTGTCGCTTCTCAATAATGTGCGCGACAACAAGTTTGACGCAGCCACCCTCGAAGCTCTCAACAAGCGGGTGAGCCGCACTCAGGCAAAGGAACAGGACGCCATTCTGCTCACCACCCACAACTATCAGGCCGACACGGTGAACCGTAGCCGTATGGAGGCGTTGCAGGGTAAGGCATACACGCTGGAGGCCGAGGTGAAGGGAAATTTCCCCGAGACATCATTCCCCACGGAGCCGAAACTGGTGCTCAAAAAAGGAGCGAGGGTGATGTTTTTGAAGAACGACACCTCGGGCGGACACAACTACTACAACGGCAAACTGGGCACGGTGGAGGACATCGTTGCGGGTGATGACGATCAGATGGTGGTGCGGGTGGTCGACGACGAAGGCGATGCGATAGAGGTGGGTCGCGAAGTGTGGGAGAATGTGAAGTATGAGGTCAATCCGGACGACAAGGAGATACACCAGGTTGTGGACGGCACTTTCTCACAATATCCGCTACGGCTGGCGTGGGCGGTGACGATACACAAGGCGCAGGGATTGACGTTTGACAGAGTTGTGGTGGATGCGGCACAGGCATTTGCATACGGGCAAGTGTATGTGGCGTTGAGCCGTTGCAGGAGCTTGGAAGGCCTCACGTTGTTGTCGCCCATCACGGCACAATGTGGTTTCAGTAATGCCGACATCAGTCAGTTCAACGGCACACTCACATCGGTTGAAGAGGTGGAAGGGTCGCTCGATGGGTTCAAAGACCAATATTTTTTCAATCAGCTGTATGAGGTGTTTGATTTTTCGGCCATAGTGCATGAAGCGGAAAACCTCGAAAGAATATATCAGAACAACCTCCGCACGACATACCCCAAGATGGCTTCGGCCATCACGATGCTGATAGGCAAAGAGGTGGCAGGGCTTGCGGATGTGGCGGAGCGTTTTCATAGGCAGCTGATGACAATAGCCACCCTGCCAGCGGCCGAGGGACAGCCGAAGGTGGTTGAAAGAGTGGGCAAGGCTGTGGTGTATTTTGACGATTGTTTGAACGATATAGAGGCGAAGATGGCGCCGATGTTGGACGTGGAAATAGACAACAAAGAGACGGCATCGCGCTTCAAGGAGGCACAGGAGAACTATCTTGCGGCATTGGAATTGAAGAAAATGGTGATGCAGGAGGTGAGGAAGTCGGGTTTCGATATTGTCCGCTATCAACGGATGAAGGTCGAGTTTGCCTTACGACCCAAGCAGGTGCCCAAGGTGAAGAAAGAGTCGGCAAACTATGGCGACATAGCTCACCCCGGATTGGTGCCTTTGTTGACGGCTTGGCGCAAAGCTCATGCCGTGGAAGACAACGTGCCGGCCTTCGCTATCATTCATCAGAAAACGCTTTTGGCGATAGCCGACAAGCTGCCGAGAGACAGCAAGGCTTTGCTCAAGATAATCGGTATGGGCAAGGTGAAGGTGGCCAAATACGGCTTGGAGATATTGCAGATTATAGACGACTACTGCGACGAGCAGGATTACATCAGATTTGAGTAGAGGTAGGTTGAAATAACGTACCTAATTAAACAAAAACCCGTATTGAAAAACAATACGGGCAAAAACAATAAAAAAGTTGAAAAAAAACTTATCTTTATTCTTCGTCAAGGGCTTCGATGAGCTTGCAGTTTGTCTCGAAGGAGAGGATCTTGGGCTCGGCTTCCTTACGCCAGAAGAGGAAACCTTTGGTGCGGACGATACGCACTTGGTAGGTCATCTTCTTGTTGAAATTGCGGATGTAAACTTGGTCAATTTTGTGCTTGGGGAAGAGGTTGGCGACGGTGTCTTGGATGGCGTGGGGATAGTATTGGGCGTCGACATAATAGCGGGTTTCGGTGCTCTTTTTGGTGAAACGGAGGGCTTGTTTGTCGCCTTCGGGGGTGTTGTAGGTGACCATATAGGCACTACTGTCGGGAGCCATTGACCAAGATGCGTTTTGTGCATCGCGGGCTTGATTTTGGAAATCTTTGATGTAGCGCATGGGCACATCGGATTCCTTGATATTTTTATCTTTTTGAGCGAAAACGATGTTCTGACTCAATAAAACGAGAGCGACAAGAAGGAATATCTTTTTCATATTGAATATGTTATATATTATTATTCGTAATTGTATCAATCTACAAAGATAGCAATTTTTTTGTATATTGCAAAATAAAATATTAGTTTTGCAATTTATTTGTCATTTTGAAGAATCAAAGAGGCGTTGTTCGAGTTGTTCCATCACATGGCGGCCATCGTGGATGACTTGCATACTCCAGTAGAGTTTGAGCGTGAGCTGATCTTCGTCGGAGAGCTGCCAGCGGATGTTTTTGTCGGCACGCATCTTCTCGGTGAGGTAGAAGAGGGAGAGGGCGGCGCAGACGCTGATGTTGAAACTCTCGGTGAAGCCGTACATGGGCACTTTGACGTAGCCGTCGGCGTGGTCGATGGCTTCGGGAGTGAGACCTGTGAGTTCTGTGCCGAAGACGAGGGCGATGGGTTGGGAGATGTCGAGGTCGGTAATCATCGTGTCGTTTTCATGGGGAAGGGTGGCGATGATTTTGTAGCCACGTTGGCGCAGCTCGTCGTAAGTTTGGAGTATGTCGGGGTGCTTATAGTAATCCACCCACTTGTCGGAACCCATAGAAACATCGGAGTTGGGGGCGTATTTGTTGCGGTCTTCGATGACGTGGACATCCTGCACGCCGAAGCAGTCGCAGCTGCGAAGCACGGCGCTTGCGTTGTGAGATTGGAAGATGTCTTCAAGTACCACGCTGATGTGGCGCGTGCGGTTCTTGACCAGGCGGTCAAAGAGCTGGCGTTTGTTGTCGCTGTATAGTTCGGCGGCAGCTTCGTAGAGGCGTTGTTTCTCTTCGAAGGTGTATTTTGAGAAGAGGTCTTTGTTGGAAGCTTTTATTTCTGGCATAGGCGTTAATTTTGAGAGTTTAGAGGCTTGTTTGAAAGTTCGTTCAGTTTGGCATATTTGACGAGGGTGTAGAAAGCCGACATCTTGCATACGAGAAATCCTGCACGACCGTCGAGGAAACCGCCTTTGAAAATGTAGTTGCGAAGGAATGTCCAAAGCGGCTTTAGAGCGAGGGTGCAGCGACGGCATTTTCGCCCTTGTTGATGGGCTTTTTGGGCGGCGAGGGTGGCATATTTGACTTGTCGTGAGGCGTGGTCGGCAACGCTGTAGTAGGTATAATGCAGCAAATCGCCGGCGAGGCGTTTTTTGATCACGGGACGGTCGTAGCGAATTTCCTCGTGCACCACACCATCCCAAGAGGCAACACCTTTACGCCATAGACGCACTTTTTCGTCGGGGTACCATCCGCAATGGTGTATCCAGCTGCCGCAATAGTTGTTGAGACGGCATACGCTAAAGACCTCGTTGTCGGCTGGAGAGCCGTTTTTGAAATCGCGGAGGCTCGTTTGCAAAGCGGGGGAGAGGGCTTCGTCGGCATCGATACTTAGAATCCAGTCGTGAGAGGCGAGGGTGTCGGCAAAGTTCTTTTGTCCATCATAACCCTCCCAAGGATGGGGCGTGAAACGAACATTAAAGGAGGCGCAAATCTGCTCGGTGGCGTCGGTTGACCCCGAATCCACCACCACCACTTCGTCGGCAATATCTTGCAACGATTGAAGGCAACGACCGATGTTTCGTGCCTCGTCCTGGGTGATGATGACGGCTGTAATTTTGACCATTAGCTGTATTTTTCAATTTATTTTGCAAAGATACGTATTTTTTTTGTATTTTTGCAATTTCAAAATAATGAAAAAAGTGAATAGTGACCAGTGAATAGTGACCGGTGAATAGGTGGCTGCCGCCCTCCAAGTTACTAATCACGAGTCACGAGTCACAAAATCTTATAACAACACCTAACGTATGATTATTGGTTTCGACGCTAAAAGAGCTTTTCAAAACAACACTGGTTTGGGCAATTACAGCCGCATGCTTATCTGCGGTCTTGCCCAGGAACATCAAGACGTTCGTGCCTTTCTGTATGCCCCCAAGATGGCGGGCGACTATAAGACCTATTTTTCCAGTTACGCCAATATTTCAACTCATCAGCCTTCGGGTTTTGACCGCTATTTGCCTAATTTGTGGCGATTGTTCGGCATTTCGATGCACCTCACGGGCGATAAGGTGAAAGTGTATCACGGCCTCAGCCACGAGTTGCCTCACGCCATACCCCACAATATCAAACGTGTGGTGACGATGCACGATTTGATTGTGTGGCGTTATCCGCAATATTATAAAAAATTCGACTGCTTTGTGCACCGTCTCAAGATGAAACATTCGTGCAAGAGCGCAGATGTCGTGGTGGCCATTAGTGAGCAGACAAAACGTGATTTGATTGATATGATGCACGTTCCTGAGGAAAAGATACGGGTTATATATCAATCGTGCGACCCCATTTTTTGGCGTCCTATACCTCAAGAGGATATTTCTGATATTCGTCAGCTTTATCACCTCCCCGAGAAATATTTTATCTGCGTAGGCACCATAGAGGAGCGCAAGAATCAGATGGCCGTAGTGCGAGCCTTGGCCGAGTTGCCGAAAGATTACCATTTGGTGATTGTGGGACGTCCTCGCACACGTTATTATATGGATTTGCAGAATGAAATCAAGCGTTTGAAACTTAACGACCGCGTGCAAATCATCAGCAAGGCCGATTTTGAGGATTTCCCGGGCTTGTATGCTAGTGCGATAGCATCGGTGTATGTGTCGCACTTCGAGGGTTTCGGCATACCGATTTTGGAGTCGATGTGCTGTGATATCCCCGTCATCACTTCCAATGTGTCGTCCATGCCCGAGGCAGGTGGCGATGCGGCAATGTATGTGAATCCTGAAGATTCGCACGAGATAGCCGAGAAGATGAAGCAACTGATTGACAATCCCACATTGCGAGAGGAATTGATTGCCAAAGGCCGCAAACAACGCGAAAAATTCACGCAGAAAATTATTATCGACCAATTCTACAATCTGTACAAATCGCTGATTGGCGAACCGTCGGAAGAAGAGGATTAGGGCGAGATGCACTTGAAGAAGATGAAAAAAGTGACAGATTGACGAATCTGTCACTTTTTATTTTCCTACGTCGAATTTGTCGAACACACCTTTATCCGTTGATGGGAGAAACCTGCTTGCGGAGTAGCTCGATGTCGAGTTGCTGGAATTGCAGATTTTCGGGATCTTTGAATAGCCCTTTATTATTGTTGTAATTCTCTTCATTGTAGGTGCTGGCTTTAATGAAGAGGTTGTGGGCAACGGCGTGTTTCAATTCATCGAAAGTCATTTTTCCCGACTCCCAAAGGGCTTGTTGCGAATCGGTGAGATATTTGGACACCTTTTCGTATTGTGCGGCGGGGAGACGGTTTGCACCATTGGCTTTAGGGTCGTAGCTGCGAGACAGGGAGGCAAAGTCGACCCAGCCGGTGATGGTGGCTTCAAGCAGTTTGAGGTTTTTACGGTTTTTATCGGTATAGTAGCCGAGGTAGGCGTGACAGGGTTCGACAAAAATCACAGGCTTCAAGCCGATTTTGCGCATCACCGAGGCAAAGAACACACAGGCATCAACGCAATTGGCTTGGCGGGTGTTGTAAACCTCGTCGAAGAAACGAATGTGCTGGATGTTGGAGCGTTTGGTGGGGTTGGAAGTACAGGAAATTGAGGAATAGGTGATGCCGCGTTCCAGGGCATAGTGCCAAAGGGCCTCGACTTGATCTTCTACATGTTTGCTATTGAGTTGATAGCCGGAGATTTTGTTGATGACCCCTTGCTCAAGCATTCCCGACAAAATACTGTCGATGTAGGGGTGCTCCTCATTGACGTATGCGGCGAAGAGCCAGCGGAAATCGTGCAGTTTGCCAGAAACGTCGCGTATGCTCAAAAGACAGTCGTTCACCGAACGATAGTTCAAACGAAGGTTTTTCACATCGACCTCCTCGTCGTTGATGAAGCATGTGAAGGTGAGGTCGGTGACACCTTGCTGCCGTATGGTGTAGAGTTTGTCGTATTTCCATTTCGGCGAGGGATAGAAGGTGTAGCGCTCGCCCTTCTTGGGCAAATCCTCTTGGAAAATGGTCACATAGTTGAGGTTTGAAGAATCAATGGTCACACGAAGTACGGCGTGGTTGGTGGGGGCAGTCACCGAAACTGAGAACAACGCATTGGAGTCGGGAATAGTTGGCTCGGTATCCTTATAGTTGGACAAGCCCATTACTAATGAAGGATAGAATTGGTTTTCCAAAAAAGGATTGTATGCCGCAACAAATTTCACCTCGGCAGGGTTGTACAGTTTCGGACTTTTCGGCTGACAACCCGCCAGCAAAGCCAAGCAAACGATAGTGACCAAAAGTTTCTTCATAGGGGTAAGGTTTCTTAGAAGCTGTTTAATTTTTATTGAGTAAAATTCAAACAGCTTCTTAATTAATTATACCGCTCACAATCACCACAATCAAAGCCAGCGGAGCCACATAGCGAGCCAGGAATCGGAACACTTTGTAGTAGCCGATTTTGATGGTGCCGTGATTGCTGAGTTCGTCGATGATATCCTTTTCGGGCATCACCCAGCCAAAGAACACTATGGTGCCCAAGGCACAGATTGGCGGGAGGTAGATGCTGTTGAGGCGGTCGACAAAGTCGAAGAGGGTGAGGTCGGCCAATGTGACATCGGACAAGGTGCCGAGCGACAAGGAAAACACGATGCCTAAAGCGGTGGTGATTACAAAGAAAATGATGGCCGAGAGGGTTCGATTGCATTTGGTGTGCTCATCAAACCAAGCGGTAAGTGCCTCCAAGAGTGAAATGGCACTTGTGAGAGCTGCCACAGCCAACAATATAAAGAATATAGTGGCAAAGATTGAGCCGGCATTGCCCAAAGTGTTGAACACATTAGGCAGGACGCAGAACACCAATCCGGGGCCGCCAGCAGGGTCTAATCCGCAGCTGAACACGGCGGGGAAAATGGAAAGGCCTGCCAAAACGGCGATGAGGGTGTCGCAGACGGTAATCCACATCGAGGTCTTGAAAATGTTGTCGTTCACAGGAATGTAGGAACCGTACACAATCATCACGCCCATGCCCACGCTCAACGAAAAGAGTGCCTGACCCAGGGCGGCCAAAACTCCTTCGCCGGTGAGTTTGCTGAAATCGGGTGAGAAAAGGTATTCCACACCACGACCTGCGTTGGGCAATGTGAGGCTTCGCACACACAATACCAAGATAAGGAGCACCAACACGGGCATCAATATTTTGCTGACGTTTTCAATACCTTTTTGCACACCACCCAAGATGACAATCAGTACCAATGCCGCAAAAATAACCAAGCACAAAGCGGGACGTATAGAACTGGTGGAGAATTGTTGGAAATAGGTGCTGATGGCCGTGGCATCTGTGCCCAAAGAGGCGAGGGTGCCGTTCACGGCATCCCATATATAGCTTGTTGTCCACCCCGAGAGCACCAGATATTGCGAAAGGATGAAGAAACTTGCCACAATGCCTATCAAACCTACCAAGGCCCAACCTTTGCGGTCGGGGCGCAGGGAGGCAAAAGCCTTCATGGGGGTGTGCTGCGAGCGGCGTCCGATAACGAATTCGGACATCATGAGCACCGATCCCAGCAAAAACACGAAACACAGGTACACAACCAAAAAAGCACCTCCGCCGTATTTGCCACAAATGTAGGGGAAACGCCAAATGTTGCCCAGGCCTACGGCCGAGCCCACGGCAGCCATGATGGCGCCAATGCTTGAGGAAAAAGATTTCTTTTGTTCAGTCATATTTTGTATTATTTTATTCAATTAGTTCACCATCTCGGGGTTGTTTTTCACAAACTCGCCCCACAACTGTTTCTTGCTTTTCTTCGAATGTTGAGGCTTCAACTGCTTGCGCAAATCGCCCAGAGGGTCGGTTTGCTCCAAATAGCAGGTGTAAGCCACAGCCAAGGCGTCGGAAGCATCCAAATATTGCGGCATGGCCTCAAAGCCGAAGATGCTTTGTAGCATCATGGCCACCTGTTCTTTGGCCGCGTTACCGTTGCCCGTCACCCGCTGTTTCACCGCCGCAGGTTCGTATTCGGTATACGAAAGGTCGCGCCCTAAGGCCGCACCTATCGCCACCCCTTGCGCCTTGCCCAATTTGAGCATCGACTGCACATTTTTTCCCGCAAAAGGGGCCTCGATGGCCAGGTGGTCGGGGTGGTATGAGTCGATGATGCGCTGTGTGGTGTCGTAAATTTTGCGAATACGGAGGTGAAAGTCGGAAATCTTGCGCAGATACAGCACATCCATCACCACCAACTGGGGCTTTTCGCCGTCGGTGTTGAGAATACTGTACCCCAATACCTGGGTGCCTGGGTCAATTCCGAGAATCAGCATCGTTTTATTTTTTTGCAAAAGTACGAAAATTTTTCGTATCTTTGCATTTTTATTTAAAGTGACCAGTGAATAGTGACCGGTGAATAGGTGGCTGCCGCCCTCCAAGTTACTAATCACGAGTCACGAGTCACAAAAAACACAAAAATACAATAATATGGATAAACTGATTATCACCGCCGCCATTTGTGGCGCCGAAGTTACCAAAGAGCAGAATCCTGCCGTTCCTTACACTGTTGAAGAAATTGTGCGCGAAGCCAAGTCGGCAGTCGATGCCGGTGCCGCTATTGTTCACCTCCATGTCCGCTACGACGATGGCACCCCCACGCAGAGCCGTGAGCGTTTCCAGGAGTGCGAAGAGGCCATCTACAAAGAGTGCCCCAACGTCATTCTCATCCCCTCCACGGGTGGTGCCGTGGGCATGACCCCCGATGAGCGCCTCCAGAGCACCGACACCACTCCCAAGCCCGAAATGGCCACCCTCGACTGCGGCACCTGCAATTTCGGCGATGAGATTTTCGACAACACCATGCCCACCATGCGCGCCTTCGGCAAACGTATGATGGAGCGCGGCATCAAGCCCGAATACGAGTGCTTCGAAATGGGCCACCTCGACACCATCCTCACCATGGCTCGCAAAGGCCAGGTCCCTGCCGACCCCATGCAGTTCAACTTCGTTTTGGGCGTCCCCGGCTGCACCCCCGCCACCGTCGACAACCTCTGCTGGCTCGTGAAAAACATCCCCGCTGGCAGCACCTGGACAGCCACCGGTATCGGCCGCTATGCCTTCCAGCTGGCCGCTCCCGCCATCGTTATGGGCGGTAATGTCCGCGTGGGTTTTGAAGACAACCTCTACCTCGAACGTGGCGTTTTGGCCAAGAGCAATGGCGAATTGGTCGACAAGGTCGTCCGCATGGCCAAACTGCTCGGCCGCCAAGTGGCCACCAGCGACGAGGCTCGCGAAATCCTCGGCCTCAAAAAATAAACAGAGAGGACATGTTAAGGATGGAGGGTTTGAGGGTTTCTACCGCTCATGCTCTCCATCTTTGAACAAAATAAATCTCACAATCGGGTGCACTGTTGCCTCATTGTAACGTCGCTTTTGGGTCGTTATAGGGGTCGTTTCTGCAACGAACCTGCAACGAAGGTGCAACGAACCTGCAACGAAGGATCGGCGAAGGTGAATCACCCCTTCACCAAGCCGAGGTGAGAGACACAATTGTTTCGAAGAAAAAAATAAAAAAAAACTATCAATGAAAAAACTATTTTTTGCCTTGATGGCCTTGGCCGTTTCGTTCTCTGTGATGGCTCAGAGCAATATGTCGGAAGAGGAATTGCAAAAGTCGTGGCGCCAGTTCAAACATCAGCGCGACATCTCGCACCAGGTCAACGAGGCTTTCCCCATCGGCGAGGCGGCTCCCGCTGCAAAGAATGTCAAAGCCCTGCCCGAAGACCGTGTGTGGTTCCCCGGCGAATGGGAGGAGGTGCAGGCCATCGTTGTCTGCCCCTATTATTCCTATAAACCCGATACCAACCTCGGTGCGGGCACTTATCTGGCCGACCCTGTGGTCACGGGTGTGGCAGAGTATCTGAAATATAGCACCCGTGGGTGGACTTCAACCGGCATCTATGGCCCTTACAAATGTGTTATGGACACCAACAGCAGCTTCGGTATGACGTTTTTCTATTTGATGGACGGCATCCAGAAGGGCGGTGCCGAGGCTTGGGTGCGTGTGGAGAGTGAGGCCGATACGGCCAAGGTGCTCCGCACCCTCAACCGCAAGCACCTCCGCAGCGACAATGTCCGTTTCATCATCGGTGCCGGCAACTCGTTCTGGTATCGCGACTGCGGCCCCATCTGTTTCTATCACGGCGATGAGGACAGCGTGGCTATGCTCGACTTTGAGTATTATCCCGGTCGTGCCCTCGACGACTCGCTTCCTTCGCTCATCACCCGCCAGATGGGTATCCCTAATTACATCAACACGATCGAGTGGGAGGGAGGCAACTGCCTCGTGGATGGTGCAGGTCTCCTTTTCACCAGCGATGCCGTCTATGGCAACAATGCCGACTATCGGGGTCAGCTTACTTGGGATGGCCGCAACACCAGCAGCATTCACTATATGTCCAAATCCCCCCTCTCCAATGCTCAGACACGTCAGGCGTTGCACGACCTTTTGGGACAACGTGAGACCCATGTGCTGACGGCTTATCGGTACGACGGAGGCACAGGTCATGTCGACCTTTATGCCGATATGTGCGAAGAAAATGGTTTCGTTTTCTCCGTCATGCCTTCTGTCTACAGCAATTGGGTGGATTATCGCACGGGTGCCCGCAACATCGACTCTCTCTGCTCCTACACCAGCATCTTCGACCGTCCTTACTACAAGAGCACTATTCCTTTCCCCAGCACCGACAATGGTGGAAACTTCCCTTCGCAGAGCGACTACGATTATTATTACACCCGCACGTATAGCAATCACACTTTCGTCAACGACCTCATTCTCCAGCCCTGTTTCTCCGCTGTCAGCAACGGGCAACCTACGGCTGCTTGGGATCGTGCGAACATTGAGGCGCTCAAGGCCGCCTACCCCGGCTACACCATCTATCCCATCGATGTTCGTGAGTTCGACGGCTCGGGCGGTGCTCTCCACTGTGTCACGAAGCAGATCCCTGCCGACAACCCCGTCCGCATTCTCCACAAGAGCGTTGTGGGCAATGCCGTGGCCATGCGTGGCCACGATATCCCCGTCAGTGCCATCATCACCAACCGTAGTGGCATCAGCCATGCCGAGTGCATCTACCGTGTCACAGATGGTGATGTGAGAGGTGATTGGGACACCATCGCCCTTGTGGCCAACGGCAACAAGTTCTCGGGCCTTATCCCTACTGCCGACCTCAACGATCGTATCATCGATACCGCCTTCAATCCTTTCACCCACATCGACAGTACCCTCCTCAGCATCGACACCGTGGTCGTGGGATACGACACCGTGGTTACCGACTCTGTTGAGATTGTCACACCGATTGAAGAGTACACCTATCACTATTCCTACGACACAATCAGTGGTATCGACACCGTCGCCACGTTGCGACCTGTGATGATTACATACGAATATTACATCAGCGCCACCAGCAACAATGGCAAGACCATCACCAAGCCCATGACTGCACATCAGGGCGGCTACTACAGCTTCTTCTACGATGGCACCGAGGAAGCGTTGGACAGCGTCAATTACGACTTCTCCACCGATCCTCGTCCCATGAACGACATCACCTTTGTGTTTGATGCCAATCGCACCTATCTCGACACCAACGAGGCTCCTCATCCGTTTGTCGCCATCGACCCCGTTGAAACAGAGCAGGCCTTTGGACAGTTCTATCCCAACCCCGCTCACGACCATGCCGACATTCAAATCAATCTCGGCAATGGAGCCGATTGTCGAGTGGCAATTTTCGACAACCTTGGTCGCTTGGTGCATAGCACCACGCTGCAAAGTGCAGGCACCATACGTTTCACCCTCCGCACCGACAAAATGGCCCAGGGCCTCTACACAGTTCGTTTCACCCAAAACGGCAACATCGTAACTCGTCGGTTAGTGGTAAAATAAAGAACTCTCTGCTTCGAGCAGTTAAAAATAAGCACCTCGGTTTGAGGTGCTTATTTTTTATAGGTGCTTTTTGAACTTACCTATAGTATATGTTGTTGCGGTTAATCGGCGTCTTTGCCGCAGCAGTTTTTATATTTCTTGCCACTTCCGCAGGGACAGGGGTCGTTGCGTCCGACTTTCTTCTCCACATGCACGGGTTGCGGCTTGGGACGCTCGCCTGTCTGCTGTTTTGCGGCTTGGTCCATGGCACGTTGGGTGCTTGTGGCGGCTTCGTCGTGGCTGGCTCTCAGGTTGCGGTTGTCGCGTTTGGGTTGGCGGGCCTCGTGCATGTCGTTGTCTTCTTTGACGGGAAGTGTGGCTCGACTCAGGAACGAGGATATCTCGCGGTTGATCTCAAGCAACATCTTTTCAAAGAGGTTGAAACTCTCAAATTTGTAAATCAACAACGGGTCTTTCTGCTCGTAGGAGGCATTTTGAACGCTTGTCTTCAATTCGTCCAACTCACGCAGGTGGTCTTTCCACAGGTCGTCGATGATGGCCAGGGTGATGCCCTTTTCGATGCTTAACTGCACCTCGCGGCCTTTGTTCTCATACGATTTCTTCACAGGCGTCACCACATTCAGGGTCTTCTTGCCATCGGTGATGGGGAAGGCCACATTGATGTAGCGGGTGTTTTCGTATATGCGCTGGATGAAGGGGTAGGCGAGGTCGCTGATACGCTGCATACGCTCCTTGTAGGCGTTGTAGACCAAATCGTAGAGTTTCTGCACTGCATCGTCGTGGCGGGCGTTGAAGAGCTCCTTCTCGGTAAAAGGCACCTCGAGGGCGAAAACGCGGATCATCTCCATCTTGAAGCCTTCCCAGTCGTGATCTCGCTCGGCATCGTCGTAAATCAGGGCACAGGTGTCGTAGAACATATTGCTGATATCGATGCTCAAACGGTCGCCATACAGCGCGTTGCGACGTTTGTTGTAGATCACCGTGCGCTGGTTGTTCATCACGTCGTCGTACTCGAGCAGTCGTTTACGCATACCGAAGTTGTTTTCTTCCACCTTCTTCTGTGCTTTTTCAATCTGCTTGGTGATCATCGAGTGCTGAATCACTTCGCCTTCTTGCAGTCCCATGCGGTCCATCACACTGGCAATACGTTCCGATCCGAAGATACGCATCAGGTCGTCTTCTAAGGATACGAAGAACAGGCTGCTGCCAGGGTCGCCCTGACGGCCTGCACGACCACGCAGCTGGCGGTCCACACGGCGCGATTCGTGGCGCTCGGTGCCGATGATGGCCAAACCGCCTGCGTCTCGCACACCGCCCTTGAGCTTGATGTCGGTACCACGACCTGCCATATTGGTGGCGATGGTGACATGCCCTGGCTCGCCGGCGTGGGCCACAATCTCGGCCTCCTTCTGGTGCAGTTTGGCGTTCAAGACGCTGTGCTCGATATGTTTCATCTTCAGCATTTTGCTCAGCAATTCGGAGGTCTCGACGCTTGTGGTGCCCACCAGCACGGGACGGCCTTCGCCTGTGAGGCGTTCCACCTCGTCGATGACGGCCTTGTATTTCTCGCGCTTGGTCTTGTAAATCATATCGTCCATATCGTCGCGGGCGATGGGGCGGTTGGTGGGGATTACCACCACATCCAGCTTGTAGATGTCCCAAAACTCGCCTGCCTCGGTCTCTGCCGTACCGGTCATACCCGCCAGTTTCTTATACATGCGGAAATAGTTCTGCAGCGTGATGGTGGCATAGGTCTGCGTGGCGGCCTCCACCTTGGCGTTTTCCTTGGCCTCGACAGCCTGGTGCAAACCGTCGCTCCAGCGGCGGCCCTCCATGATACGGCCCGTCTGCTCGTCCACAATCTTCACCTGCTTGTTCTCGTCCACGATATAATCCACATCCTTCTCAAACAGCGCGTAGGCCTTCAGCAACTGGTCCACGGTGTGCACACGGTCGCTCTGCACGGCGAAGTCGGCATAAATCTGCTCCTTGCGGGCGGCCTTTTCTTCGGGGGTGAGGTTCTCGTGCTCCAGTTCGGCAATCATGCTGCCGATGTCGGGAAGCTGGTAGAAATTGCGGTCCTCGCCCATGCCTGTGAGAAAGTCCATACCCTTGTCGGTGAGCTCCACGGTGCGGTTCTTCTCGTCGATGGTGAAGTACAGATCGTCGTCGATGATGTGCATGAATTTGTTCTGCTCCTGCATGTAGAAATTCTCGGTGCGTTGCAGAATGGTCTTGATGCCCGTCTCGGACAAGAACTTGATCAAGGCCTTGTTCTTGGGCAGGCCGCGATAGGCTCTGAGCAACAGCTTGGCGGGTTCCTCTTCGGGCTTGGGATCGGGGTTGGAGGCGAGGCCTGTTTTGGCATCGGCCAGCACCTTGGTCACCAGCACTCGCTGGGCGTTGTAGAGTTTCTCGATCACAGGTTTGAAACGGTCGAACTCCTGGTCCTCGTCGTCCTTGCCCGTGGGGCCGCTGATGATGAGGGGGGTACGGGCGTCGTCGATAAGCACCGAGTCCACCTCGTCGACGATGGCGTAGTTGTGGCCACGCTGCACCAGCTCCTCGGGGTTGCGGCTCATATTGTCGCGCAAGTAGTCGAAACCGAACTCGTTGTTGGTTCCGTAGGTGATGTCGGCATTGTAGGCGGCCTTACGCTCGTCGCTGTGGGGCTCGTGCTTGTCGATGCAGTCGACCGAGAGGCCGTGGAACTCGAACAGCATGCCCATCCATTCCGAGTCGCGCTTGGCCAGGTAGTCGTTCACCGTGACCACGTGCACGCCCTTGCCGGGCAGAGCGTTGAGGTAGACAGGCAGGGTGGCCACGAGGGTCTTACCCTCACCGGTGGCCATCTCGGCAATCTTGCCGCTGTGGAGCACCGAGCCGCCAATCAGCTGCACATCGTAGTGCACCATGTCCCACTTGATCATATTGCCTCCGGCCATCCACTGGTTGTCGTACACGGCCTTGTCGCCGTCGATGTTCACGCTGTCGCGTTTCACGGCCAGGGCGCGGTCGTGGTCGTTGGCGGTGACCACCACCTGCTCGTTCTCGGCAAAGCGGCGTGCCGTCTCCTTCACCACGCTGAAGGCCTCGGGCAGTATATCGTTGAGCACCTGCTGGGTCTTGTCGTAAGAATCCTTCTCCAGCTTGTCGATGCGTTTGTAAATTTCCTCCTTCTCATCGATGGGCATGTCGTATTCCTCCTCGATGCGCTGGCGAAGCTCGGCCAGCTCGTTCTCTTCCGCCTCCACCTCTTTGCGGATGCGCTCCTTGAACTCAAGCGTCTTGGCGCGGAGCTCGTCGTTGCTCAGTTTCTGAATCTCGGGGTATATCTTGAGGGTGGCGTCGAGCAGGGGTTTCACCTCCTTGAGGTCGCGGTCGGCCTTGGTGCCGAATAGTTTGGAAAGAAAATTTGCCATCTATTGTATCTTTGTTTTTATGTTATCTAATTATTTAATAAACCATTGCCGTGGGAGTACGGCTCCACACAAAAATGCAAATATACGAAAAAAAACGAATGTATATATAATAAAATTACGATATTTTGTAAAATAATTGTCCCTCAGCCTTTTCTGTGAGAAAGGGGATTCGTCGTAGAAGAGCCGCTTTTTCCCCCACTTCCTTCCGATATGTTTGCGATATGTTTGCGATATGATTCCGACCTCTTATATCGGATCCATATCGGAATCATATCGGAGTCATATCGGAATCATATCGGAATCACAGCGAGGCTTCAGCGACCCCAGGGGTATGCTTCAATGGCCTGCCGCGAGGTTTGCTGCGGGTTCGGGGGCTTGCGAGGCTTGGTAGTGCACCTCGAACTGGTCGCCATCGGAGGCGATTGTTGAGGCGGGAAATACCGCGCGGGCCTCGGCCAGGAGGGGCTCGGGCTCTTTCACGCGGGCGCTGATATGGGTGAGGAGCAGTTGCTGGACATGGGCTTTGAGGGCCAGGGTGGCTGCCTGCGAGGCGGTGCAGTGGAGTTTTTCGTTGGCTATGGGCTCGTAACGGTTTTCAAAGGTGCTTTCGAGGCAGAGGAGGTTCACCCCTTCTATGAAAGGGAGGAAGGTCTCGGTATAGCCCGTATCGGTGCAATAGGCATAGCGTCGGGCGGGATTTTTGCCGCGAGGCTTTTCCTCGATGAGGTAGCCGTAGGTGGGCAGCGAGTGCATCAGGGGGAAGGCGCTGATGAGGCATCGGGTGTTTTCGAAAATGGGGATGCAGCCCTCGGTGTGCGACAGTTCGTGGTATCGAACTTCGAAAGCGAGGTGGCTCCCGGCGGTGTCGAGAAACAGGCCCATGGCCGAGGCTATTCCCGCAGGGGCGTAGATGTCCACAGGTTCGGTGCGGCCACAGAGGTGCATGCTGCTCAGGAGCCCTGGGAGGCCGAAGAAGTGGTCGCCGTGGAGGTGGGTGATGAGTATGGTGCCGAGAGCCTGCAGCTTTTGATGAAAGAAACGCACCTGTGTCTGGGTGCTCTCGCCGCAGTCGAGGAGTATTCTGAAACCGTTGATGTTTACGACCTGGCCGCTGCAATGGCGTGCGTTTGTGGGCACTGCGGCTCCCGATCCGAGTATGGTGGTGTAGAAGTTCATGAGGCGGTTATTGCTTTTGGTTGGAGGGGGTGCTGAAGGCTAAGAGGCCGAGGAAGGTGAGGAGCCCGTTGACGAGGAGCAGCTCGAAGCCGAAATGGTAGCCCGTGAGCTGGGGCATGTAGATTTTCAAAAGGTAGCACACCACGGGTGAGATCACAGCGACGAGGGGCACCCAACGGTCGCGGACTTTTCGGCGGGTGAAGAGGCCGAAGGTGTAGAGGCCCAGCAGAGGGCCGTAGGTGAAGCCTGCGATGTCGAAGAGGGTGTCGATGAGCGATTGTGTGTGGAAGGGGCGGAAGGCGATGATGACCAGAAGGTAGAGCAGGGCAAAGCCCACATGCACCATGCGACGTATGCGCACTTGGCGCTGGGAGCCTTCTTCGCCGGTGTTTTTGTCAAAGGATAGGAAGTCGTAGCAGAAGGTTGTGGTGAGGGCGGTGAGGGTTCCGTCGGCGCTGGAATAGCCCGCGGCCACCATGCCGAGCACGAACACTATGGCGGTGAAGTCGCTCAGGTGGAAGGCTATGGCGGGGAATATTTTGTCGCCCACCACGGCGCCTGCTTCGTTTACGGGGAGCGCGAAGCCTGTAACGTCGGCGTAGGTGATGAGTGCGGCCCCCAGACAGAGGAAGAGTATGTTCACGACAATAAAGAGGAGGCTGCTGGTGATAACGTTTTTTTGTGCGGCACGGAGCGATTTGCAGGTGAGGTTTTTCTGCATCATGTCCTGGTCAAGGCCCGTCATGGTGATGGTTATGAACATGCCGCTGAGGATTTGCTTCCAGTAATATTTGCCCGCCGAAGGGTCGGTTTCGAAGACGCGGGTGTAGCCTTTGTCGGAGGAAGTTTGGAGCAGTTGTGGGAGGGAGAGGTCGAGTTGTCGAAGAATGGCCACCACGGTGATGATGGCGGCAAGGAGCAGGAAGGTGGTTTGGAGGGTGTCGGTCCATACCACGGTTTTGAGGCCTCCACGGAAGGTGTAGAGGAGTATGATGGCAATGAATATCACCGCGGGCACCCAGAAGGGGATGCCCCAGGAGCGGAATACGAATTCATACAGCACAAAGACCACCAGATACATCCTCAAAGCGGAGCCTAAAAGACGTGAGAGGATGAAGAAGAGGGCGCCTGTTTTTTCGGAGGCGATGCCGAATCGTTGCTGCAGGTAACTGTAGATGGAGGTGAGGTTGAGGCGGTAGTAGAGGGGCAGCAGAAGGAAGGCTATGACGGCATAGCCGAGCACATAGCCAAAGACGAGGGGGAGATAGGTGAACTGGCCAGAATATACCCCGCCAGGCACCGACATGAAGGTGACACCCGAAAGGGAGGCCCCGATCATGCCGTAGGCCACCACGGGCCAAGGCGATTTTCGCTGGCCGCGAAAGAAGGCATCGTTGCCCGCACTTCGGCGCGAAGTGAGCCACATGACCCCGAAAAGTATCAGAGTGTAGGCTAAAAAACAAACCAATATGGTGGATTCCATTGAAATTTTTTTGTATTTTTTCGTGTGCAAAAATACTAAAATTTTCTCATATCCGTTTTTTTTTGTAACTTTGAACTCGCGAAAAAGTGTCTTTTTGAAGTAAAAAGTAAGTGCAATATATTAGTATATAGAATATTATGAAAATAAAGCAGATTCTGATTGTTACCACATTCTTGTGTTTGACGGGGTGTTTGGCGGCCCAAAACAATGATAACCTGCGGGGACGAATCAACGATCGACCCAATCAGGCAGTGCAGCGTCGCCCCAATGCTCCACAGAAAACCGACCAACGTATGCCCGATGTCATGTCTGACTGTCAGAGAGACGGTTTGCGTGGCGAGGTGCAGGATGTGATGTCGGTGATGTATGAGGCCGAGCGCGACAACCATCGCGGCAGCGTTTTGGAACGTCTCGAGACCAAATACAATCAGAAAGGGCAGCGTCGCAGCCAGGCCTATCTCTCCAGCGAGGAGGATAGCATGATCTTCAAAACCCGTTACAAACACGATGGTTTCGGTTTGGTCACTTTGGAACACATTGTCGACCCGGAAGAGAACGTGATAGGCCGTACCTATTATCTGTATGATGCCGACCTGATTCTTACCGAAGTGTATGTGGAGGACGAGGAACGCCAGGTGGAGAGCCGTGTGCTGTATAAGTATGATGCTCAGGGCCGTATCAGCCAGTTGAGCTACAACGACCATGCCAACAATGTTTTCCGTCGCGAACTCTATATTTATGGCGATAACGACAATATTTACAAGACTGTGGTCTTCAACAGCAAAGGTATGAAGGTGCAAGAGATCCGCTACGAATACGATGCCTACGATCAGCCCATCAGCTCTACGCTCTACGACTACTACGAAGACCCCAACGACCCCGAGTTGACGATTACCCTCTATGAGTACAATTATGACGAGGAAGGCAACTGGGTGACCCGTAGCGAGTATCTGCTCGACGACAATAAGAAGATTCTTACCAACATTGTTGAGCGCGACATCAGATATTTCTAAGAAAATTGGAAAATAAGAAAAAGAGTGGTTTGAAAACAAGCCACTCTTTTTCTTATGAGAGAGGTGACTGGTGATTAGTGACTGGTGACTGGTGATTAGGTGACTGCCGCCCTCCCAGTCACCAGTCACTAGTCACTAGTCACTAGTCACTAGTCACAGGTCTAATCACTAGTCTCGTAGCCGAATTGCTTCAAGGCTTTGTCGCTGTTGCGCCAGTCTTTCAGCACCTTGATGTAGAGGTTGAGGAAACAGCGTTTGCCGGTAAATTCCTCAATGTCTTTGCGGGCTTCCACGCCCACCTTTTTGATCGACTGTCCCTGATGCCCTATGAGGATGGCTTTTTGCGATTCGCGCTCCACGAAAATGATGGCACGAATGTTGTCGATACCGTCCTTCTCCTCATAACTCTCTACCGCCACTTCGCAACTGTAGGGTATCTCTTTTTGATAAAAGAGAAGTAGTTTTTCGCGGATGATCTCGCTGACGAAGAACCGCATGGAACGGTCGGTCAGTTCGTCTTTGGGGAAATAGGGGGGATTTTCGGGCAACAGCTGGAGAATGTAGTCGAAAATGGTGTCCACATTGAATTTTTCGGTAGCCGAGCAGGGCACGATGATGGCACGGGGAATCTGGTTGTGCCAATAGGCAATCTTGTCGTTGATGACCTGCTGGTTGGAGAGGTCGATTTTGTTGATGACAAGGATGATAGGGGTGTCGGAATGAATGATTTTGGTCAGAACCTCCTGGTTCTTGAACGTCTCGCCTATTTCTGTCACAAGGAGGAAAAGGTCGGCATCTTGTAGGGCACTGTTCACAAAGCCCATCATCTGCTCGTGGAGCTTGTAGTGAGGGTTGACTATGCCGGGAGTGTCGGTGTAGACAATTTGGAAATCGTCGCCGTTGACGATGCCCATGATTCTGTGTCGGGTGGTTTGTGCTTTGCTGGTGATGATGCTGAGCCTCTCGCCCACGAGGGCGTTCATGAGGGTCGATTTGCCCACGTTGGGGTTGCCAATAATGTTGACGAAACCGGATTTGTGCATAATTGAGTGTCGGTTATTGAAAAACTACTAAAAAAGAGCCGCATGTTGAGAGTGCGGCTCTTTTGGAATGTCGTGAAGAATTACTCGGCAGCAGCTTCGCTTTCCTCAGCAGTAGCGGCAGCACGGGTGCTGTTGATAACAACGACCTCGCTGCTCTTGGGATTGAGGATGGTGAAGTTTTCAGCGGGGATATCCTGCACCTTGCAACGCTGAGCGATGTCGAGGTTGGTGATGTCGATAAGAATCTCGCTGGGCATGTTGCCGGGGAGAGCCTTGACGTTGAGTCTCTTCTGCTTGTAAACCAGTTTGCCGCCCTTCATCACGCCGCAGGAAGTACCGGTGGTGTGCACGGGGATGGACATAACGATAGCCTTATCGTCGCTCAGTTCGTAAAAATCGCAGTGATAGACGATCTCGGTCACAGGGTGAAAATCGATGTCCTTCAACATGGCGCGACGTTTCTCGCCATTGATGTTGATTTCGACGTAACAGGGTTCGGGGTTGAAGAGGATGCGCTGGAACTCGGTCTGAGGAACTGAAAACAGAACCTGTTCGCCTTTACCATACATTACGCAAGGCACTTTAGCGTCGCGACGCAGAGCCTTAGCATCTTTTTTCCCTACGTTCTCGCGGAGAGAACCGCTCAATGATACTATTCTCATTTTTTTGTGTTTTTATGGCCTTTCGGCCTGGTTAATAATTTACATTTTGTGGATAACGCCCTTGTGGTGGATGGTGGTCTCGTAGAGGTTGTCGAGTGATTCGTAGTTGACCACGCGGCGGATAGCCTCGGCGAGGAGCCAGTCGCACGAAAGGACATGGATCTTGCTGCTCTCGCGTTTCAGCGGGATGGTGTCGGTGGTGACGAGCTCCTCGAGGCAGGAGTTCTCAACCTTCTCGATAGCATTGCCGCTGAGCACGGGATGGGTGATCATGGCACGGACACTCTTTGCACCACTGTCCTTGATGATCTGGGCAGCCTTGCAGATAGTGGAACCAGTGTCGATAATGTCGTCAAGCAGAATGACGTGCTTGTCCGTCACATCGCCAATAAGGCGCATCTCGCCAATCTCGTTGGGCTTGTTGCGGTGCTTGTAGCAGATAACGAAACTGTTGTTGAGGGTCTTGGCATACATGCCGGCACGTTTGCTGCCGCCCATGTCGGGGCTGGCAAACATCACATCCTCCGATTCGAATTTCTCGCGGATGTAGGGCATGAACAGCGACGAACCGTACAGGTGGTCGACAGGAATGGTGAAGAAACCCTGGATCTGGTCGGCGTGGAGGTCCATGCAGATGACGCGGTCGACACCGGCAGTGGTAATCATATCGGCAATGAGGCGCGATGCGATAGGCACATGGGGTTTGTCCTTACGGTCCTGACGGGCGAAACCATAATAAGGAATAACGGCAATGATCTTCTGAGCAGAGGCACGCTTGGCGGCATCAATCATCATGAGAAGCTCAAAAAGATTGTCGCAAGGGGGAATGGTGGATTGGATAATGAAGACAATGCCACCACGGATGGTTTCCTCGAAAGAGGGTTGGAATTCGCCGTCGGCATACTGGAAAACAGTTGAATTTCCCAGAGGAATACCGTAAATTTCGGCCACTCTGCGAGCCAAGTTTTCGGTTGCACGACCCGCAAAAATGAATACTTTATCAGATTTTATATCGCCCATTTTGTATTGATTTTGAGACTGCAAAGATACAATTTTTTTCTTGAATAGAAACAATTTTGAAAAAAAATTTTGCCATGTCGGAAAAAGTGTGTAATTTTGCACCCGATTTCGAGAGAGAAATTTGCCCTGGTGGCGGAATGGTAGACGCGGTAGACTCAAAATCTGCTGTCAGCAATGGCGTGAGGGTTCAAGTCCCTCCTGGGGTACTGAAGAGATGGCAAAAAGCCATCTCTTTTGTTTTGTTTAAGGAATAACAAACAATGCCACTTACTCCTCTGCCGCTACTTTATGGTGAGTTTGTATTATTGGTTACAAGTGTTTGATTACGTGTAAACTATGTTGTGATATACACGTATTAAAGTCTATGTCGTCGTATTTGTCTTCATCACCTGGATACGAGCCGTAATTGCTTTCCGTAGTAATCACTATGTTGAAATCCCTTACCCATAGCAAGTCATAGATAGAAAAGTCCATGTCGGTAAACAGAGCATGGAAAGGATAGATCAAGTGCATGTCCTTCGTCATCTCCTTATCAAGCATTTCATTCCAGTTGCCAAGTGAATCGTTAAGATAAAGCATCTGGTTTACGGATTCAGGCTTTTCATTATTACTAATGGAAAAACTACATGCACCATTGTAATACAGAGGCATGAACTCGTCGTAAGAACCATTGAGAATATTCTAGATTTTCTTTGCCCTCATGGTCTGCACAGGATGTATCGAAGAGTATTTGTAGCCGAGGAAGCATTTGCCGGTCGTTTCTATGTCGCTTTCTATTCCACAGTTAATGCTCGCACTGTGCAGATCAATGGCACGCTTTCTCATTTCTGTGGCTTGCGCTATGAGGGCTTCGTTGAAATCTGAAAGTAATGACTTATAGTTTTCGTCCATGACGAATTTTGCGTCAAGCACACTTTTTCTGACTGATAGTAGATGCTTGACAGCCTCGGTATAAGCATTATTTGAGCACCAACGCCTATCATTTTCTTCAATGATTGAAAGAATTTCAATCTCAACCTCACGAATTTCTACCGTATTGAAAATTTCTTGTACTGTCATGTTGTTTAATAATTTGTAATATTCAGAATAATTCCGTATCCTGATAAATTCTATTTTCCATTAATCTATCAAAGTTCATCTTAGCGTTAGTATTTTTGAAATAAAAGTTCAGTTCTTTACTTATGAACTTTCTAACAAAAGAGTCTATTCTTTGACTTGATTCCGAATCAACGAAAATACTTCCCAACCTGTGAAAACAAGAATCCTCATATATCGGATTTTTTATATTTAGAGAAATCGCTAAGTCGGATCGAAGCCAT
>JAZUIX010000134.1:0-4267 GCA_045642445.1 Bacteroidales bacterium | reverse complement strand
AATGGAAGATAGAGAACCTTAACGAGGAACAAGTGGGAAAATTAGAAACATTGGTGAATGAACATGGTAAATTCCCGCCCGAAGATCTCAAACTGATGCCTTCGCATGTGCGTGAATTCATTTTGTCGTTGTACAACTAAGAATTGTCAGATGTAGGTGTTTTTATAGAAAATTACATACCAGGTTAGGATTTTTCCTGAAAAGTTTGTCGTATTTTTGCAGGCGAATCAAAAAACTCCATTAATATGAAAAAACATGCCATTTTTACTTTGCTGCTGACGATGGCTTTTTGTGCCTCGTTCAATGTTTCGGCTCAAAACAAAGTGTCGGTAAGAGATGCCCATCAAACATTGAAGGCATCTTCCCGCCCTGATGGTCGCAAACTAGTACCCTCAACAATGCCCAAAACCTGCCAACCTGTTCAATTTAATTTTGAAGGTTTGAAAATGGGTCAGGATTATGGCTCTTTCCATGCCAAATTGGTGGAGATGGGCTACGAACGGGTGTCGGACAAGCCTGAAAAGAATGGGAAATACACCTATCGTGGCACTTACGTGGGCGAGGTGGTAGATCTGTTTGTTTTCGTCACCCCGAAAACGGAGAAGGTATGCATGGTCAGCGTGGCGTTGAAACGGCTGACTGAGACTCCCGGCGGCGCTTCGGTGAATTGTTCGTCGGAACAATGGCAGATTAGGTACAAGAAGGTTATCGACCACATCACCCGTCTCTATGGTCACGCCTACCCCACCTCGGGAATTTTTGAGCGTGTGCATTTCGAAGACTCGTATGTGATGCTGGCTTGGCCTCGCAAAGATGGCGATATCGCTATGGCTCATTACTTCAACGGTATCTCCAACACCCTGCATGTGGTGTATATGGATGCCGAAACTATGGAAGAATGGTTTGAGGGACGCAAATGAATTGTGAGCTGTGATTAGTGATTAGTGATTAGTGACTTGGTGGGCTGCCGCCTAATTTTCAATTCTCAATTTTCAATTCTCAATTAATAAAGGCGGCTCCCGCCCAACGATAACCAATAACCTATAACCAATAACCTATACCTCAATTTTCAATTAAATTACTCTTCGTGGGCAAGGGTGCGCATTTGTTCGGCCACAGATGCCATTTTGTTTGGGCTGACAAGCGCACTCTTGGCGCATAAGGTGATGCCCATCATGTCCGACACTTGTTCCAAGCGATGGTCGAGGTCGTTTTTGAGGGTGAAGATGTAGGGATGGCTCGCCATGCCTAAGAAGGCTTCTTTCAAGGCACAGGCTTTATAGACTATCTCATTGAAAAGATGGTCGGTAGCCACACCTGTCTTGCACTCGACGACGAAGAGTGTATTTGCTTTGATAAATACCACATCGAGCTCGTTGTTGTGCTGGCTGCCGGGGCGAGAGATGCGCACACCGATGGCTATCTGCTGGGGGTCGACGAGTCGTAGTAAGAGGAAATAAACATATTCTTCAAACCAGCCTCCAGTAAGATAGTCGATCTCTTCGGGTTGGAGCTGGTCGGGACGTGAGGGGACGAAGCCAAAGGAGTGCAACAACTGATGGATGCCTGGGACGGCGTCGCGATGGTTGCGAGAGCCTCGGGCTATCTCTGATATGCCCACAGGTCGTTTGGTGCCACGATATTGCAAACGGAGCTGCTCAATAGCATCAAAGGCGGGTTGTGAAAGATTGCGGTGTTTGAAACAATTGAATATCTTTTCCGACTCATGGGATGTCCTTATGGGGTTGTGCTTGCGCGAGGCCAAGTCGTGTTCAAGCCCATGAAGGCCGAAATATTCGGACAAGGACATACGGTAACGGATGGGGGTAATGATGTCGTCGTTGTCTTCAATGCTGTCGTCGAAAACCGAACTGACTATCACATTTTCGCGTGTCTGGACATAGAAGAATTTGGCTCCAAATTGGGCAAAGACTCGTTGGACGGCCAGAGCCGAATAACGTGTGCCACCTGCCAGGTTGACCCAATAGTCGGTGCCATGCTGCAAACGGGAACGGAGACGACGACAGATACGCTCGTAGATATAGCTGTCCTCGTTGCGTTTGAAAGCCACGGTTTCGAACTGATCTGCCGGGATATGGAGCAGAGCGGCATATTGAGAAACGGCATCACGGTCTTCGCGCGTGGAGATAAACAGCAATTTGTCGCCCTCCTGACGATATTGTTTGAGGAACAAATAGGCCGCCATGGGCTCCTGTGGGTCAAAAATATTGACAAGTGTTTTCATTGATTTTTTTCCATTTAAAAAGATTGTAGACTGTATTGCTACAATCTACAATCTTTCATATCCTAAATAATGATTAGTGCAGGAATGCCAACAAGATACCGGCGGCGACGGCAGAGCCGACCACACCAGCCACGTTGGGACCCATAGCATGTTGGAGCAGATAGTTGGTCTTGTCGTACTCCAAACCTACATTGTTAGACACACGAGCAGCATCGGGCACAGCACTGACGCCCGAGTTGCCGATAAGAGGATTGATTTTGTTGCCATCCTTCAGGAAGAGGTTGAAAATCTTCACAAAACCGACACCGCAGAATGTGGCGACGATGAATGAGAAGGCACCAAGGCAGAAAATCATCACAGAACGACCGGTAAGGAAGGAGGTGGCCTGAGTGGAGGCACCCACAGTGATACCGATAAGGAGTGTGCAGATGTTGACAATGGCGTTGCTGGCGACCTCGCTCAAACGCTTGGTGACACCGCATTCTTTCAACAAGTTACCAAAGAAAAGCATACCCAGCAGCGGCAGACCCGAGGGCACGATGAATGCGCAGAAGAGGAAGCACACAATGGGGAAGCAGATTTTCTCCAAACGAGAGACCTGACGAGGAGGTTTCATGCGGATGGTGCGCTCTTTCTTGGTGGTCATGAGTCGCATGATAGGAGGCTGAATAACAGGAACCAAAGCCATGTAAGAATAGGCCGACACAGCGATAGCACCCATCAATTCGGGAGCCAGCTGGCTGGAAAGGAAGATGGCAGTGGGACCGTCAGCACCACCGATAATGCCGATAGCACCAGCTTCGTTGGGGGCAAAGCCCAAAGCCAAAGCACCCATATAGGCAGCAAAAATACCACACTGGGCAGCAGCTCCGATAAGGAACAGTTTGGGGTTGGACAGCAGTGCCGAGAAATCGGTCATGGCGCCGATACCCAAGAAAATCAAAGGCGGGTACCAACCATTTTGGACACCATGGTAGAGGATGTTTAACACTGAGCCGCTTTCATATATGCCTATCTTCAATCCAGGATAGAAGGGGATATTGCCCACAAGCATACCGAATCCGATAGGGACAAGCAGCAACGGCTCAAATTCGAACTTGACGCCCAAAAAGATGAACACCAAGCCAATCAATATCATAATAATGTGGCCCCAAGTAACATTGGCGAAACCAGTGTACATCAAAAACTGCACCATCTGGGTCGACAAGAAATCCATGAAACCACCTGTTGCTAATAAGCTGAACATTGTTGTTTATTTTTAATTTTTGTGATCTGTGAACTTATTGAATTGAAAATTGAAAATTGAGAATTGAGAATTTTTTTTTGCGGTAGCCCTCTATTCACAATTCACTTTTCACTATTCACAATTCACATTTCACTTTTCTGTAACTGTGGTGTATTAACTGATAACGATAAGGGTGTCGCCTTCGAGGACACTGTCGCCTTTGCGGACATTGACAGCGGTGACGGTGCCGTCGTTGTCGGCCTCGATGTTGTTTTCCATCTTCATAGCCTCAAGCAGCACGACACGCTGGCCAGCCTTGACCTGATCGCCAACATTGACGAAGACCTCGAGGATGGTGCCAGGCAGAGGAGTGGTGACTTTGGTGCCACCAGCAGCGGTGTTGGGGTTGGGGGCAGAAGCACGCTGGACATCACCTTGGGCAGCAGCCACACGAGGAGCGGGACGATTGCTGATAACGGTGGTGTGCTGTTTTTGCTGACGCATTTCTTTGTCGACAGTAACAATATAAGGGGTGCCGTTCACATCCAGTTTGATTTCTTGGCCTTCAACTTCGTTGATATCGACATTATATTCGGCACCATTTATTTTGAATTTGTAATTTTTCATGATTCAAGTTATTTTCTGTTGGAGAAATATTGGTTCATATTATAGAACTTGGCGTTCCACGGAGTCCAAGCACGCTCAACCTTCTGGATGGTGATGATGGTATCCTCCTCATCGTGCATATCCTGGTCGTAGGCATAGATGGCGGCAGCGATGGCGGCATACACCTCGCC
>JAZUIX010000133.1:0-23459 GCA_045642445.1 Bacteroidales bacterium | reverse complement strand
TGCTGTGCAGAACGAGGAAGCGTAGCGGGCTACGTGACCGAGTGATAAACAGCAAGATGCCGGAAAACGCCCGAAATCGCAGAAAAGTATTTTATTTTTCATTATCTTCATACGTTGAATTTATAGAACCCACCTTAATATTTCGTGGGATTAGTCGATGTTTTTCAGTGCGGCTTGGAAGGTCTCGATGATGCTCTTGGAGGTGAAGGTGGCACCGGCTACGGTGTCGACTTTCTTCTTCTTGGCTTTCTTCACTTTCATACCGTCCCAACTTTTCAGCAGACCTGCATCAACTATTTTGCGTAGGTAGCCAGGGGTCTCTTTATTGTCGAGCATGGTTACGCCGACAATCTTTTTTTCGGGCGTAAGGGCTATCATCAGGGGTGTTTCGCCTGCATAGCCTTTGATGCCGTTGCTGGCAGGTTTGGAGTAGACCACATAGCCGAGCACTTTCTTCTGGGCATCGTAAACGATAGTCCATTTGGTGTCTTTCTTTACGGTCTTGGCTGTAGGGAATACGCTGACAATCTCCATGGCGATGCCGTCCTTGTTGCAGGACGATTGGTTGGAGCAACTGCTTTGTGTGTGCTTGCCATGATGGGGACAATTGCCACAATTGTGTCCACCATGGTTGTTCTGTGCCATGGCGGGAACGAGGGCAAGGCTGAGAAGTGCTAAAATGACAATTTTTTTCATAGGTATGGATGGTTATTTTATTTTGCAAAATATTCGTAGAAATAGGGGATGGTTTCGATGCCTTTGAAGAACTGCTCGAGGGGGTAGTTCTCGTTGGGGGCATGGATGTCGTCGCTGCCCAAGCCGAAGCCCATCAGTATGCTCTTGGTGCCGAGAATGTTCTCGAAACCAGCCACAATGGGGATGCTTCCGCCGCTGCGGGTGGGGATGGGACGTTTGCCGTAGGTGGTCTCCATGGCCTTCTCGGCGGCCTTGTAGGCCTTCATCTCCAACGGGCTGACGTAGGCGGCACCGCCATGACAGGGAGTGACCTTCACGCGCACACATTCGGGTGCCACGCTCTCAAAATATTCTTGGAACAGTTTGCTGATTTTCTGAAAATCCTGGTTGGCCACCAGTCGGGTGCTGATTTTGGCGTAAGCCTTGCTGGGAAGCACGGTCTTGCTGCCTTCGCCCGTATGACCGCCCCAGATACCGCATACATCGAGGCAGGGACGTATACCGGTGCGTTCTTTGGTGGTGTAGCCTTTCTCGCCATGAACCTCTTTGATGTCGAGCTCTTTCTTGTAAGCTTCTTCGCAGAACGGGGCCTGAGCCATGAGGGCGCGTTCCTCGTCGCTGATGACCAGCACGTCGTCGTAGAAGCCAGGGATAGTGATGTGGTTGTCCTCGTCGTGGAGACCGGCAATCATCTTGCAGAGGATGTTGATGGGGTTGGCCACCGCACCGCCGTAGATGCCGCTGTGGAGGTCGTGGTTGGCACCAGTGACTTCCACCTCCCAGTAGCAGAGACCGCGGAGGCCGCTGGTGATGCTGGGAACATCAGGGGCAATCATGGAGGTGTCGCACACCAAAATCACATCGCTTTTGAGCATCTCTTTGTGCTTTTCGCAAAAACCATAGAGGCTGGGCGAACCAATTTCCTCTTCGCCTTCGAGCATGAATTTCACATTGCAGGGCTGCTGGTTGGTCTTGACCATGAATTCGAAAGCTTTGGCCTGCATAAAACTCTGCCCCTTGTCGTCGTCGGCACCACGGGCCCAAATTTTGCCGTCTTTGACCACGGGCTCAAAGGGTGATGTTCTCCACAGTTCAAGCGGAGCCACAGGCATCACATCGTAGTGGCCGTAGACCAATACGGTAGGTTTGCTGGGGTCGATGGTCTTCTCGCCGTACACCACGGGATTGCCGTCGGAGGGCATCACCTCGGCTTTGTCGCAACCTGCGGCCATGAGAAACTCCTTCCATTTTTCGGCACAGCGCACCATATCGGGCTTGTGCTCGCTCTCGGCACTGATGGAGGGTATGCGGATAAGTTCGAACAATTCGTCTAAGAAGCGTTGCTTATTGGCTTCAATATAGGCTTTTACGTCTTTCATAATATTGTGTGTTTTTGTTATTTTTTTCTATTGGGCTGGATTTTCTAGATTTTCTAGAATTCTAGAATTTCTAGATTTTCTAGGAAAACTAGTCTATTTTACTTTCCATAATGTTGAAAATATGCCACGGCGGTCTCGATGCCCTTGAAGAAGCGGTCGAGGCGGTAGTTTTCATTGGGAGCGTGGATATTGTCGGCTCCGAGGCCGAATCCCAGGAGGATGCTCTTGAGGCCGAGTTCGCGTTCAAAATCGCTCACAATGCTGATGGAGCAGCCGCTGTGGGCAGGAATGGGCTGCATACCGTAGGTGTCCTGCATGGCCTGTTCGGCAGCCTTGTACTCGGGCAGGTCGATGGGGCAGACGTAGGGCATACCTTTTTCGTAATAGGTGAAGGCAATCTTCACGCTGTCGGGGCAGATGCTGCGGAAATAGTTTTCCACGAGGGCCGCGATACGCTCGGGGTCCTGTTTGGCCACGAGACGGAAGGACAATTTGGCCCAAGCCTCTGAGGGAATGATGGTTTTGAAACCTTCGCCGCTATAACCGCCCTGTATGCCGCACACGTCGAAAGTGGGACGGATACCGATACGTTCGAGGGTGGTGTAGCCTTTCTCGCCGTGAAGCACCTCCACACCGACACTTTTCTTATAGGCTTCGTCGCTGTAGGGGGCACGATTGATAAGTTCGCGTTCTTCGTCGCTGCATACGAGCACATCGTCATAAAAACCAGGGATGGTGATATGGCCGTCCTTGTCCAAAACAGTGCCAATCATCTGGCTGAGCACATTTACGGGGTTGGACACAGTGCCGCCGAAATCGCCGCTGTGGAGGTCGTGGTCGGGACCTGTGAGGCGCATCTCGAATTTCACCAAACCGCGCAATCCTGTGGTAATGCTCGGCACCTCGGCACTCACCATGTCGGTGTCGCTCACCAAGATAACGTCGGCTTTGAGTTTGGCTTTGTTCTCGGGTTCCTGCAACCAAATCTTCAGTGCGGGCGACCCGATTTCCTCCTCGCCTTCAAAAAGAAACTTTACGTTGCAGGGGAGGGTAGAGGTGGCCACCATAGTCTCGAAGGCTTTGGCCTGCATGAAACTCTGTCCCTTGTCGTCGTCAGCTCCACGGGCGAAGATTTTGCCATCTTTAATCACCGGCTCAAAGGGCTCTGTATTCCAGAGTTCGAGCGGGGTGACAGGCATAACATCGTAGTGGCCGTAAACAAGCACGGTCTTTTTGGCGGGGTCGATGATTTTTTCGGCATACACCAGCGGGTTGCCCGTGGTGGTGAGCATCTCAGCTCTATCTACGCCGGCCTTGGTAAGCAGTTCGCACCAACGTTCGGCGCAACGCACCATGTCGGGCTTGTGCTCGCTCTCGGCACTGATGGAAGGAATGCGTATCAACGAGCATAATTCTTCAATGAATCGGTCTCTGTTTTGTTCGATATAGTTTAAAACTTCTTGCATAGTGACGTTTTTTTTGAAAATGCAAAGTTACGAAAAAAATCGCAAACTTCAACACCAATGTTGAAAATCACTAAAAATAATGATTAAATATATGAATATTTAATATTAAATTTGCAATAGTATGACAGATGAACAATTACTTAAAATAGTCGTTGTAGGCTCTTCAAACAGTGACAAATACGCCTTCATAACACATGCCGAAGAATATACTTCGGACCATCATAATGGCTATCATTTTGAATGGCACAATTTGGACGACCCCGAGGAGATAGTAGCCCTGCATCCCGATGTGGTGATGCAGGTGGTAGATTGCACCGACTTGGACGAATCGTTGGTGCTCACTCCTCAGTTGATTGATATGCACCTCAAACTGGTGCTCGCCCTCGACCGCTACGAACAATTGCTGGCCACCAATCATTCTATTGACTACAAGACTTTTGGAAGCCTTATGGGTGTGCAGGCCATGCCTGTAGAATCCGCCACGGGAAAAGGTATCGAAAATATTGTGAACGCATGTATCGCCGCCCATGAGCGCCGTGCCCGCACCAGCCGACACATACATGTGGAGTACGGCACCGACATTGAGGAGGCCATCGACGATTTGATTGACGAAATTGCCAAGATACCTAATATTAGTGATAGATTTTCTAAGCGTTATCTCGCTATCCGTCTTTTGGAGCGGCCCGAGGCCACCTTGGCCATGCTTCGCGAAGCTCCCAACTATATGGCCTTGGCATTTGTGGCCGAGGATAATCGACGCAGATTGGAGCGCGAACTCCGCCTTCCTCCCGCCGAGATGATTCACGAAGCACGTCACGGTTTCATCCACGGAGCCCTCAACGCCACCCTCACGCACAGCGACGACGATAGCGACCACAGCCGCACCGAGAAGATAGACAAGGTGCTCACCAGTAAGCTTTTCGGCCTCCCATTATTGATTGCCGTGCTCTACCTCGTGTTTCAATGCACCTTCACCCTCGGGGCCTATCCCCAAGAGTGGATTCAGACGGGAGTGGATTGGCTCTGCGACCTTTTGCACGAGAAGATGCCCGCCGCCTGGTACACCTCGCTCTTGGCCGATGGAATAGTCCAAGGGGTGGGAGCCGTGCTGGCTTTCCTCCCCAATATCATCATCCTTTTCTTCTTTATCTCACTCATGGAAGACACGGGCTATATGTCTCGTGTGGCGTTTCTTATGGACAAACTGATGCACAAGGTGGGTCTCCACGGCAAATCGTTTGTTCCCATGCTGGTGGGATTTGGCTGCAACGTGCCCGCAATTATGGCCGCCCGCAACATCGACAACAAAAAAGACCGTACCCTCACCATGCTCATGATACCCTTCATGAGCTGTGGCGCTCGACTGCCTGTATACATGCTTTTTGTGGGGGCTTTCTTTCCCGAACACAAGGCGTTAGTGATGATTTCGCTCTACCTCATCGGGGTGCTCCTTTCGATATGTTTTGCACTGATAATGAAGCGCACACGCTTTTTCCGTCAAGACGATGAGGACTACGTGTGCGAACTTCCCGCATTTCGCCGACCCCTGTGGAGAAACACAGGGCTGCACATCTGGGAACGCTGCGAGGATTATTTGAAAAAGATTTCTACGGTAATTCTCTGGGCATCAATCGTGATTTGGGTGCTATATTATTTCCCTAGAAACGAAGAACTCACGCAACCCTATACCGCCCAAATCGCGTTCTTGGAAAGTACCGAAGGATCATCCGAAGCTGCCATTGATTCGCTCAAATTCGAACGTGATGCCGTGCAAAAAGAGCACTCCGCCCTTGCCGCCATAGGACGTTGGATGGAGCCAGTGATGCGTCCCCTCGGCTTTGATTGGCGCATGAATGTATGCATACTCACCGGCCTTCCCGCCAAGGAGGCAATAGTGAGCACTATGGGCATACTCTATCACCAGAACAACGACAGCAAACTGGTTGAATCGCTGCGTGCCGACCCCGATTTCACCCCAGCCAAATCGTATGCCTTCCTCATCTTTGTGCTGCTCTATTTCCCTTGTGTGGCCACCATTGCCACCTTGAGGCGCGAGATTGGCCGTGGATGGGCGCTCTTCACGGTGGTGCATTCATTGCTGCTGGCATGGGTTATGGCCTTTCTGGTGTTTACGATCTTCTGAACGTAATTGGAACATGTTAAAAAATAATCGTATCTTTGCACTTTAATACGATTATGAAAAAATTCTGCAATTGGCTGATAGATAAACGTTCATGGGCGCTGGCTGTGATGCTGGCCGTGTTTGTTTTGTGTGGTTTGATGGTGCCCAAGGTGAATGTGAACACCGATATGACGAAGTATCTCCCGAAAAATTCGCCTATGAAAAAGGGCTTGGACCGCATGGCCGAAGCTTTAGGAACGGGGGCCATGAACAGTTTTTCGGTGAGAGCTATGTATAGCGGCCTCGATAGTGTCAAACGCGATAGTTTGGCTGTGGTTTTGAGACAATTGGACGGGGTTACGATGCTCACTTCGGTGCAGGATAATGGACAGTACACCCTCTACGACCTCAGCGTGGATGCTTCGGGCGACCCCAAAGCGGTGGCTTCCGAGATTCGACAAGGCGGCTTGGAGGTGATGGTTGAAACCAGCATCGACGGCAACCTTCCCGATCCTATTGTGTTCATTATCGCCGCTTTGCTTGTGTTCGGAATACTTTTCTTGATGTGTGAATCGTGGGTCGAGCCTTTGCTTTTCCTTGCCACTATCGGGGTGGCTGTGATTATGAATGTCGGCAGCAACGCTTTGTTGCCCAGCGTTTCTATGACCACCAACGCCATCGTGGCCATATTGCAGCTGGTGCTCTCGATGGATTACTCCATTATCCTCATGAACCGTTATCGACAGGAGAAAGCCAAAGGGGGCGACAAGGTGGAGGCTATGAAGAATGCCCTTTTCAACGCCTCTTCGTCGGTGCTCTCCAGCGCTTTCACCACTATTGCAGGACTGTTGATGTTGTGTTTCATGGAGTTCCGTATCGGCATGGACCTCGGCATCGTTTTGGCGAAGGGGGTGTCGTGTAGCGTTTTGTGCCTCTTCACGGTGTTGCCTGCCCTCATCCTGGCTTTCGACAAGGCTGTGGAACGCAGCCACAAAAGGGTATTTGTCCCCAATACCGACCGCTTGACCCGTTTTGAGATGCGTTTCCGTATTCCGTTGGCAGTGGCCGCGGTGCTCATCTTTGGTGCCGCCTATTATCTGCACAATTTTACCAATATTTCGTTCTCAACCAATTGGCCCACATCCATCACAGAGCAGTTTCCCCGCAAGAATACGGTGGTGCTGCTGTATAAAAATGCTGACGAAGATAAGATAGTCAGCATTGCCGAAGACCTCAGCGCAAACCCCGATGTGGACACTGTTGTTTCTTATCCCACACTGATGCTGCGTCAGCAGAATGTCGAGGAGATGTATGCCAGTTTGAAGGGTATGACAGCCATGATGCCTCCCGAGGCGGCTGTGATGGTGGACAGCCTTCTTACCCCTGATATGCTGACGATGCTTTTCGACATGATGTCGGAGCCTCCAGAGATTGCCTTCGAAGCCTCTTCGTCGGCTTTCGCCGTGATGCCCGAGGTGGTGGTTCCCGAGGTGGTGGAGAATGAAATAGCAGAACACATCCCTGTGTCGGCTCCCGTGCATGAAGTCGTTGCTGTTGCCGAGACCCAAGAAACCCCTGTCGAGGCTATCGTCAGCGATATTCCGGCAGCTCCACAACAACCTCAACCCACGTGGCGTGATACTATTTCCACCCCTATGTCTTCGACCGCTTTGGCCGCTTATCTGGGCTTTGATGCCAAGCAGGCAAAAGCCTTGTATCGCATGGCAGGCAAGGCAAAGGGAACTATGAGCCCATACGAATTTGTGTGCTATGTAAAAGAAAAGGTTCTTCCCAACAAACTCTATAGCTCGTTTATCTCTGCTACTCAGAAACAGCAACTTAATGCACTTTACAAAAAAATGCACCAAGTTATGAACGCCCCAGTTCCCGAGCCGGTTTCTGAGCCAATTATGGTTGAGGCTGTGGCGATAGATAATGATACCATTACTTTAATTGATAGTGCAAAAGTGACTGTAGACACGATGATTAGTGCCGATACTCATATTGTTTCAAAACCTGTTGCAAAGCCTGTGGTGCCCATAACGCCCACAACTTCTGTATCGTCGCACAAATCTGTGCCCGCCACATGTTCGCTGGCCCAGTTGGTGAATTTCGTTGGCGATGTGCTGCCCAATGACCCAGCGTTCGCACCTTTCATCGACGACAGCCTTCGCAGCCAGTTGGGCGGGGTTCGTGAGATGATGGACGAAGGGGTCGGACAACTCAAAGGCGAGGGGTATTCTATGGCCGCCATCGTTACCTCTTACCCTGACGAAGGCGATGATATTCAGCAGTTCCTCGCATCTTTACGACATCGTTGTGATGAAGATCTTGGTGAAAACAACTACAGCCTTATTGGCGAATCGGTCATGTTCGACGAGATGCGCGCGGGGTTCAAACACGAACTCATGATGCTCACATTGCTCACCATCCTGGCCATCTTCCTTATTGTAGCACTTACTTTCCGCTCTGTGTTGGTCCCTGTGGTGCTGGTCATGACGGTGCTCTCGGGAGTGTATGTCAATGTTTTTGTCAGCGGATTGGGCGGACGTTCCATGCTCTATCTTGCCTACCTCATTGTGCAAAGCATCCTTATGGGTGCCACCATCGACTATGCTATTCTTTTCACCAACTACTACCGCGAACATCGTCTCACACAATCTGTTGCCGATTCTCTTCAAGCCGCCTATCGTGGCTCAATACGAACCATCCTCACCTCGGGATTGATCATTGTTTTGGCCCCAGGCATCATGGCCATGCTTGTAACCGACCACACCATAGCCTCCATAGTGGGGTGCCTGGCCGTGGGCGGTCTTGCAGCCATATTGTTGATACTCTTTGTCCTTCCAGGCCTCCTTGCTGCTCTCGACCCGTTCGTGACAAAAAAGAGAGTAGGAAAAAATATGCAATAATCGAAAAAGTTTTTGTATCTTTGTAAAACATATTCTTCCGAATGTTTTTGGTAAGAATTTGTATAACAATTGTATATAAATTTAATACATTAATATAATATGAAACAGCTTATCGAATGTGTGCCTAATATCAGTGAAGGCCGCGACATGAATATCATCAATCAGGTTACTGCCGAGATTGAGAAAGTTGAAGGTGTGAAACTGCTCGATGTTGACCCCGGTGCAACCACAAACCGTACCGTTATCACCTTTGTTGGCGAACCCGAGCAGGCTTGCGAAGCCGCTTTCCGCGTGGTGCAGAAAGCCGCCGAACTCATTGATATGCGCAACCACCATGGCGCACACCCCCGTCAGGGTGCCACCGATGTGTGCCCCCTCATCCCTGTCAGCAACATCAGCATGGAGGAAGTGGTCGAATACGCCCACAAACTGGCCAAACGTATTGGCGATGAACTCAGCATCCCCATCTATTGCTACGAGAGCGCCGCTTTCCAACCCAAACGTCGCAACCTGGCTTATTGCCGCACAGGCGAATACGAGAGCCTCAGCAACCGTCTCGGCAGCGAGGAATGGAAACCCGATTTCGGACCCAACGAGTGGAACGACCATGTGGCTCAGACGGGTGCCACACAGGTGGGTGCTCGCGATTTCCTCGTGGCCATTAACTATAACCTCAACTCCACCAGTACCCGCCGTGCCAACGCCATCGCTTTCGATGTGCGCGAAAAAGGCCGTCCACAGCGTGAAGGTGGCAAGCCCAGCGGCAAGATCATCAAGGATGCCGAAGGCAAGCCCATCATGATTCCTGGTACACTGAAAGGCACCAAAGCCATCGGCTGGTATATCGAAGACTACGGCATCGCCCAGGTCTCTATGAACATCACCTCCATCAAGGTCGCCCCTGTGCATCTCTGTTTCGACGAGGTGTGCCGTTGTGCCGCCAACCGTGGCCTTCGTGTTACGGGTTGCGAAATCGTCGGTCTCATCCCCAAGAGCGTGCTCATCGATGCCGGCAAATACTATCTGGCCAAACAGCAGCGCAGCCTCGGCGTCAGCGAAGACGAGATAATGAAGGTGGCCATCAAGAGCATGGGCCTCGACGACCTCAAGCCTTTCGACCCCAAGGAGAAAGTTATCGAATTCCTCATCGAAGACCATAGCCAGAAAAAACTTGTCGACCTCACCTGCACCGGTTTCTGCGACGAGACTGCCAGCGAGAGCCCCGCACCTGGTGGCGGCAGCGTGAGTGCCTATATGGGCGCTTTGGCCGCATCTCTCGGCACCATGGTCGCCAACCTTACCGGAGGCAAGGCCGCATACGACGACGAGTGGGAGAAATTCAGCGACGTGGCTGTAAAAGGTCAGGCTTTGAAGACCGAACTGTTGCACCTTGTTGACGAGGACACCAATGCCTTCAACAAAATCATGAATGCCTTTGGCCTGCCCAAGAAGACCGACGAGGAGAAGGCTGCCCGTACCGCCGCCATCCAGGAGGCTACCAAGTTCGCCACCGAGGTTCCACTCCACACCATGCAGAAGAGTTTTGAGGCCTTTGAAGTGTGCCGTGCCATGGTTGAGTGGGGCAACCCCGCCAGCGTCACCGACGGAGGTGTGGGAGCCTTGGCTGCCCGCAGTGCCGTCATGGGTGCCCATCTCAACGTCAAAATCAACGCCAGCAGCCTGAAAGACGAAGCATTCAAAGCCGACATCCTTGCCAAAGCTGCCGACCTTGAAGCTCGTGCCATCAAAGAGGAAGCCGAGATTATCAAGATTGTCAACGAGAAAATCGGTCTCTAACAGATAAAGATTGATAGAGGGCAACAGCCCGATTGTCAATTTGCAACATCTATGACTCGCGAAGAAATACTTAATGAAATTGAGCAGCAGCAACGTCTGCTGCTCAATTATCTTGAACTTGAAGTTGATATGGAGGACGATGCCGCCTACGTGGCCCGTGGCAATGGTTTCTGTGATGCCAAATACAGCGAAGACTTTCTCCAAGGCCAAGCAGAAAAGATTCGTCAACGCATAGCGCATTTGAATGAAGAATTGAAAATGAAGAACGAAAAGTAAGGCTGCCGCCTAATTTTTCATTCTCCATTCCCATGACGTTAGTTGAACCAATATCGCACCTCTTGGGCGTCCTTGATGAGGTTGAGGGGATAGTAAAAATCCTCTAATGTGTCCCACAAATCGTCTATGGAGATGGGGAAATTGTACTAATTTCCGAGCAATTTGTACACAAACGGTTCACTGGTTCACGGTTCACTGCAATGTATGTGAGAATGCAATTTTGATTTTAAATATAAATAGTATTTATTTAATCTTATAAATGTAATCCATTTTGATTGTGCATTGCATACACATAGAAGTGAACCGTGAACCGGTGAACCATTTTGTTATTCGATTTTTTACACTTTGCGATAGATACTTTTTCAACGACGTGTTTTTTACTCATCCATCAAAATACTATTTTTTTTGACAATGATGTAATTCCTGCGTCAATAGGAGCCTCGCGCAGTTGTACTCTCGGAAGATCGGAAAAGCTGGAATAACCCGGAAACAACAAAGGGCTGCCTTTTGAGGTGCCCTTTGTTTTATGCTTATCACAATTTATCGTTTTGAAGCATTTTTGTTATCATCCATTTATTCGATTTGTTTTTCATCATGCGACGACACCTCGGCTTCGAGTTGAAGGCTTGTAGCGCCTTTTTGAATGTCGAAAGTCAGTTTTTCGTCTTTCGTATCAGAAGCCTCTTGGGATGTGATTCGGATAGTGTCACCCGGCAACAAGTCAGCTTTGATGATTTCATCGGCCAGATCGTCTTCTATATATTGTTGGATGGCTCGTTTGAGGGGACGTGCACCATATTGTTCGTCCCAACCTTTTTTGAGGATAAAGTCTTTGGCTTTCTCGTCAATTTCTATATCAAATCCCATAGATTTCACCCTCTTGAACAATCCCTTTAATTCAATATCAATAATCTTATGTATATCATCACGTTGAAGACTATTGAAAAACACAATATCATCGATACGGTTGAGAAATTCTGGGGCGAATTTCTTTTTCATCTCTTTGTCGATAACTGAACGTTCGAGAGCCGCCCTCTCGGCTTCGCGAGCATTGGTGTTGAAACCGACACCTGTGCCGAAATCTTTAAGCTGGCGAGTTCCGATATTGGAGGTCATGATGATGATGGTGTTCTTGAAATCGACTTTGCGACCCAAACCATCTGTGAGTTGTCCGTCGTCAAGCACTTGAAGGAGCACATTGAAAACATCGGGATGTGCTTTCTCAATCTCGTCCAACAATATGATAGAGTAGGGTTTACGCCGCACTTTCTCGGTAAGTTGGCCGCCTTCTTCGTATCCCACATATCCCGGAGGCGCTCCGATAAGGCGCGAAACGGCGAATTTCTCCATATACTCACTCATATCGATGCGAATCATATTAGCTTCGCTATCAAACAAATACTTTGCCAGTACTTTGGTGAGATAGGTTTTGCCGACACCTGTGGGTCCGACAAAGATAAACGAACCGATGGGGCGGTTGGGGTCTTTGAGTCCTGCACGATTGCGGCGAATGGCCTTGCAGATGCGTCGTACGGCATCGTCCTGACCAATCACCGAGCCCTGCAGCTCTTGCTCCATGAGCAGGAGGCGAGAGCCCTCGTTCTCGGCTATACGTTGCACCGGAACCCCCGTCATCATAGCCACAACCTCGGCCACATCTTGTTCTGTCACTTTGGCACGTTGGTCACGGTCGTTCTCCTCCCATTGCCGCTTGCGTTCGGCCAATTTGTCACGAAGTTGACGCTCTTGGTCACGATAACTTGCGGCTTGGTTGTAGCTTTTTTGAGCAAGCACCTCTTTCTTCTGCTTTTCGACTCGTGCAATCTCTTCTTCCAGCAAGATAATGTCTTGCGGAACCTCCACATGCGAGATTCGAACACGGGCACCAGCCTCATCCAGGGCATCGATGGCCTTGTCGGGAAGGAGTCGGTCGCTCACATACCGCTCGGTGAGGGCTATGCAGGCTTTGAGGGCATCGTCGGTATAACACACCAAGTGGTGGTCCTCGTACTTTGCCTTGATATTTTTCAATATGACGAGCGTTTCTTCGGGCGTTGTGGCTTCTACAAGAATCTTTTGGAATCGGCGCTCGAGGGCACCGTCTTTTTCTATGTACTGACGATATTCGTCGAGGGTGGTGGTTCCGATGCACTGGATTTCGCCACGGGCGAGAGCCGGTTTGAACATGTTGGAGGCATCCAGAGAACCGCTTGCGCTTCCTGCACCCACGATGGTGTGGATTTCATCGATGAAAATAATGATGTCGGGATTCTTTTCCAGCTCGTTGATAACGGCTTTCATGCGCTCCTCAAACTGTCCGCGATATTTCGTGCCGGCCACGAGTGAGGCCAAATCGAGGCTCACCACCCGTTTGTCGTAAAGTGTGCGGGGCACCCGACCTTCGACTATTCTTAATGCAAGACCTTCGGCAATGGCGCTTTTTCCCACACCGGGTTCGCCGATGAGGATGGGGTTGTTCTTCTTGCGGCGAGAGAGGACCTGGGCGATGCGTTCGAGCTCTTTTTCGCGACCCACCACAGGGTCGAGTTTGCCTTCTCGGGCGAGTTTGGTGAGGTCGCGACCAAAATTTTCAAGTGCGGGGGTCTTGTTCTCCGATTTCGCATTATTGCCCATGTTGTAACTCGGACGGATGGGCTCGATGTCGGGGTCGGCATAGGGCTCATCGTTGTCGTCCTCGCTGGTTTGCTCTCTAAAATCGGGTAGGGGGGGCTGTGCTTCCTGATCTTCGGGTATAGCACCCTGCTGGCGAAGCACCTTCACGCAGCGGTCGTGGTCGATATTGACATTTTTGAGGAATTGCGACACGAGGTTTTCCCCTTCTTGAAGAATGGCCAAAAGAAGGTGCACGGTGTGTATTTCCTTTGATTTGAGGCGCGTGCTCTCAAGAAAACTGAGCCGGAGAATCTTTTCGGTTTGCCTGAGCATGGGTATTTCGCTGTCGTCGGAATATTTGATAGTGCTGTCAATTTGTCCGACAGCGGCTTCTATGCGGTTTTTTAACGCCTGAAGGTCTGCCTCCATTTGATTGAGCAAGGCGATGGCGGAACTATCTTCGATGCGCATAATGCCCAAGAAAAGATGTTCTACACCTATTGCACCGTTTTTGAGACGGATTGCTTCATCGCGGCTATTCGCAATAGCCTGTTTTACATGATTTGTGAGTCTGGGTTCCATAGTACTAAATCTCGTTGCAAAATTACAATAAAATCGGGGAATGTTTGGTTATGGGTGAAATTTATTATCAACAAGGTTGTGTTTATGGTCGAAGCAGGGTCGCTATTTCTTCGTTTGAGGGAGCGAGCCTGCAACGAACCTACAACGAACCTGCAGCGAAGGTAGAGCGACGTTACTTTGGATAACTGACGGAGCCAAAACGGACATAATTTTTTGTTTTCATTTCCTCGATTTTTTTGTTGCCACAAAAAATATTTGGACAAAAATCGTGCCAAAAGAGTGCCAATTGAAAAAAAAATCGTATATTTGTATTTTAAAATTAAGCAATAATCTGCATTTTATATTTGTAATACAATAATATATATATACAACAATGAACTCTGAAAACGAAAAAATCACGCGCGTAGACATTGAAACTACCATGAAGACTGCCTACATTGACTATGCAATGTCGGTCATCGTGTCTCGTGCGTTGCCAGATGTTCGAGATGGCTTGAAGCCCGTGCAACGCCGCATTCTTTTTGCCATGAACGATATGGGCATGACGTATAAGACTGCCTATCGCAAATCGGCCACCGTGGTCGGCGAGGTGCTGGGTCAGTACCACCCTCATGGCGACTCGTCGGTGTATGGCGCCATGGTGCATTTGGCTCAGGAATGGAATATGCGTTATCCTTTGGTCGACGGCCAGGGTAACTTCGGCAGCATCGACGGCGACAGCCCTGCGGCCATGCGTTATACGGAATGCCGCATGGAGCAAATCTCTAACGAGATGTTGGCCGACATCAAGAAGGACACTGTGGATATGATGCCCACCTATACCAACGAGCGCGAGGAGCCGACGGTTCTGCCTTCGCGCATACCTAATCTGTTGGTGAACGGTTCGAGCGGCATTGCCGTGGGTATGGCCACCAATATGCCCACCCACAATTTGCGCGAGGTTTTGGACGGGTGTATAGCCTTTATCGACAATAACGACATTTCGGTGGACGAACTGATGCAGTATGTCAAGGCGCCCGATTTCCCCGGCGGCGGGACTATCTACGGCTACAACGGGGTGAAGGATGCCTACAATACTGGCCGTGGCAGAATCATTCTCCGCTCGGACACCACCATCGAGGTGGACAACAAGGGCCGCAATGTCATCGTGGCACACACCATTCCTTTCGGTGTGAACAAGAGCGAGATGATCAAGCGCCAGGCACAGTTGGTGAAAGATGGCAAAATAGTTGGTATCACCGACATCCGCGACGAATCGGACAAGGACGGTATCCGCGTGGTGTATATGCTGCGCCACGACGTTGTGCCCAATGTCATCTTGAACAAACTGTATCAGTTGAGCGAGTTGCAGAGCTCTTTTGCTGTGAACAACATCGCTTTGGTGCATGGTCGTCCCATGCTGCTCAATCTGAAGGACCTGATTCGCAACTTTGTCGAGCACCGCGAAGATGTGGTAACCCGCCGCACCAAGTTCGAGATGGCCGAGGCCGAAAGACGCGCCCATCTGTTGGAAGGTTTCCTCAGAGCAATCGATATCATCGACGAGATTATTCAGATGATCAAGAAGTCGAAATCGGTTGAAGAGGCCAAACAGGGCTTGATCAACACCTGGAATTTCAGCGAGCTGCAGGCTCAGGCCATTGTTGAGATGCGCCTTGGCCAGCTCACCGGTATGGAGCGTCAGAAATTGCAGGACGAGTATGATGAGAAACTGCGCTTCATTGCCCGCTGCAAAGAGATTTTGGGCGACCGCAATGTACTGTTTGAAGTCATTAAGGGCGAACTTGTTGAGATTAAAGAGAAATACGGCGATGACCGTCGTACCGCTATCAAATACGATGCTTCGAACTTCCGCATTGAGGACACTATCCCCGACGATGAGGTGGTGATTACTATTTCGCACATGGGTTATGTGAAACGTACTCAGTTGAGCGAATATCGCGCCCAAACCCGTGGAGGTGTCGGCTCAAAGGGCAGTTCGGTACGTAGCGAAGACTTTGTGGAACACATCTTTATGTGCACTAACCACAACTATTTGCTGTTCTTCACCGAAAAGGGTCGCTGCTATTGGATGCGCGCCTTTGAGGTGCCCGAGGGCGAGAAGAACACGAAGGGCCGTCCTATCTTGAACATGATAAACATCGAGCCCGACGACAAGGTAAAGGCTTACGTCAATGTCCAGTCGTTGAGTGACGAGGAATACATTAATAGTCACTACATTGTGTTGTGCACCAAGAACGGCATTGTGAAGAAGACTTCGCTCGAAAGTTATTCCCGTCCGCGTACCAAAGGCATCATCGCCCTCGGTATTCGCGAAGGTGACGAGCTGATCAATGCGGTTCTCACCAACGGCACGAGCGAGCTGCTGATTGCTTCGAAAAATGGCAAGGTGGTTCGTTGCGACGAGGATGAGTTCCGCGAGATGGGCCGTGGTGCTTCGGGCGTGAAGGGCATTACTTTGGAGAACGAAGAGGATGCCGTGATAGGTCTGCTTGCCTCTAATGATGAAAACGAGAACATTCTTGTGGTCAGCGAGACGGGCTTCGGCAAACGATCCGATTTGAACGAATACCGCAAAACGCACCGTGGCAGCAAGGGCGTGATGACCATGAAGGTTACGGATAAGACAGGTGGCCTTATTTCTTTGATAAATGTCAGCGATGAGGAAGACTTGATGATCATCAACCGTTCAGGCATCACTATTAGAATGAATGTTAGCGAATTAAGGGTTATGGGCCGTAATACACAAGGCGTAAAACTGATTAATTTGCGTGGTAAAGATTTCATAGCCTCCATCACCAAAGTTCCTACTGAAAATGAAGAGGAAAATGGTGAAGCATCAATTGAAAATCAAGAAAATACAAATGATACCGAGCCTACGGCGAATCCCGAAAACGAATAGAGTAGGGGAGGCTGTGCAAGAAAACTCGAATAAATAATACAAAATAGTAAATTAAAACTCAAACAAACTAATAAAATGAAAAAAATCGCTTTCCTTTTGGCTTTTGCAGCCATCGGATTTGCAGCTGCCGCTCAAACTCTGAACGTGCAGAGTGCAGCCCAAAACCTGAGAAAGGGTTATTTGAACAAGGCTAAAGATGAGATCGACAAAGCCTGTGCTCACGAAAACACTATGAATGATGCCAAGACCTGGTATTATGCAGGCTTGATTTACAGCCAGATTGGTGGTGAAGCCGAAAATCCCAAATCCAAATACAAGAATTTGGACAACGATTGGCTGGTTAAAGCAAAAGATGCCGCCTTGCGTTGCAAAGAGCTGGATACCGACAAGGAGTTTGCCGAAGGTATCAACAGCGTTTTTGCTTTTGTTGGTAATGAGTACTACAAACAGGCAGTCAATGCATTCAATTCCCAAAATTGGGAGCAGTGCATGTCGCTTTGCGAACTTTCTGTTCAAATGTTCAACGAATGTGGAAAGAAGAATTTTGTCTCTGATTCCTATATGCTTGCTGGTAAAGCCTCTATGAATGCAAAGGATAACGAGAAGATTAAGAAATACTTCAAACCATTGGTTCGTACCAAAACGAAAGAAAATTTGGTTTACAAAACTTTGTTCAACCTCTACAAAGCTGAGGGCGACACCAATGAGGCCGTTAAACTGGCTCAGAATTATGTTAAGTTCTGCCCGGATGACTTCAATGCCAATATGCTTTTGGCTGAAGCCTACTTGCTGAAAGGCAATATCGAACAAGGTAATGCTGAGATTCAGAAAGCCCTTGACAAGACTGTTGATATTCCCGAAACTCACGCCAACTTGTTGGCTGCAGCTGGTGCAACTCTTGAAAATGTAAAGGATTACGCTGGAGCCGAAGCAAAATATCAGGAGTCTCTGAAGACTTTGCCGAACCAGTTCCTGGCAAACTTTGGCTTGGGTAAAATGCTTTTCAACCGCGGTGTTGACAAATTGGATGAAGCCAACAACGTTCCTCCAGATGATGAGTCTGGCCGTTATGAGCAACTTAATAACGAGTGCTTGGATTTCTTCCGTCAGGCAATTCCTTACTTCAATAGCGCTATCTCTTTTATTGATCATCTTGATGCAGAACAACAGACAGCAAATCGTCAAAACTTGTTCCATTGCCTCGGTGCATTAAAAACTGTCTATGCTCGTTTGGAAATGTATACCGAACTGAAGGACATCAATGCTCGTATGGATGCCATGCAGAAAGCCGCTAATTAAATCTTCTACGATATAGATTTGAAAATACCGCCTCAATCTAAGGCGGTATTTTCTTGTATGAGTATCGGTGTTATGTTAAGTAATGTATCTATGAAACATCCTTTCATCGTATATACACATATATCTTCAGGAAATTTTAGCTTTGAAGGAAACTCCTCGAGAATTGGATATTTGAAAATAAGTTGATAGTTGGTCTTGAATTTTATAAACTGAGACAGTTTCATCAGGTTTTGTCTCTTGGAGATATTCAACTTGCAAAATAAACGGTTCAGTAATTTTTGACACCGGACTTAGAAAAAGATTATCAAAAATCCATTTGATATATTCAGCGTTATTTACGTGCAATGTGTGATCCAACATTGAAGGTTTTACAGAAAAATTAGATACAACGTTCGAATCTTGCAAATCTAAAGGAATACGAATACGTTCAATATTTTCGACTCCAGTAGCAGAAATTTCGTGATGCTCGAAATTGTCCATCAAATGTTGGATACGGATTACACGCCTTGTTGAAAAATCTATCACAGCCCAATAAGAGGAACATGAAGCAAGGATGATGTCTTGCTCATCTCTTACCTCGTATTCTCTAAAGGCAAACAAGCCATCTGTTCCTCTTGACCAGGTTTTGATAGAGATCTCTTTACTTTCCTTGGGGAGACAATTTATATGATAGATACAACGACACAAGACCCAGGCTTTGCCTTGTTCAATAAGCGATGTGAAGCCGAGTCCCAAACTATCAACATGTCTTCCTGCAACATCTTGAAATAATCGAGCAAGTCCCCACATAGTCAAGTTATCTTCATAGTCGCAAAGATAACTGGGGATTGTATATTTTTCTGTGTAATACATAGGTACTACATTCGTTCTGGAACCTCAATACCGAGAATCTTCATTGAGTTTTTCAATGCTTGAGCCACTACTGAACAAAGTTGAACTCGGAATGTTTTGAGTTGTTCGTCATTTTCACGAAGTATGGGAGTATCTTGATAGAAACTATTGAAGTTCTTAGCCAAATCATAAGCATAGTTGGCAACCATGGCAGGACTATAATTGTCTGCAGCCGAAGAAATTGTGCTCGGCATGTCATGGAGGCATTTAATTACTGCCCGTTCTTTGTCAGAAAGAGCTATTCCTGATACCTTGTCATCAATTTTGAGACCTTGCTCCTCTCCTTTTCTTACAATACTGCGTATTCTGGCATGAGTATATTGGATAAAGGGACCAGTATTACCATTAAAATCGATACTTTCTGCAGGATTGAAGAGCATGTTCTTAGTCGGGTCGACTTTCAAAATGAAGTATTTAAGTGCACCCAAAGCCAAAATGTGATATAGTTCTTTCTGCTGAGCAGGAGTCATATCATCATTCTTGCCATGGTCGCGACACATTTCTTCTGCGGTAGCTTCCATTTCGGCAATCAGATCATCGGCATCGACCACGGTACCTTCACGGCTTTTCATTTTTCCGTTGGGAAGTTCCACCATACCATAAGATAGATGATACACTTTATCAGCCCAATCGAAACCGAGTTTACCGAGAACGAGTTTCAATACTTTGAAATGATAATCTTGTTCGTTTCCAACAACATAAATAAGTCTCTCAGCATCAAACTCATCATGACGTAACAATGCTGTTCCAAGATCCTGAGTCATATAAACCGATGTACCATCCTTGCGGAGCAACAATTTTTGGTCAAGACCGTCACCTGTGAGGTCGCACCAAACAGAACCGTCTTCCTTGCGGAAAAGAACACCCAAATCAAGCCCCTTTTGAACAAGTTCTTTGCCTAAAAGATAGGTGTTCGATTCATAATATACTTTGTCGAATCCGACACCCATTTTCTTATAAGTCTCATCGAAACCGGCATAAACCCAACCGTTCATCTTATTCCAAAGGTCACGAATCTCCTTGTCTCCATCTTCCCAACGTTTAAGCATCTGTTGGGCTTCGAGCATCAAAGGCGACTGTTTCTTAGCCTCTTCTTCCTCCATTCCCTGAGCCATAAGCTCTTTCACTTCGTCCTTATAATGCTTATCAAACTCGACATAATATTTGCCCACCAAATGGTCGCCTTTCATGCCAGAGGTTTCAGGAGTTTCTCCATTTCCAAAACGTAGCCAAGCCAGCATCGATTTGCAGATATGAATACCACGGTCATTTACCAAATTGACACGCTTGATATTGGCACCATTAGCCGCAAGTAATTCGCTTACAGACCATCCGAGAAGGTTGTTGCGTATATGTCCTAAATGAAGAGGCTTATTGGTATTAGGCGAAGAATATTCCACCACAACAGGTTTTGCATCCTTTGCAGCTTCCTTTAAACCAAAAGTGGTATCCCCTACCCTTTCCGAAACAAATTTCGACCAATAGCTGTCTGCTATAGAAAAATTCAAGAAACCTTTGATGACATTATAGTCAGATATCTCTTCAATGGCATCCTTTACTGCGGCACCCAATTCATTGGCCACTTGGTCGGGTGCTTTATGCGCTTGTTTAACGTAGGGGAAAACGACGATAGTATAATCTCCGACAAACTCTTTTTTTGTGGTTTGAAGCACTACGTCATCAGGATTTACATCTATATTATAAAGCGATTTCAGTGCGGAAGCGACAGTATTATGGATAGCCTGTTCAATCATATTTGTATAAAAATATTAATGAATCAATAAATTAAAAGTTTTTCTTTATCTTAAAAAGGTATGCAAAAATACGATTTTTTTTTATATTTTCACAAAAAGTAGTATCTTTGTAACTCTAAATTCTATACAATAATTAGCTAAACAATCTGTTTATGAAAAAATTAACTATGGCTTTAGCCTCGTTGGTTCTGCCTTATATTGCTTTTGCAAGTGAGGCAGATTTGCAAATGCCGACAGGTTTTGCTTCAAATTCGAAAACACAAATCCTGTATTGGGGATTCCTCGTAGTGGTGCTTGGATTGCTATTTGGTTTTTGGCAGTTCAGCAAAGTCCGCAAACTGAAAGCACATAAATCCATGCTTGAAATTGGCAATGTGATTTTCAAAACCTGCTCAACCTATTTGAAACAGCAAGGAAAATTCCTTGTTATCCTGTTTGTCTTTATCGGTGCCGCCATGGCTCTGTATTTTGGCGTCCTTTCGCACATGCCTTTCGGTTCTGTGTGTCTCATTTTAGGATGGACCATCATCGGTATTCTCGGTTCATACGGTGTGGCTTGGTTTGGTGTGAGAATGAATACTTACGCCAATGCCCGCATGGCTTTTGCTTCTCTGCGTCGCAAACCTCTCGACCTTCTCAACATCCCTCTTCGTGCAGGTATGAGCATCGGCATTGTGCTGATTTGTATCGAACTTGTGCTGATGCTGGTTATCCTCCTCTTTATGCCCGAAAATTTGGCAGGCAGCTGCTTTATCGGTTTTGCTATTGGTGAGAGCCTCGGTGCCAGTGCTTTGCGTATCGCTGGCGGTATCTTCACCAAGATTGCCGATATCGGAAGCGACCTGATGAAAGTGGTTTTCAAAATTGGAGAAGATGACCCCAGAAATCCTGGCGTTATAGCCGACTGCACGGGCGACAACGCTGGTGACAGCATCGGACCCACCGCCGATGGCTTTGAGACTTACGGTGTTACCGGTGTTGCCCTTGTGAGCTTCATCCTTTTGGCCGTTCCTCAAGAGTTCCAAATTCCCTTGCTGGTGTGGATTTTTGTCATGCGTATTCTCGGCATTGTAGCCTCTGTGTTGGCTTATTATATTAATGGTGCCATTGCTAAAGCCAGATACAAAAACTCCGACGACCTCAATTTCGAACAACCCCTTACCAATTTGGTTTGGATAACCTCCATTCTGAGCATCTGCGGCACATTCTTGGCCAGCTACTTCCTCCTCAACACTCCCGAAATCAATAGCGTGGTCAACAACCTTTGGTTGGCTTTGGCTATCGTTATCAGCTGCGGCACACTTGGTGCTGCCCTTATCCCCGAATTCACAAAACTCTTCACCTCCCCCACTTCCAAACATGTGAAGGAAGTCGTCAAGGCTTCCGAACAGGGTGGTGCCTCTCTGAATATTCTTTCCGGCATCGTGGCTGGCAATATGGGCGCATTTTGGACAGGCTTGGTTTTCGTGGTGCTGATGATGATTGCCTACATGGCTTCCACGGGCTTTGGTTTGGCTCCCATATTTGGCAACTACTACTCTATTTTCGCCTTCGGCCTTGTGGCCTTCGGTATGCTGGGTATGGGTCCTGTCACCATTGCTGTTGACAGCTATGGCCCTGTGACCGACAATGCCCAAAGCGTCTACGAACTCTCCCTTATTGAGGACGATATTGAAAAGACCACCAAGGAGGTGAAAGACGAATTTGGTTTTACTCCCGATTTCGAGAAAGCCAAGTACTATCTCGAAGCCAACGATGGTGCTGGCAATACCTTCAAGGCCACGGCAAAACCTGTTCTTATCGGTACTGCTGTGGTTGGTGCCACAACCATGATTTTCTCCCTCATCCTGCTTATCCAGAAGACCCTCGGCATCGAACCCGAGAGCATCCTCAACCTGCTCAATCCTTATAGCATTGTAGGCTTCATCCTGGGTGGCTGCGTCATCTTCTGGTTCACGGGTGCCTCCATGCAAGCCGTCACCACGGGTGCAAACCGTGCTGTCGAATACATTAAGGACAACATCAAACTCGACCCCAACGCCCCCAAAAAGGCTGATACCGAAAAGTCGCAAGAAGTGGTGAAAATCTGCACCAATTACGCCCAGAAAGGTATGATCAACATCTTTATAGCCATCTTCTGCTTTGCTTTGGCTTTTGCCTGCTTCTCTTCACCCGAAGGCATCGGTGGTCAAAATGCCGTTTGTCTCTTCATCAGCTACCTTATCAGTATTGCCGTTTTCGGCCTCTTCCAAGCCGTCTATATGGCTAATGCAGGTGGTGCCTGGGACAACAGCAAAAAGGTTGTCGAAGTCGATATGAAGGCCAAAGGTACCCCCTTGCACGATGCAAGCGTTGTGGGAGACACCGTGGGCGACCCCTTCAAGGATACTTCATCCGTGGCCTTGAACCCCATCATCAAGTTCACCACCCTCTTTGGTGTCTTGGCTATGGAAATCGCCATCAGCGAAGGATTCAGAAGCATCGCTCCCTATTTCGGCATTGCTTTCCTGGTCATCGCCCTCATCTTCGTCTATCGCTCCTTCTACAAGATGCGCATCAAATAATACGAATTTGAATACATATTTCGAAAGGCCCTTTGTTTGCAAAGGGTCTTTTTTTTGCAAACCAATTTTAAGGTGGGTTCTATAAATTGATTTCTTGGGATTTCGGAGTGGTTTTCGAGCAGATTGCTGTGCAGAACGAGGAAGCGTAGCGGGCTACGTGACCGAGTGATAAACAGCAAGATGCCGGAAAACGCCCGAAATCGCAG
>JAZUIX010000132.1:0-8301 GCA_045642445.1 Bacteroidales bacterium | reverse complement strand
CTGATTTACAACAAATAGCAACAGATATTATTAATCATTTTTCTATAATACAGCAAGTTAATATAATTATCAACAGCATGTGCAAATTATTCAAAAAACATTGAAAAAAAATCAAAAATATTGAGAAAAAAATCGTATAATAAAAGGGGCAAAAATAGGCCAAACAATATAAAGCATTTATTTTTCAAGCATTTAAAAAAGAATAAATCTGTACGGGCATAAAAAACCACAAATGCTTTATAAAAAAAAATTGATATATGCAAATTTATTTTTACAACAGTAGGTGATAAAAATGTTGGATATTTGCAAAACAAGATTCGAAAACAAAGTTTTGCATAAGTACTACAAAAACAGAAATTAGAGTTAGTATCGATATGGAGAGAAATTGCCAAAAAGTCTGGGAAGAATGCCTCGGGTTCATAAAAGACAACCTCGTGGGTAGTGAGAACGAGAAAGTATTCACCACATGGTTCGAGCCCATCAGGCCCATAGGGCTGGACGGGACCACGCTGACCATTCAGGTGCCGAGCCAGTTCTTCTACGAATGGCTCGAGCAGAACTATGCCGGCCTGCTCAAGAACGCCATAGGGCTGACCTTGGGCCCCCAGGCACGCCTGCAATACAGCATCATTATGGACACCAGCATTTCCGACTCTCCTATCACCACCAATATTCCCTCCACCGGCCGCCAAAACACCACGAATCGGCCCAAAGATTTCGGCATGAACCTCAACAACGACGGCTTCAGCGAATTTCCCAACCCCTTCGTCATCCCCGGCATCCAGAAAGTACGCATCAACTCTCAACTTAGCGATTCTTATACATTATATAATTATGTGGAAGGCGAATGCAACCGCCTGGCACGAGCCGCAGGTTACGCCGTGGCTGAAAATCCCGGCAAAACTGCCTTCAACCCCTTGCTCCTTTACGGCGGAGTAGGTCTCGGAAAGACCCACTTGGCCAACGCTATCGGCCTGCATGCCAAAGAGTCGCACCCCGAAAAGACCGTCCTTTACGTCACTTCGGAACAATTCATGCAGCAATATCAGGATGCCGGCCGAAACGGCACCACATCCGATTTTGTCCATTTTTACGAAATGATTGACGTGCTGATTGTTGACGATATCCAATTTTGGGCCAACAAAGCCACACGCACCCAGGAGGCATTCTTCCATATCTTCAACACCCTGCACCAAGCCAGCAAGCAGATCATCATCACCAGCGACAAGGCTCCGAGCGAACTCCAAGGGCTTGAAACTCGCCTCACCTCGCGCCTCAAATGGGGTTTGGCTGCCGAATTGCTGCCTCCCGATGTGGAAACCCGCATGCGCATTCTCCGCCAAAAGCTCACCAACGACGGCGTTGAAATGCCCGAAGAAGTTATCGAATACATCGCTTACAACATCAACACGAATGTCCGCGAACTTGAAGGGGCTTTGATTTCCCTCATGGCTCAGTCCTCCCTCAACCACCGAGACATCACCCTCGAACTGGCCCGACAGATGGTGGACAAATTTGTCAAGAGCACCAACCGCGAGGTCACTATCGAATATATCCAAAAGGTCATTTGCGACTATTTCAACATCCCCATCGACAGCATCCAGTCGCACACCCGCAAGCGCGAAATTGTCCAGGCACGCCAACTCACCATGTATTTTGCCAAGAAGATGACCAAGTCGTCGCTGGCCATCATCGGCCTCCAATGCGGCAACAAGGATCACGCCACGGTGCTTCACGCATGCAAGACGGTGGCCAACCTGGCCGAGACAGACAAGCAATTCCGCTATTGGATTGACGAATTGGAAAAAAGATTCAAAGAATAGCATCATGAAGGTTCCTTTCAAACCTGGCACACTCATCTATCCGCTTCCTGCCGTTATGGTCAGTTGCGGCGATAGTCCTGAGAATTACAACATACTTACCATAGCATGGACGGGCACCATTTGTAGTGACCCGCCCATGTGCTATATATCGGTACGACCCGAACGCCATTCATACGAGATAATCAAACGTACTGGCGAGTTCGTCATCAATCTCACCACCGAGGAACTTGCGAAAGCAACCGACTGGTGCGGGGTACGCAGCGGAAAGGAGTACAACAAGTTTCACGAGATGCACCTCACCCCCGAAAGTGGCCAGATTGTCAAAGCGCCCCTGATTGCCGAAAGTCCACTCAACATCGAATGCCGAGTGGTCGATGTCCGTCCTTTGGGCAGCCACGATATGTTTATTGCCAACGTTGTAGCAATCAATGCCGAAGAAAAACTCATCGACAAAGGAACTGGGGCTTTCCAACTCAATCATGCCAATCCTTTGGCCTTCTCTCACGGCAAATACTATGGTTTAGGCGAAAAGATTGGAAGTTTCGGTTTTAGCGTCAAAAAGAAAAAACAATAATCACCATACTATGAATATCATCTGCGTAGAACCTCTGGGTATCAGCCAGGAACACTTCGAAGAACTCAAAAAAGAGTTTGTCTCTCTCGGACACAATTTTTCCTATTATTTGGATCGCAAAGAAGATGCCGACACTTTGGCCTCACGAATGAAAGATGCCGACATCGCAATAATTTCCAATATCAAACTGCCCGCCATTGTTCTTCAGCAATGCAACCACTTGAAATACATCTCTGTTGCATTCACAGGTCTTGACCATATCGACCTCGCCTATTGCCGTGAACACAATATCGCCGTGCAAAATGCGGCAGGATATTCCACCGTTGCCGTAAGCGAACTGGCCATAGGTCTGATGCTCGATGTGATGCGACGCATCACCGCCCTCGATGCGGTCACTCGCCAAGGCGGATCTCGCGGGATGTTCCTCGGTCGCGAACTTCACGGCAAAACTGTGGGCGTTGTTGGAACTGGTGCCATAGGCACAGCCACTATACGACTTCTTTTGGCATTCGGATGCAAAGTTGTGGCATACAATCGCAGCGAACACGAAGAGGTAAAAGCTTTGGGTGTCGCCTACACCGACCTCGACTCTTTAATGCGTCAAAGCGACATCATCACCCTTCACGTCCCCATGACCCCCGAAACCCACCACCTCATCAGTCGCGAACGTATTGCCATGATGAAATCAAACGCAATCCTCATCAATACCGCCCGTGGCAATGTTGTGGATATTCCCGCACTGGCCGAGGCACTTAAATCCGGTCGTATTGCAGGAGCAGGCATCGATGTTTACGAGCAGGAACCTCCTCTGCCTTCAAACCATCCCTTGACCGATGCGCCCAATTGTGTATGCGTTCCCCATATCGGCTATGCATCACGCGAAGCCTTCGACATTCGTGCAGACATTGTTTTCGACCATGTACGCAATTATTTGAATAGTTAGCATACTAAACTATAACACAATATTCAACTTCAATATGCATCGTTTTTCCTTATTGGCCGCCTTTTTGCTTCTATGCCTCTCCGTTTCTGCTGCCCCCATCAGCCGCTCCGATGCAGCTATTGCCGGCACCAACTACCTTCAGGCTAACGGATTGATGAAAAGCACCGACACTTTGAGTTTCTATACAACATATAGTGTCGGCAACATCGATTGTTTCTACGTCTTCAATCTCCACAACGAAGGCTTCGTACTTGTTAGTGCTGACGATCGTTGCACCCCGATTCTGGGTTATTCTTTCAACGGCAGTTTCGTCACCGAGAAGTTGCCCATCAACACGGCCTCTTGGCTGAATGGCTATCGTGACGAAATATCGCGAGGAGTTCTTGCCAATGCTCCCGACAATCCCGAAAACGCCCAACTTTGGAAAGACCTGCTCAACGGCAAATACACAGCCCCTGCTAGCAAAAGCAACGACTATTTGCTCACCTCAACCTGGGATCAGGGCAGCGGCTACAACAATTATTGCCCCACTATGAACGGCGAACATGTTGTAGTGGGATGTGTTGCCACCGCTATGGCTCAAATCATTCGTTACTGGCAATATCCCACACGCGGTTTCGGACGCCACAGCTACAACCACACCGCCTATGGTGTCCTGGCTGTCGACTTTGACACGACCGAATACAATTACAACCGAATGCCCGACCACTTGTCGTGGAATTCACCCTCCTCTCAGAAAGACATGGTGTCGCGTCTTTGCTACCATTGCGGCATTGTGGTCAATATGGAGTACCAACATGCTGGTCACACCTCTGGCAGTGGTGCTCAAACCGAAGATGTGGTAGAAGCCATTGCACATTTCGGATACACCGACGCACAAAGTTTGCGACGCGACGTAGTAAACAATGACGCGCAATGGATGTCCATCATTCGCAACGAAATCGACAATCGCCGCCCTATCGAATATTCTGGTTTCAGCAACGATTATGGACATGCCTTTGTCCTCGACGGATATAACAATAGCAACAAATTCCATTTCAACTGGGGGTGGAACGGCTATTCCGACGGTTTCTACACCCTCACAACCATGCAGGGGTTTGTCAACAACAACTTGATGGTCATTAACATCGTCCCTTCCGGTTGGGATGGACACCTGACCACTTTCCTTGTTTCCCCGGACGGCAATGGTGACGGCACCTCTTGGCAAAACGCCAACAGTAACATTCACTCCGCAGTCCTTCTCAACAAATTGTCCCGCAGAAACATTTGGATGAAAGAAGGTACCTACTACGGCGACACAACAGCCGATTACGCCTACACATTTGCAGGAACAGCCAGCATATACGGCGGTTTTGCCGGCAATGAAACCGAACTGAATCAACGAGACCTATCCCTCCACCATACCGTCATTGATGGATTAAATCGCCATGGGCTCCTCTCTATCTCTGGCACATCTTCGTCAAACACCTCATTGGCAATCAATGACGTCACATTACAAAATGGCTATAGCAGAAATGGCAATTGCGTATTTGTGTCCGGAGAGAATGCCCGTCTTGATAATGTTATTGTTCAAAATTGCATTAGCGACAGCGGCAACATCATTTACGCAAACAACAGCCGCATCCGATACTCCGACATAGCAGGCAACAAAGCACCTATTATCTGTAATCTGTCCAACGGCAGCTTACGCCAAAGCATCGTCAACAACAACGAAGGTAACGCCATATCCCTCAACAGCCACAGCAACGTCATCAATTGCGACATCGTGAGCAACATCGGAACAGGAGCTGTTCTCAACGACAACAAAAACTCATTTGTCAACAACATCCTCTGGAACAACGACACAAGTTTCAAAATACTTGTCAACCTGCCCGACACTTCTATTAGATATTGTGCTTATGAAAGTGATACTGCTTTGAGCGACAGCACATGCATACGTCTCAATAGTGACAATATTGCCGACGATGGTCCTCGTTTCATCAACCCCTCCACCACAAGAGGTGTCAATGGAATCAGCAACGAATCCAACTGGCGTCTCGGTTGGCGATCGATATGTATTGACCGTGGAGAAAACCTGTCTCTGAGCAAATCTGATGGCGATAAAGACAAAAGTCTAAGATGTCGCAACCGAATTGTCGACCTCGGATGCTACGAATCCAACTATCCAGTAAGCATTCCTCAAATGAACGAGAATTCCGACATATCCATTCGCATCACTCCCAACCCCGCCCACAACTTTGTCAACATCGAACTTGGCCGAAGCACTCATTCTTCAACCGTAATAGTCTTCGATGCCCTCGGTCACGAAGTAATCAACCAAACAACAGACAACAACAATCTCACACTCGATGTCACACATCTTTCGCAAGGTATCTACTTCGTCAAATGTGGCAACTGCGTTTCAAAACTCGTTATCAGATAATAAAATCCATACACAAAAGAAGAAGCCCTGTTGATACAGGGCTTCTTCTTTTTTTCCTATTTGAAATATTATTATTTCACAGGATGGTCGGCGTGGAATTTCTCCAAACGTTCCTTCAGGTCGGGGAACTGGTCGCGCTGAACCAAAGCAACACAGGCACGAATGCCTTCCTTCTTGCTGCCTGTGATGTCAAGCGAGATGGCACTTACACCATAGCGGATAAGCTCGTTGAGCAAATCAAGACCCGTGTAGCCAGGATAACAGAAGGTGAAGTAGAATCCGTCACCCACATCTTCGCCCATATCCTTGTCGTAAACGATATAGAAACCATTGTCGGCAAAGAGTTTCTTCATCACCTGGGCTTTTTCACCATATTCTTTAATATCCTTGACAAAGTTGAAGGTGCCATCGTTAGCGCCCTTGAGCATGGCTGCCATGGCATACTGCACCGAGTGAGCCGTACCCGAACTGAGGCAGTAGAGGGTGCCGAAAATCAAGGCTCGGCCCAACTGTGTCTGGCTGTAATAACGGCTCAGATCGGGGCACTCCTTGTTATACAGGGCGGGCGAGCAAATCATCATAGCGATACGTTCGCCAGCATAGCTGAAGGACTTGGATCCGGAAATCATCAACACATAGTTGTCGGTATATTTAGCCACGGTGGGTTGGAAAGGAGCCTTACCGGGAACGCTGTAATCCTTGCGGAAATCCATCAGGAAATAGGCATCGTCCTCAAGGACAACCACGCCGTACTTGTTGGCCATTTCACCAATGATCTGCAACTCGTATTCGGTGAAGCAGAACCAAGCGGGATTGTTGGGGCTGCTGTAGATAAGACATGCCACATCGCCGTCTTTCAATTCGGCTTCGAGTTTCTCACGCAATTTGTCGCCACGATATTCATAGACATCAAAAGTCTTCATGGGGATGCCCAACACACGGCATTGCTGTTTCTGCACGGGGAAACCGGGGTCGATAAACAACACTTTGGTTTTCTTGGCATCATAGCGTGTGAGGGTCAAAAAACTGGCGAAACCCGCCTGCATGGAACCCACTGTAGGCACGCAGCAATCGGGGGTGACATCGATATCGAGGAAATTCTTCACAAAGCGGGCTGCTTCGGTCTTGAAATCGGCTGTACCATAAATCTCGGGATAGATGGAGGCCACACCGCTTTTCAGAGCCTCAATCTGTGCGTTCACACCAATTTGAGGAGCGGGAAGACCGGGAATGCCCATTTCCATCTTCACGAAACGGACACCTGTCTCTTTTTCCACATCTTGAATCATCTTACGCATCTCACGGATTGAAGCCTTGCCGGGATTGGCAATCTTGTTCTCTTGGGCAATCTTGTCAATTACCTCTTTCTGAATGGGGATTTGTGTCATAATATGCAGTTTTTGTTATTTTATTATAGGGTTATTTCGTATTAAAATCTTTCAGTTTGGCCACACTTATAGGACTCACTTCCTTCACTATCTGATACACCTGCTTCTGCTCCTCGGGTGGCGCAGGGGTGAAGATGCTCACCAATTCCGATATCTTCACATCCATAAACTGCTGCACCGAAAGCAGATTTGTGCGCGCCTTGTGCACCTGGAGCAACTCCTGTAATGCGGCAAGGATATTCTGACGGGCCTGCGTCTGATCCTTCGTCATCATGTCCAAACCCATCCGATGATAAAGGTAATAGACCTGATGGAGCCCCGCGTATGCCGAATTTGTGTGGTTCTCCATAAACCAATAGCGAGCCTTCTGGCTTTCGGTCGATTTCCAACCCTTATAGCCCGAATTTTCAGCCGTCTGGCATATCGTGCGTGCCGCCTCATAGAATTGCTCGCCTCCGTTGGGGCCAAAGCTATCAAAATATATGCCCAACATGATGTAAAGATAGTACGAAACCGCCGAAGAAAGATTGCCGTAAAACGTATTCATATCGAAATCCAACGGCTGACTTTCATTATAGACGAAAGTCAAATCGGCCGACTCAATATAATTGAACAAGCCCGAAGTATAGTTGGAATTATACACCGGACGGCGCAATTGTACCGAAATTTGGCCTTTAAAATCGGTCGCCGACGTCCGTTCTACAAGAATCAGCGTCATGGTACAATCAATCCTTTCTTGCTGGTCGACCTCCAAATTTGTCCATCGGCGGGAGTTGATATAGTCCTCCAACGCCTGTTTCATATTGTCAAAGAACTTTTTGTCTGTCGACTCATACGGTTGGGTGGTAGTCATCAATTTCTGATAGTTGACCGACACAGCACAACGGAACTCTTGAGCCGAAACATTGCACAAGAGGGTGAGAGCCAGCAATATGGTCACACAATATTTTCGCATATACACATGCAAAGATACAAAAAAAATCCAATATAATAATATTAAAAAACAATAATGGGACAAAATTGCTGTTACAAATCCTATATTGTTCTCCCAAGATTCTTTTATCGTTATGGTATCGTTATCGTATCCTTATGGTATCGTTATGGTATCGTTATGGTATCCGGAATACCATAACGATACCATAACGATACCA
>JAZUIX010000131.1:0-7158 GCA_045642445.1 Bacteroidales bacterium | reverse complement strand
CATAAGGATACGATAACGATACCATAACGTTGGGAGAATAGAGGGAGAAGCTTGTACTTTTCCGCTTCTCGTGAAGGTTCGATAGCAGAAACGAAGAAATGAAAAAACGGCGAACAAAAGGAGGGGCAAAGGGGCAAAAATGCCGAGCCTTGGCGATGGCATTTTGTTCATATCGTAAATGTTTGCAATTCAGCTTGTAATAATCTTATCAACAGGCTCCTGGTATTATCTTTTATTAATAAATTTTGTTTTGTTGAATTAAATTCGTACCTTTGCAATTCCAACTCATGTTGTAAAAAAACTAAAAAATATATTAAAATGTCAAACAATCAGATAGTTAACAAAGACGACCTCGTCGTCCGTTTTGCCGGTGATTCCGGTGACGGCATGCAGTTGTCTGGAACTTTGTTTTCGGATGCTTCTGCACTGACAGGAAACGATATCGCCACCTTCCCCGACTATCCCGCCGAAATCCGTGCTCCGCACAACACCATCGCGGGTGTCTCCGGTTATCAGGTCCATGTTGGAAACCACATCTATAGCTCTGGCGACAAATGCGACATCCTCGTCGCTATGAACCCCGCTTCCTTCAAGTCCAACTTGAAGTGGGCCAAGAAAGGTGCCACAGTCATAGTCGATATCGACACTTTCACCGATGAGGCCATGGAGAAAGCCGGCTACAAGGACAACCCCTTCACCGACGAGCTCGAGCGCGAATACACCATCGTCAAGGCCCCCGTAACCTCCTTCACCGCCCGCATCGGCCAGGAGCAGGGTGCCGACAAGAAGACCGCCGACAAGTGCCGCAACATGTTTGCCCTCGGCATCATCTTCTATATGACCCACAAGACCCTCGACCAGACTTTCGCCTATCTTGAGCGCAAATTCGCCAAGAAGCCCGATGTGGTCAAGCTCAACAAGGCCGTCCTCACCGAAGGCTACGAATACGCCGACAAACTCGAAGTTGTCCACGGACATATCTTCGAGGTGGCTCACGCCGAAATGCCCAAGGGCCGTTACCGCAACATCACCGGCAACGTGGCCACCGCTTGGGGTCTTTTGGCCGCCAGCGAGCGTTCCGGCCGCCGTCTCTTCCTCGGCAGCTACCCCATCACTCCCGCAACTGATGTGATGGTTGAATTGTCCAAACATAAAGGCTTGGGCGCCCGCGTGTTCCAGGCTGAAGACGAAATCGCCGGCATCTGCTCCGCCATCGGCGCCAGCTATGCAGGCGCTCTGGCTTGCACCAGCACCTCCGGCCCCGGCCTCTCGCTCAAGAGCGAAGCCCTCGGCTTGGCCGTGATGACCGAGCTCCCCTTGGTCGTGGTCGACGTTCAGCGTGGCGGCCCCTCCACAGGTCTGCCCACCAAGACCGAGCAGAGCGACCTCAACCAGGCTCTCTACGGCCGCAACGGCGAGGCTCCCCTCATTGTCGTGGCAGCCTCCAGCAGCGCCAACTGCTTCTACTGGGCCTATACTGCCGCCAAGCTGGCTCTCGAGCACATGACCCCCGTCATCCTGCTCACCGACGGCTATCTCGGCAACGGCTCCCAGCTGTTCCGCATCCCCAAAGTGGCCGACCTCCCCAGCATCACTCCGCGTCTGGCCAAACCCAACGACCCCGACTATCGTCCTTTCCGTCGCGACCCCGAGACTTACGCTCGCGAATGGGCTCTGCCCGGCATGGAAGGCCTGCGTCACCGTGTCGGTGGTCTTGAGAAATGCCCCGACGGCCCTCTCAGCACCGATCCCGAGAACCACGCCCTCATGACCAAGAACCGTCAGGAGAAAGTCGACCGCGTGGCCAACTATATCCCCGACCAGGAAGTCACGGGCAACCCCGACGGCGACCTCCTCGTGGTGGGTTGGGGCGGCACATCTGGCGCTCTCACCCTCGCAGTCGAGGAACTCAACCGCGAAGGCAAGAAAGTGGCTTACACCCACTTCAATTATATCTGCCCGCTGCCTAAGAATACCGGCGACATCCTTCGTAAATACAAGAAGATTGTTGTCTGCGAGCTCAACAACGGCCAGTTCGCAGGTTATCTGCGCACCAAATACCCCGAATGCCCCATGCACCAGTACAACAAAATCATGGGTCTGCCCTTCGAGGTTGGCGAGTTAAAGGATTGTTTCACCAAAATTTTAGGAGAATAAACCATGGCAAGACATTTCGTTCCCAAAGCGGACAAAGAATATACAAAAGCTGATTTTACCAGCGACCAGATGGTGAAATGGTGCCCCGGTTGCGGCGACCACGCCATCCTCTCCTCTCTGTTGAACACCTTCCCCAAGACCGGTCATAAGAAAGAGAATATCTGCATGGTCTCCGGCATCGGATGCTCCTCGCGTATTCCTTATTATGTCGACACTTACGGTTTCCACAGCATCCACGGTCGTGCCTGTGCTATCGCCACTGGCGTCAAGCTGGCCAATCCCGAGCTGAGCGTCTGGGTCAACATGGGCGATGGCGACTCTATGGCTATCGGCGGCAACCACCTCATCCACGCCGTCCGCCGTAATCAAGACCTCAACATCACCATCTTCAACAACGAGATTTACGGTTTGACCAAGGGCCAGTACAGCCCCACTACCAAGTTCGGTCAGATCACCAAGACCTCTCCTTTCGGCACCATCGACTATCCCTTCAATCCTGGCGAGTTGGTCATGGGTGCCCAAGGCACTTTCTTCGCACGTGCCCTCGACTGCGTCCCCACGCTCACTACCGACATTATGGAGCGTGCCGCCAAACATGATGGCACCAGCGTTGTTGAAGTGTTGCAAAACTGCATGATTTTCAACGATAAGACTCACGCCGCCATCACCGACCGCGCTGTCCGTGACGACCGCACTATCGTCCTCGAACATGGCAAACCCATGATTTTCGGTAAGGAGAAGAACCGCGGTATCCGCTTCAACGGTCGCTGCCTCGAGGCTGTCACCATCGGCGAAAACGGCATCACCATCGACGATATCATGATTCACGACGAGACCACCGAGGATACCGGCATCCACATGATGCTTGCCCGTATGCACGGCGACCTCCCCGTGGCTCTCGGTGTCATCCGCAACGTCACCAAGACCTCCTACACCCAGCTCTACGAAGATCAGATGGACGAGGTCAAGGCCAGCTGCAAATACAAATGTGTCGACGACCTCCTCAACTCTGGCGACACTTGGGAGGTGTGACCAAAGAACGATAGGTTCAACACTAACAAATAAAACAAAAGAATCCCGTGCCTCCAACAGCGCGCGGGATTCTTTGAATTGAAGTATAAAACAACACAGTTACTGCTTATATATATGAATATTGCCCCAAAATATGACCCCAGCGTGGTGGAGGAAAAATGGTACTCCTTCTGGCTGGAAAAGAAACTCTTCCATTCCGAACCCGACCATCGCAAGTCCTACACCGTCGTTATCCCGCCACCCAATGTCACCGGTGTGCTGCACATGGGCCACATGCTCAACAACACCATTCAGGATGTCCTTGTACGCCGTGCCCGTATGCTCGGCTTCAACGCCTGCTGGGTACCCGGCACCGACCATGCCTCTATTGCCACCGAGGCAAAAGTTGTCAACATGCTCAAAGAGCGTGGTATCGACAAACGCGACCTCGACCGCGATGAGTTTATGAAATACGCTTGGGAGTGGAAAGAAGAACATGGCGGCATTATTCTCAAGCAGTTGCGCAAACTTGGCGCCTCTTGCGACTGGGATCGTACCGCTTTCACCATGGACGACATCCGCTATGAGAGCGTTATCCGCGTTTTCGTCGACCTCTACAACAAGGGCCTCATCTATCGTGGTGTCCGCATGGTCAATTGGGATCCCAAGGCTCTTACCGCTGTAAGTGATGAGGAGGTGATTTATAAAGAGAGCCACGGCAAACTCTTCTACCTCCGCTATTATATTGAGGGCGAGGACATTGCTTCCACCGAAGAAAACGGCATTAAACACGATGAGAAGGGTGCCTACATTGTTGTGGCCACTACCCGTCCTGAGACCATCCTTGGCGATACCGCCGTGTGTGTCCATCCCGAAGATCCCCGCTACACCCAGCTCAAAGGCCGCCGTGTCGTGGTTCCCGGTGTGGGTCGCAGCGTGCAAATTATTATGGACGAATACGTTGATCGTGAGTTCGGCACTGGTGCCCTCAAAATCACTCCCGCCCACGATATCAACGACTACAACCTCGGCATGAAATACGGCCTTGAGACCATCGACATCTTTAACGACAACGGCACCCTCAACGACAAAGGTGCCCAGTATGCTGGTATGGACCGTTTCGCTTGCCGCAAACAGATTGTCAAAGACCTTGAAGAGGCAGGCCTCATCGAGAAGATTGAGGATTATACCAACAAGGTGGGACACTCCGAGCGTACCGATGCAGTCATTGAGCCCAAACTCAGCGCCCAGTGGTTCATGCGTATGACCGATGTGGCCAAGAAAGCCCTCGAAGTGGTTGAGGACGATACCATCCAGTTCCATCCCGCCAAATTCAAGAACACTTACCGCCATTGGCTCGAAAACATCAAAGACTGGTGCATCAGTCGTCAGCTTTGGTGGGGCCAGCGCATACCTGCCTACTATTACGAGGTCGATGGTCGCACCGAGACCGTTGTGGCCGCCACTCGTGACGAGGCTTTCGCCCTGGCTTCCCGCCAGCACCCCGCCGCAGTCACCAGCCCCGACCAGCTTCGTCAGGACGAGGATGTCCTCGACACCTGGTTCAGCAGCTGGCTTTGGCCCATCAGCCTTTTCGACGGTATCCGCAACCCCGACAACGACGAAATCAAGTACTACTATCCCACCGAGACCCTCATCACCGCACCCGACATCATCTTCTTCTGGGTTGCCCGCATGATTATGGCCGGCGAGGAATACCGCCACGAAGTCCCCTTCAAGCACGTCTATTTCACAGGCATCGTGCGCGACAAACTGGGTCGCAAGATGTCCAAATCTCTCGGCAACAGTCCCGACCCCATCGAGCTCATCACCAAGTTTGGTGCCGATGGTGTCCGTATGGGCATGTTGCTCACCGCCCCTGCAGGCAACGATATCCCCTTCGACGAGAGCATCTGCGAGCAGGGCCGCAATTTCTCCAACAAGATTTGGAACGCCCTCCGTCTCGTCAAAGGTTGGGAGACCAACGACGAGCTTCAGCAGAGTGCCGACAATGCCGCCAGTGTGCAGTGGATGGAGATGCGTATGGCCTGTGTGCTTGAGGAAATAGAGAAGGACTTTGACGACTTCCGCCTCAGCGAAGCCCTCATGAAGAGCTACAAACTGGTATGGGACGACTTCTGCTCGTGGTACCTCGAAATGGTCAAACCCGCCTATGGTACCCCCATCGACAACGAAACCCTCCAGGCCACCCTCGACATCTTCGACCGTCTCATGCGCATCCTGCATCCCTTCATGCCCTTTGTCACCGAAGAAATCTGGCACACCCTCCGCGAGCGTCCCGAAGGTGCCAGCATCATGCAGCAGCACATGCCCCACAGCGTCTTCTACGACGAGCGCACCTTGGCCGACTTTGAGCAGGCCCGCGAAATCATCGCCGGAGTTCGCAACCTCCGCAATAGCAAAGGCCTCTCGCCCAAGGAGGCTCTCGAACTCTTCATCAAAGGCCAGAACAATCCGCTTTTCCACGGCATCATCCGCAAACTTGCCAACGTTAGCCGCATCGAGGCTGTGACCGACAAAGTTGAAGGCGCCCTCAATTTCCTTGTGGGTACCACCGAATGCTTCGTCCCCGTCAGCCAAAATATCGACAAAGAGGCCGAGCTTCAGAAACTCCAGGAGGAGATGCGCTATGCCGAAGGCTTCCTCGCCAGTGTTATGAAGAAACTCTCCAACGAGAAATTTGTCAATGGTGCCCCCGAGAAAGTTGTCGCAGTCGAGCGTCAGAAGAAAGCCGACGCAGAGAGCAAAATTGAAGCCCTCAAAGCACAGATCGCCGCCCTCTCATAACTCCGCGACAAACTCATACAATAAAAAAACGCCACAGCAATGTGGCGTTTTTTACACCGCCAAATACTGCCAGTTACACCACCAAACAGAAACTTAAATCTACTCAATTGGAGGATCTATCTTACAATCAATGATTAAAATATTGCGTTGATACTATGTATTGACTTAAGCGTATCTTCTTGTTGATTACAAGTCTTGTATAGTTTGAATTTCCTTGTAGTAAAGCCTTTATTATTATATGTGTCAGAATTTCCAAAAGAATAAAAAACAAAAAAAAATGTTATTTGATTTTTTTTGTGTATTTTTGCACTCGAATAATTGAATTATATGAAATTTTATAAAAATAAGTATTTCTTTATTTTACTGAACTGACATGTACTGCAAGAATAAACTATAATGTATCAATAACAATTGTTCTTATTAATCTAAATACTAATGTTATGAATGACCAAAAAGAAAAATTTTGCGCGAAGTACAATCCTAAACATGATTCGAATGAAGCTTTAAATAAGGGTATTCTTGCTTCTGTACAAAGAGGGTATTTGTATACTCCAAATTTCACATACGATCAGAAAACGGAAATTTACGATTTTTGGAGACAAACCATGTTTGAATTAGGGAAAAAATATTGCGAAGAGGTGCAGAGTATTAAAGTGTTTTGTAAAGATATAAAAACTCTTCAAGACGAAATGAATAAAAAGTTTCCGGATGCTTTCAAAAATAGACATGGTAAGAAAGGTTTTGTTGAGGAATTTCGGGTAGCACATGCACAAAAAAGTATTGCTATTTATTTGAAACACTTATGGTGTTTAAGTGAGAGTATGCCCGAGCCTCCATCTTGTCCCATGGATAAAAATATATTCAGAATAGTTGGTATTAATGATTCATGGACGAAAGTAAATGACATTGAATTATACAAACAACATTATCTTAGGGTAAAACAATATGCCGAAACGGCAGGAAGAACTGTAGCATGTTGGGAACTCTTTTCGTTTAATAATTAGAGGCTGTATGATGGTTAATGGTATAGTTCGATTTGTTTGATAGGCATGAGCAATTAATAAAAATCTAATACTTTATAATCTTCAAATAAATATACTAGTAAATTAAACAAGAGGAAACGAGTGGAAAATCATGACATTTTTATACCAGCCGAAATCACTTATTCGTTGCATGAAATCA
>JAZUIX010000130.1:0-4362 GCA_045642445.1 Bacteroidales bacterium | reverse complement strand
TTTGTCATCGCTATGCATGCCTTTGCTCTGACCATCCCAACACCTCTAAACACCAGCCCGCACATGGGATTGCATAAAGATTGGATTACTGCTAACTAACTGATAATCACCCCCACAAATAATAGTTATTTTTTGATTAATTATTGTCGTAAATGAAGAAAAAAGTGTAACTTTGCAACCGAAATCAGTCCTCGAAACCTATTCGATAAATGAGGCTGTAAAAGAAGTTAAATAACCTAAAAGGAGGAATAAAGGGTTAGCTCCTCTTCGGTCGCTGGCCATAGCACTATGACATCTTTAGGTCAAAAAATGAATTATGAAGATTAAAATAAAAAAAGCATGAAAAAATTTTTTTTAATAATCGGCAGTTGTTTGTTTTTTACTGCCATGACTTGTTCGTGTGACACTGATGACGAACAACACCATCGTATCTCGTTTTACAACGGATCTGCTTACAATGTATTTGTTGCAAAAAGTTATGACTATCCTGATACATCTCTTTGGCATACACAGAATGTCATGACCTTAGGTTGGAATTTAGAAGTCGGAGCACATAATTATAACAATGAAGCATTGATAAGTAGAGGATCATACGAAAGCAAATTTATTAGTATGGACACTCTGATAGTCTTCGTATTCAACTCAGATACCTTATCATCTCGAGGATGGGACTATGTAAAAGACCACAACAATGTAACACAACGCTACGATCTGAGTTTATCGAACCTGCGAAATCTCAATTGGAGGATTGCCTTTCCTCCTACAGAGGAGATGAGAAACATTAAGATGTGGCCTCCCTATGGAACCTACGATTCTATGGGATTTCCTGTCCGATAAATCCTTGGGGTAATCCCTTGCCGTAGGCTATGTATAAATATGGAAATAAGATGGTACGGGCTGCCATGTCATTGCGACAGCCCGTTAATTAAACTAGATTGACAAAAGAGACAACACCCTAAATCAAACCGATTTATGAATACATCGAACAATGAAAAGACAATTGAAAAACTCACCCTCAACGAAGAAATATTGGTGGGAGTGTTGAGGCACTTCGACTTCCTTCGAGCATATAATTTCAGCATAACTCGATTGAATGTTTTCGGAAGAGATCGCTATCTCGTCTATAGTTCACAACGGAAACAATTGTGCATAAAATGGAGTATTGGATTTGATGTGGAATTACGCACAGGAAGGATGTTAAAGTTTAAATGTGTTGATGTATCCAATCTTGCCAAACAATATGGTATCTTATTGGACACGGGCTACATTTTTGAGAGAATAGCAAATTATGCTAATTTTATTAAAAATCATGCTAATGAATTGCTATGTTAAATTATTCAATTTCAATGTATTTTTAAATGGATATCCTTTTTATGATTACCGCTGAATAGTATCGCTATTTATAAAACACCATAAACTTATGAAATACATTAAAATTCAATTTTGCATCTGTGCCACTCTCCTATGTTTGTTTTTACATGGATGTGGTAAAGGCTGGTCTGGACGAGAAGTCATAGATATGGCATTTAAGAATAATGCGAATTATCCAATTACTGTGTATTCGGAGATCATACCACCTATTAACTTTTATGACCCTATAGTATATCCAGACACAACTCTTCCGTACCAATTTCCTCAATTGAAAATGCGTGATATACAGCCTGGTTTTTTCTATATTTACAGTCAAACAGAAACAGATATCCCCACACGATTTGGAGATCTCAATTCAGACACTATATCCATCTTCGTTTTTTCCACAGACACATTGTCGTTATTAGGATGGGAGGCCGTGCGGGACAGGTATAATATTATACAGCGGTATGACATCAGCCTTAATGAATACATTTCTCTTTACACAAATCTACCAACATACGAATTTCCTTCATTTCCGCCCACCCCAGAGATGCGAAACATTAAGATGTGGCCTCCCTATGGAACCTACGATTCTAGGGGATTTCCTATCCAATAAATCCTTGATTTGCAATCGAGGTAATCCCTTGCCGTAGGCTATGTATAAATATGGAAATAAGATGGTACGGGCTGCCATGTCATTGCGACAGCCCGTTAATTAAACTAGATTGACAAAAGAGACAACACCCTAAATCAAACCGATAATTGAACTCGTCCGCACATAGAATAGAGTCAAGGTTCATCAGCCAAACCTACAAGTACGATGACGCCAACCGCCTCATTGGTTCCGATGGCAGCATGTCGCAGGAATATTCGACAGCCCTGCCTTATAGCTACGAATCCGGTTATAAGTACAGCCTCGCGGGTAGACTCCAGAACAAGTATGTCGATAGCAAACGTCTCAGCACGTCAATGGGGCCTTACCCGGTACGCTACGATAACGAGTATTCCTACACTCACCCCAACAACCCATACGACGTCACCCTTTCCCCCCATCAAAAATACAGATAAAATGATGCCTATATAAAGAAAAAAGTGTAACTTTGCAACCGAAATCACTCCTCGAAACCTATTCGATAAATGAGGCTGTAAAAGAAGTTAAATCACCTAAAAGGTGGAACAAAGGGTTAGCTCCACTTCGGTCGCTGACCATAGTACTACCCATTCAGAAGGTCAAAAAATGAATTTATAGAACCCGCCTTAATTAAGAATGCTCGAAAACTGATGTTCTCGAGCATTCTTATATTATTAGAGGTTGTTAAACAGCCCTTCGTGATTGTTTCGGCTATATTGGCCGAGGCCCTTATTTGTTTTCCGCGGTGAAAATGGCGGTGAAGGCGGAGTCGGCGGTGATGCGTACTTTCCACAGGGATTCGGTGGAAACGGGTTCTCCCATGTTGTTGATCCACTGAATAAAACGGCAACCTTCGGCGGGAGTGGCGTTGAGGGTGACGGTGTCGCCGTGCAGGTAGTTGCCGCTCTTGGGCGAAACGGTTCCCATGTTGGGGTTGTTGCAAAATATTGTCACAGTATGGCTGTGGGTGGGGTTGTTTTCGTATTTCGTCTCGGGAATGAAATCCGGGGTGAGGCCGTCCTTTGTGTTGGTGAATCCGCCACGGCTTTCCACGGCTGCGAGGAAGGCCTCCTTGGTGGAATATTTTACAATTAAATCGTTGACGCACACGAGGGTCTGAGGCGACACGAGGAGCTCGCCACGGCGGTCGACGCGGCTGTGTACGAAGGTGGCTGCCGAGTGGTTCAGCGCCTCGTCGAGGGCCAACACCCCGTCATGGTTGCGCCAGAGGCCCTTGGGGTCGATGGTCGAAAATTTGGCCTCGTTGCGGGGGTCTAACACCAGCACCTCGCGGTATGCCTCCACGGTGGGGACATTGGTGTCGTCTCCCACGTTTTGGCGCAGAAGATAGAGCGAGAGTTTGTCGCCAGGAGCAAAGGAGGGATTGTTGCGGAGAATGTCCTCCGAAAGCGACTTTACCGTGGTGTTGCGGGTGATGGCTTTGAGCAGGCGTATGTCGGTGAGGACCTGCTTGTCGTCGGTCAGGGTGTGGGCGATGGAGGTCAGGGTTCCGGCGCTGATTTGGTGCCCGGCGAGGATGCAGGCAAAGCTTTTCTGCTGCTCGTTGGTGAAGTAAACCACGTCGCGGTTCTTGTTGAGCGACACATATTTGCCCCTTGCGGATTGGCGGTTGGGGCAGCCTTCGAACAGGTCGGGGACGTATTCTTTCAGCATTCGAAGCATGGACATTATGTTGCCCATGGGCAGCTGGTTGCGCATGCTGCGTTCGGTGCGGGTGCTTTTGTGGGAGGTTACTTTCTCCGAATAATAATAATTGTCTCCGATTTTGCGGGATGTGATCTTTCCAACCGATCCGGTGAATTGCACTTGAGTGTTTCTATTTCGTGCCATAGTGTTTTATTTTTGACGCTGCAAAGATACGAATTTTTTTTTATAAACAAGGAGTAGCTCTCTATTTTTTGCAAAATAATTGCGACATGTTTGCGATATGATTCCGATATGAATGCGATATATAGTATCGGAACCATATCGGAACCATATCGGAATCATATCGGAACCATATCGGAATCACAGCGAGGTTTCCTATACCCTTCTACGTGCCTTGGGTGAGATTTGTCTTTCAACGGAAATATCCAAGAATACCCGTTAATGGCCATAAAAATTTTTATGATTATCCGCAACGAGGTGAACGTGTCGGCAAAATATTTCCCTAACCCTATTTCCCCCGAAGGGGCAGACTATTTCCCCTCGAAAGAGGGCTTTATTTCTTGCCGTCAGGCAACTTTTTCAAACAATCACCTGTATGCGGATAATCGTAAAAATTTTTTTTCGAAAATTCACGGATATTTGCGGACATTCTCGTTTACTAAGTAACGATTAAAAAATAAGTTGTAATGATGTTGTCGTTTTCGATGAAA
>JAZUIX010000129.1:0-31411 GCA_045642445.1 Bacteroidales bacterium | reverse complement strand
AGTTATGGTATTCCGGATACCATAACGATAACATAACGATACCATAAGGATACGATAACGATACCATAACGAGCGAAGAATAGAGGGAGCAACCTATACTTTTCACCGAAGGTTGTGGGGCGTTCTTGGGCATGGTGCAGGGACGGCTTGGTGTACCTCGCAGAGGGGGGAAATGTTAAAAATTTGCATTTGTTGCAAATTATTTGTACCTTTGCACCCTCAAAAATAATTATTCACTAATAGTTTCAACACTATGTACAAAATTGAGCAACATCCTATTCTGGATATCCCGCAAAGCGAGATAGTTGAGTTCGTTTACAATGGTCAGAAAGTTCAAGGTCGCAAGGGCTACACCATAGCCGCGGCTCTTCATCAGGCGGGGTTCCCCGTCCACAGCCACAGCATCGATGGCCGCAATCGCAGCCTCAACTGCGGTATAGGCAAGTGCGGAGCTTGCGAGATGATAGTGGACGGCCAGGTTCGCCGCATCTGCATCACCCCTGTCGACGGGGTGAAGGAGGTGTGCAGCGTTAATGCCGAAGAGAGTGCCATGCCCGACGTGGTGGATTCCGTACCCCGCGAGGTGAAGGTGTATAAGACCCAGGTGGCCATCATCGGTGCGGGTCCTGCGGGCCTCGCCTGCCGCGAACAGCTCAACGCTTTCGGCATCTCCAACATCGTGATTGACAACAACGCACGCATAGGCGGGCAGTTCAATATGCAGACCCACCAGTTCTTCTTCTTCGAGAAGGAAAAGAAGTTCGGCGGTATGCGTGGTTTCGATATCGCCAAGACTCTCGCGGGCGACAATCATGAGGGCATTCTCCTCAACACCACCGTGTGGGACCTCCTCGAAGGGGGCCGCGTGGCGGTGAAGAATATCGCTACGGGCGATGTGTCCTATATCGACGCCATGCACCTTGTCGTGGCTACGGGTGCCGTGCCTTTCATGCCCACCTTTGAGAACGACGATGTGCCGGGTGTTTACACGGCCGCCGTGTTCCAGAAGATGATGAACCAGGAGCACACCCTCCTCGGCAAGCGGGTGCTCACCGTGGGTGCGGGCAATATCGGCTACCTCACCTCGTATCAGGGTATGCAGGCAGGGGCCACCATCAAGGCCATCATCGAGGCCATGCCCCGCGAGGGCGGTTTCCCTGTTCAGGCCAACCGCGTTCGCCGTCTCGGCATCCCCATCATGACCGGCTACACCCTCCTCAAGGCCATCCCCAACAAGGACCACACAGGCATCACGGGTGCCGTTATAGCCAAATGTGAGAACTTCAAGCCAATCGCCGGTACTGAGCAGGTTATCGACGATATCGACATCATCAACATCTGTACAGGCCTCATCCCCGACAACCAGTTGCTGGTCAAGGGTCGCGAGGTCTTCGGCCTCAACACCTATGGTGCGGGGGACGCTATCCGCATCGGCGAGGGCACCAGCGCCGTGCTTCGCGGCAAACAGGTGGCTTACGAGGTGGCACAAAACATGGGGGTGCGTTTCAATTATGACGACTACCTCGATATTTCGCGCCAATATATCGACTCTCAGCAGCATCCTGTGCGCATTCTCGAGAAGCCCAATCTTCCCACGCCCGAGCGTATGAAGATCAAACCTTTCGTGCAGATGGATTGCCTCTATGGTTTCGCTTGCAACCCCTGCTCTTTCTCTTGCCCTCAGGGCGCTATCACCAAGCCTGCCACCAACACCACCCCCACGGTCGATTACGACAAGTGCATCGGCTGTATGCAATGCGTGAGCAACTGCCCAGGCCTTGCCATCTTCGGCTACGACACTCAGAAGGGGCTCTGCTTCCTCCCCATCGAATACGATGTGCCCGAGGGCGCCGAGGTGTTCCTTGTCGACAATAACGGCCAGAAAGTGGGCGAAGGTGTCATCGAAAAGATTCTTCGCAAACCCAATAAGACCAATGTGGCTCGCGTCAAGGTGAGCGGCAATCCCGTGATGACCGACATCAAGGGCTTCCTGCTCAAAGAGCGTTTCCCCAAGCCCCTCTCCATCCACAACGGAAGCGAGGACACCAAGGGCGAGACCTACGTCTGCCATTGTGAGGACATCAAGCTCGACCGCGTCCTCGAGGTTATCGGCGACCGCAAGACCATCTCGGTTGATGAACTCAAACATATCACCCGTCTCGGCATGGGTCCCTGCCGTGGAAAACGTTGCATACCCCGTGCCCGTCAGATCCTTCGCTCCTACGGCATCGAACTTGTGGGCGACGCTACCCCTCGTGCCCCGCTTTCCAACCAGGTCACCCTCGGCGACCTCTACAACGAGAAGAGCAAAGAGGTCTTCGTGTTCCCCAAGATGAACGATGTGAAGAAAGAGACCATCGCCGTCCTCATCGCAGGTGGCGGTATTGCGGGCAGCAGCCTCTTCCGCTACTTTGCCGAGGCAGGCAAGAACCCCGTCATGATCAACTACAGCCGTGGTGCCTCCTGGCGCTGCATCGGTGGTGGTCGTCCCGCCTTCTCCAACCCCGACATCGCCGACATCGCCGTCCACAACCACGAGATTTTCAAGGATATGCAGAAGGTGCACAACATCAACTACAAGCTCACGCACTACGTCAATCTTGTCCACGATGATGCCACCTACCGTTCCCTCGACGCCTCCCGCGCCTGGAGCGATGCCTATATGATTGAGCGCAAAGACTTCAAGAAGGAGATTTCTCCTCTCTGGGATGACACCAAGGATACTTACTCCCACGCCCTCATCACCCGCGACTGCTGGCAGGCCACCCCGGGTCGCGTTATCGACTACATCCGTGGTATCGGTGTGCAGTTCGGCGGACGCTACTTTGAAGACTGCGAGCTCCTCCACATACAGAAAGTGGGCGCCCGCTACGTCGCCCTGGTTCGCAACCACGAAGGACAATATATCGAGTACACTTGCGACCACTTTGTGAACGCCATGGGTTGGGGTGCCGAGAAATTCATCGACCAGCTCGACCTCGACACGGGTCTCTACCCCGTCAAGCACCAGGCTTTCATCACTCGTCGTCTCCCCATGATGGGACCCAACGGCGGCCCGCTCGACATGATTATCGACCGCCGTCACTACAAGGGTTTCAGCGCCGTCTATGGACAGCAATGGGGCCATACTGGCCAAATCATCGGCTGTGCATCGCCCGACTGCGACAGCTATGAGGCACGTCAGAACATCAAATACAACAGCAAGGAGTTCCTCGAGATTGTCGCCGAAGTCTTCGCCGAGTGGATACCCAACCTGCGCGAAGTGGGCTTCCTCGCCGTTTGGGCAGGCCGCTACACCGAGCCGCGCTACATCATCGACCCCGAAGTGGGCCTCTGCACCGGCCTCCGCGGCCACGGCTTCATGCTCGGACAGTACCTCGCCAAGCTCTACGTCGACAAGTACCTCGGTCGCGAAGTGCCCTCCTACATGGAAGACCTCAAGATTGGCGGCAAAGGCCTCTCCGAAAACGCTTTCAAATAATTAAAAAGAATACAATATCATGGCAAACGAAATCACACCCAATCCCCCCGCAGTAAAGTTCCGCACCAACCGCGGCTTGCTCAAATTCATCCTCCTCGGCATCATCACCCTGGGCATCTACCCCATCGTGGTCTTCTCCCACATGTCCGAAGAAATCAACACCGTGGCCCGACCCCGTGACGGCAGACACACCATGCACTACTGCCTCATCTACTTCATCTTCTCATGGCTCACTTGCGGCATCGTGCCCCTCGTGTGGTTCACCCGCATCAGCAGCCGTATCGGCAACGAAGAGTTCGCCCGCACCCAGCAGCGTCATGTCAAAGGATGCACCTTCTGGGGCTGGGGCATCCTCGGTGCCCTCATCATCGTCGGCCCCTTCATCTACTACCACAAACTCTTCAAATCCATGAACGCCGTAAACGCACACTACAACATCAACGGCTGAACATCGATAGGTTTGCTCGTACGACCGAAGCAAAATTGTCAACTTTGACATCCCAAGCCGGCCTTTAAACAAACCAAACAACACCAAGGCTGCAAGCGTCCCCCGACCTTGCAGCCTTGCTTATGCTTCAACACCTCTCCATGCAGGCTTGGCTTGTCACTAATTGTTTCCAATTGATAGCGAGAATATTGTGATAAGCAAATAGAGCAACAGAGGTATGCAATAGCACTTACGGCTTCATAAACTCATTCGTTTCATTCGTTTCATTCGTTTCGCACCATGTAACGTATTGATATAAAGCTGTATATGGTATAATAAACGAATAAAATAGAAAGTGTTAAAAAACACTCGAAACAAACTGATTCTGCGATAGATACAGCATGCGAAACGAATGAAACGAATGAAACGAATGAGAATGAAGCAACAAAGGGATGACCCATATCCATCAAACATGTCAAATTTGTCGCCATCAGTCAAGTGATTGTTCGTCCTCTTATCGGGGTCTTAACGGGGTCTTAACGGGGTTTTATCGGGGTTTACCCCGTTAAGACCCCGCTTAGAGGCCGCTACAAGCCCGTTTGGTCAACGACCCTACGATGTACGCCATGCGAAAAATATCACACAGATAGCCAGCGGAATAGAGAGAATAAATAGTGTAGGTTGCAATTCACCACAACGGGGGGATGTTTGCCATACATGAATTGTGGAATTATTATTGCCAATACCTAAAAAATCAAGTCATAACAAAATAATTTTCAATATTTTGATTCATTGATTTTATGTTAGCATTTTGCCAATCCAAATTATCTTCTTATCTTTACATTCGGAAACGCGAGTCTATGTTTCCAAGATGAAGGCATTCACATTTCACTAATTAATACATCAACCCGAACATCCAAAGCGGGATGCGGGATCCTATGCCGACTTCGGTATCAGCCACGGCCAAAAAACTGTTTTCTACATCTGCTATTTGGGAATAATCTTTGCCCCTACCGCCTACTTCAAACAGATAGGTGTCATCAAACAGAAAGTCACCTTTGGAGGCCACAGACACTTCACCCTGAGTGGCAAGTTGGTGAACCATAAACGACTCTCTGCAAGTTCCCACATCGGCTCTTGCTGATAAGGCATACAACAAATTGCTGTTATTGAGCAGTATTTTATCAGGCTTGGAAAGGTGCTTGTAGTCTTTCTGTCGCTTTGAAAGCACTCGGATAATATTCGCACGGTCCAAAGTATAGAGCAATTTCAAGCATTGGGGAGAATTGGTTTCGAGTTGCTGGCTTAACTTGCTAATATTGGGCACCAAAGGCACATTGGGTGCAATAGCCATCAACAATTGCTTGGTTTTCTGCACTGTAGAATACGATACATCCTCCACCGCAGGCATGTCTGACTCCACCACAAGATTTATTATGGCACGGATTTTGCCATAATATTCGTCTTCCGAGAAAGTCTCCTTGTAAAATGGGAAACACCCAACTTTTAGGTAACGCTCAAAATAGGTCAACACTTTGATATTCGAAGTAACTTGCATCGCAACAGATTGATGTGATGACAAAATCTGCTCCAAAGGCAGAGGATCCATTTTCAACACACCTTCAAATTCAAGAAATTCACGAAAAGAAAGGCCTGGAAGCGTATACAGGACCTGGCGGCGAGACAAATCGGATTTCGAATTGTCGATTTCGAGCATCGAGGAACCCGTATAAACTATATGAAGCGAGGGAAAAGAATCGTAAATGGTTTTAATCACCACGTTCCAATCGGGATATTTATGCACCTCGTCAAGAAAAAGATGGGTATAATTGTGGGTGCTCAGATACTCTGCCAAATCAACCAAGGAATGGCCCCGAAACCAAATATCATCCAAAGATGCAAAAAACACTTGCTGAATATTGCGTGAAAAGGATTCCTTGATATGCTGAAGCAGCAGAGTAGTCTTGCCCACACCTCGGGAACCTTTGATACCAATCAGTCTTGGACGCCAATCAATATCATGATAGAGGAATCGCTTAAAAGTTAACGAAGTAGCCTTTAATCTATTATTAAATTGATTCACAAGAGGTAGCAAGTCATTATACTCCATATTTTCATTCTTTTTTCAAATGCAAAGATACAACTTTTTTTACATCCGAAAGTAAAATTTTTCAGATTTTTTTACATTCAAAAGTAAAATATTCGAGATTTTTTTACTTTGAAAAGTAAAATTTCGCTATTTTTTTCATCCGAAAGTAAAAAACGCAATCCGTTTTCAGATTCTTTGTAAGCGTTTGTTGCTTTGAAACAGCCGTTTTCTCGTCTCGGCATAGTGAAACCTTGCTCGACTTAAAGGTTCGAAACGAGGTTATGAAGCTTTTGGTTGAATTCTTCGGCCTGCTCCCACATGATGAAATGACCGCAGGTGTCGAGTTCCCAATAGGTCATATTGGCGAAGAAACGGTTCATCTGTTGTTCGTTATCGGGTTCGAGGCCGCTGTTTTTAGTACACACTACAAGAGACGGAACACGAACCTGATGGTCGCTCCAGAGGTCCCAATATGTGTGTTCGATAAGGTGCGACATGGTGCTACAGGCCACATAACCGAGGGTGTTGGGCATGGTGGAAAGTGCGTATTGAGTAATCTCCTGCGGGGTGTCGGGTCCTGAAAGGGAATGGACGAAGTTGATGATGTTTTGCCGCACATCGCCTCCGCAAAAACTTTGGGCGAAGCCTTGGACAGCCTGCTCGTAGCGAGGCAGCGCGACGGGGTCGTGCGGATAGAGGCAATAGACGCCATCGACATCGCAGATTCCAGCAACGCAGATATTGTCGCGATGTTCGACACAAAGACACACGGGTGTGCCCAAGCTGTGACCCACCAATATGGGTTTCGTGACCTTTTCGGCCTTTAGGACGGACTCGACGGCATGGGCGAAATAGTCGAGGGTGTATTCGGCATGGGGCTTGTCGCTCAAACCGAAACCTGGCAAATCGACAAAAATGAGGCGTATGGTGTCGTGGCAGAAAGCCTCATATTGATGTTCCCAGACGTTCATATCACAACCAAAGCCGTGGATGAAGATTATGGTTTTGTCGCCATGGCCAAAGGCCTTGTAGCGAACTCGGCAACCCTCTACATTGATGTATCGCGAGGAGAGGTCGGCGAGTGTGGCGGGAGGGGTGCTGTGGCAACCCGTGAAGAGGATTGCGAAGAGGAGAAGTGTGAAGACTTTGGTAGCGATGTGTTTCATATTGATATTGCATTTAGTGATGATAAAAAAATAACTTGAGACAATGTTTTGATTTTTTATATATGCTTTGGCTCACCTTGCCGACTCTTTTTCCATTGTTCATCAGTCGAGTAGCCCGCTACACTCCTTCTTCACAATGAAAAAATAGTTCGACAATCTAAGCCAAATCATATCAACTTATTTTTTCATCATCACCTAAACCAAGAGAAGAGGGCGGAACCGAAGTTTCGCCCTCTCTTCTTTGCCAAAGGGCAGAGTGTTATTTTTTAAGGAATTTGAAGTCGGTGCCAAGATACTGGGCTTGGTCGCCAAGCATTTCTTCGATGCGCATAAGCTGGTTGTATTTGCAGATGCGGTCGGTGCGGCTGGCACTACCAGTTTTGATAAGGCCCGTGTTGAGGGCAACAACGAGGTCGGCAATGGTGGTATCCTCGGTTTCGCCCGAGCGATGGGAGATGATGGCGGTGTAGTTGTTGCGAGTGGCAAGGTTTACAGCGTCGATGGTCTCGCTGAGAGTGCCGATCTGGTTGAGTTTGATAAGGATGGAGTTGGCAACCTTTTTGTCCAGACCCATCTGCAAACGCTCAACATTGGTGACGAACAAATCGTCGCCCACAAGCTGGCAGCGATCGCTGAGGGTGTCGGTCATGAGTTTCCAGCCCTCCCAGTCGTCTTCGGCCATGCCGTCTTCGATGCTGATGACGGGATACTGGTCGACCCAGCGTTTCCAGAAATCAACCATCTCGGAGGCATTGTATTTCTCGCCAGAAGACCAACGCATGGTGTAGAGGCCAGTCTCAGGGTCATAGTATTCGGATGCAGCAGCATCGAGGCCGATGAAGATGTCTTCGCCAGGACGATAGCCTGCTTTTTCGATAGCTTCGCAGACAACTTGGATAGCTTCGTCGTTAGAACCCAAATTGGGAGCAAAACCGCCTTCATCGCCCACATTGGTGGACATGTTGCGGCTTTTCAATACACTGCGAAGGTTGTGGAACACCTCGGCACCCATGCGGAGAGCTTCGGCAAAGGTGGGGGCTCCAACGGGCATAATCATGAATTCCTGAAAGTCGATGCTATTATCGGCATGAGAACCACCATTGAGGATGTTCATCATGGGGATGGGGAGCATATAGGCTCCGCAACCACCGAGATAGCGATAGAGCTGTTGACCAGTTTCCTGAGCGGCAGCTTTGGCGGCAGCCAAGGAGACTCCGAGGATGGCATTAGCACCAAGACGGCCCTTGTTGGGGGTGCCGTCGAGTTCGATCATTTTTTGGTCGAGGGCACGCTGTTCTTCGACGTACATGCCGCGAAGTTCCTCGTTGAGGACATTATTGACATTGTTGACGGCCTGCAAGACGCCTTTACCCAAGAAAACGGATTTGTCGCCATCACGGAGTTCGCAGGCTTCGTGGACGCCCGTGGATGCACCTGAGGGGACGGAAGCACGACCTACGGCACCTTGTTCTGTATAAACTTCGACTTCGACAGTGGGATTGCCGCGCGAGTCGAGAATCTGACGGCCCCTGATACCTATTATTTGTGACATATTTGATATGATTTAAAGTGAAAAAGGAATGTCGAGACGACGAACATCCCGCATTCCTTTTTCTGTTTATAGACCTTTTTGTGTTGACTATTCAGCCTTAGGAGCTTCCTCGACAGGAGCCTCAGCAACGGGAGCCTCAGCAGTTTCGGCTTTCTTGCTGCGACCACGACGGGTCTTCTTAGCCTCCTTGGCGGCGGTGTCTTTCAACATGTTCTCGTTGTAGTCAACAAGTTCAATGATAGCCATTTCAGAGTTATCACCTTGACGGATGCCGGTCTTCAGAATGCGGGTATAACCACCATTGCGGGTAGCGACCTTCTGGGAAACTTCGCGGAAAAGTTCGTTGACGGCCTCTTTGCTGTGGAGGTAGCTGAAGACAACGCGGCGGTTGTTGGTGGTGTCTTCTTTCGAGCGGGTGATAATAGGCTCGACATATACTCTAAGTGCTTTAGCTTTGGCCAACGTGGTCTCAATTCTCTTGTGCATGATAAGAGAGGTGGCCATGTTGGAGAGCATAGCAACGCGATGTGCGTGGGTTCTTGACAGATGATTTACTTTACAACCGTGTCTCATTTCTTATTATTCTTTATCTAATTTATACTTTGAAATATTCATACCGAACTCGAGATTCTTGGAAGCCACCAAATTCTCCAACTCAGTAAGCGATTTTTTGCCGAAATTGCGGAACTTCAACAAATCGGCTTTATTGAAGGATACCAAATCACCGAGAGTGTCAACCTCAGCAGCTTTAAGACAATTGATAGCACGGACGGAAAGGTCCATGTCAATCAGTTTGGTCTTGAGCAGCTGACGGATGTGCAGCGTGCTCTCATCAAACTCTTCCTGAGCGGGCTTGATTTCGGCCTCGAGGGTGATACGCTCGTCGCTGAAGAGCATGAAATGCTGGATAAGGATGGTGGCAGCCTCTTTTAAAGCCTCTTTCGGATGAATGGAGCCGTCGGTCTGGATGTCAAACGTCAACTTCTCATAGTCCGTACGCTGTTCAACACGATAGTCGCTGACTTCGTATTTTACATTTTTAATAGGCGTATGGATAGAGTCAACGGCGATAACTCCGATGGCGTCACCCGGCTTTTTGTTTTCGTCGGCGGGCACATAGCCTCGACCCTTCTCAATGGTGAGTTCGATTTTGAGCTCGGTGGTGGCCTCCATGTGGCAGATTTCAAGTTCGGGATTGAGGACTTGGAAACCATTAAGGAAATTGTTCAAGTCACCTGCCTTGAAAATTGTCTGGCCAACCAGAGAGAACGAAAGCTTCTCGTTCTCAAACTCCTCAATCTGACGACGGAAACGAATCTGCTTCAGTTTGAGGATAATGTCGGTCATGTCTTCCACCACGCCAGGAAGCGAGGAGAATTCATGGTCAACACCTTCGATGCGAACTGAGGTGATAGCGAATCCTTCGAGAGAAGAAAGAAGGACACGACGCAGGGCATTGCCGATGGTGATGCCGTAGCCAGGTTCCAACGGACGGAATTCAAACACGCCGCGGAAATCGTCAGCTTCAAGCATGACCACTTTGTCGGGTTTCTGGAAAGATAATATTGCCATTTGTATTCCTTTCTTTATTGTTGTTGAAATGTTGATAAGTTGAGATGTTGATTGTTGTGAGGTGATTTATTGTATTACCTATTCTATCAAAGGACAAATCAACAATACAACAAATCAACAATTAAGAACTACTACTTGGAGTAGAGTTCAACGATGAGCTGTTCGTTGATGGTCTCGGGAATGTCGGCACGCTCAGGATAGCTGGCGAATTTGCCGGACATGGTAGCACCGTCCCACTCAAGCCAAGCATAGTTGTTGGCACGGGAAGCGAGACTGTCGGTGATGACCTCTAACGATTTGGAACGCTCGCGGACGGAGATAACATCGCCCACACGGAGTTGATAGGAAGGAACATTGACAACATTGCCGTTGACGGAGATGTGACGGTGTGAAACCAGCTGACGAGCCTGAGCACGGCTGCGGGCGATACCGAGACGATAAACGACATTGTCAAGACGGGCCTCAATGAGCTTCATGAGTTCCTCACCAGTGATGCCGCCACGACGGGAAGCTTCAGCATAGAGTTTGCGGAACTGACGCTCGAGGATACCGTAAGTATATTTGGCTTTCTGCTTCTCCTGAAGCTGGATGCCGTATTCCGAGGATTTGCCACGACGCTTGTTCTGGCCGTGCATACCCGGAGCGTAAGGTTTCTTTTCGTAGTTCTTGTCGGGACCGTAGATGGGTTCGTGGAACTTTCTTGCGATTTTGGTTTTTGGACCTGTATATCTTGCCATTTTTTACTGTTTTAATGTTGATGATTAATTACACGCGACGGCGTTTTGGGGGACGGCAACCATTGTGAGGCAGCGGGGTGATGTCGGTGATTTCCATGACTTCAATACCACAGCCATTGATTGCGCGGATTGCAGATTCACGTCCTTGACCAGGTCCCTTAACAAAGACCTTGACTTTTCTTAGGCCCAAATCATAAGCAACTTTACCGCAATCTTCCGCAGCCATCTGTGCAGCATACGGAGTGTTTTTCTTCGATCCGCGGAAGCCCATTTTTCCAGCAGACGACCAAGAAATCACTTGACCGGCATTATTAGTCAACGAAATAATAACGTTGTTGAAAGAAGCAAAGATGCATGCTCTTCCTTGAGGTTCAACTTTTACGACACGTTTTTTGGTCGGTTTTGAAGTTTTTGCCATAATTTTTTTACTTGCTTGATTTTACTTTTGTTCACCAACCGCTCCAAATATTCAAATATAGTCCGCAGTTGGCCGCTACACAATTTAGTTTTTACTTGGTAGCTTTCTTCTTGTTAGCGATAGTTTTCTTCTTACCCTTACGAGTACGGGCGTTGTTCTTAGTGCTCTGACCACGGAGGGGAAGACCAAGACGATGACGGATGCCGCGATAGCAGCCAATATCCATCAAACGTTTGATGTTCATCTGGACTTCGGAACGAAGAGCACCTTCGACTTTGTACTCATCGTTGATGATGGTACGCAGGGTGTTCTGCTCATCATCGGTCCAATCCTGCACCTTTTTGTTTTCGTCGATACCGGCTTTAGCCAGAATCTCGGATGCGAGGCTTCTTCCAATTCCGTAGATATAGGTCAGACCTATAACACCTCTCTTGTTTTTGGGTAAGTCAATACCTGCAATTCTTGCCATAAATACTTTTTATTCTTTTTGTTAGTTAATCATCCTTGTCTTTGTTTGAACTTCGGATTCTTCTTGTTGATTACATAAACGACCCCATGGCGACGAACCACTTTGCACTCAGGGGATCTTTTCTTTACAGAAACTCTTACTTTCATTTTTTATTATGTTTATCTGTTATTTCTTTTCAACAATCGGTTAACAACTTTTGTCGACCTACTTGTGACGATAAGTGATACGACCTTTGGTGAGGTCATACGGGGACATTTCAATCTGCACTTTGTCACCAGGGAGAATCTTGATGTAGTGCATGCGCATCTTGCCCGAAATGTGAGCAATAATCTGATGACCGTTTTCCAATTCGACGCGAAACATTGCGTTTCCCAATGATTCGACTACTGTACCGTCTAACTGTATGGATGATTGTTTTGCCATTAACTTATCGTTCTTTTTTTATTTATTTTCAATGAAATCAAAGGTTGAAAGTATGTCTGGACCATTTTGTCCGATAGCCACAGTGTGTTCAAAATGAGCTGCTGGTTTACCATCTTTAGTACGACATGTCCAACCGTCTTCTTGTGAAAACTTGACATTCTTCGAACCCATGCATATCATCGGTTCTACGGCAATGACCATACCCTCTTTGAGCAATGGACCAGTGCCAGGGGTGCCATAATTGGGGACATTGGGGCTTTCATGCATTTTGAATCCAACACCATGACCGCAAAGTTCGCGGACTACAGAATAGCCGTTCTTTTCGCAATGTTGCTGGACAGCATGACCGATGTCTCCAATACGGTTACCCGCTTTACACTTATCAAGACCTATGTAAAGAGATTCCTTGGTAACCTTAAGCAGACGCTGCATCTCAGGAGAAGCCTCGCCACACGTGAAGGTATAGGCAGAATCACCTACATATCCATTGAGTTCGATGACACAATCCAAAGACACATTGTCTCCCTCTTTAATATAGAGGTCATTGCTGGGGATGCCATGAACAACAACATCATTGACCGAGATACAGAACGCAGAGGGGAAACCTTCATAACCTTTGCACAAAGGAATACCGCCATTGTCGCGGATGAACTGCTCACCAATCTGGTCAAGAAAGGCAGTAGTCACACCCGGACGAATATGACGGCCCACCTCGGCGAGAGCTTTCCCGACGAGGCGAGCACTATCACGAATAAGTTCTATTTCTTCTTTGGTCTTGAGAAGTATCATTATTCAGTTTTGTTTTTATGCCTGGATAGACATGGATGTACGACCCTTGATACGACCAGTCTTGGTGAGACCGTCGTAGTGACGCATGAGCAAGTGGCTCTCAATCTGCTGAAGGGTGTCAAGAATAACACCAACAAGAATCAGCAAAGAGGTGCCGCCATAGAACTGGGCGAACTGGGTGTTGACACCGAACAGACGAATGATGGCAGGGAGAATAGCCACGATGGCCAAAAAGATGGAACCAGGAAGAGTAATCTTAGAAAGAATGTTCTCAAGATACTCAGCGGTCTTCTTGCCAGGTTTCACACCGGGGATAAAGCCACCATTTTTCTTCATATCGTCAGCCATCTGATTCGGGTTAATGGCGATAGCGGTATAGAAATAGGTGAACAGAACCACGAGGATGAAAAAGACAAAGTTATACCAAAATCCGTTGAAGTCGGTGAAAACCATCCAAAACTTGGAGCCAGAATCGCCTTTGAAGCCCATGAAGGTGATAGGGATGAACATGATGGCCTGAGCAAAGATGATAGGCATAACACCAGCGGCATTGACCTTGATAGGAATGTACTGGCGAACACCACCATACTGCTTGTTGCCCACAATGCGCTTGGCATACTGAACAGGGATACGACGAGTACCCTGTACGAGCAGGATGACGAGCAAGATAACTGCCAGCAGAACCACAATCTCGATAAGGAACATCACCAATCCGCCACCGGCATCGGTAAGACGGGAGGCGACTTCACCAACGAGGGCGAAAGGCAGACGGGCGATAATACCTATCATAATCAGCAAGGAGATACCATTACCAACACCTTTTTCAGTGATTCGTTCACCAAGCCACATGACAAACAGAGTACCGGCAATCAAAATAACGATGCTGGACACCCAGAAGAAAGGCGAAGGAGCGGAACCATCAAAAGGATAGATGGCAGTAGTAGACTTCAACTGATACATCATATTGGTAATGTAAGCAGGAGCCTGGAAACCAGTGATGATAACGGTAAGAAGACGGGTAATCTGATTCATCTTTCTACGGCCGTTCTCTCCGTCGCGCTGCATCTTCTGGAAATAAGGGATAACCATGACGAACAACTGGATCACGATGGAGGCAGTAATATAAGGCATGATACCCAAAGCGAAGATGGAGGCATTGGAGAATGCACCACCAGAGAACATGTTCAACAGACCCATCAGACCATCAGAACCCTGATTCTGCAGTTGCTGCAGCTGCGTAGGATCAACACCGGGCAGGGCGACATAACAACCGATGCGGTAGATGAGCACCAAGCCGAGGGTGTAGAGGATTCTTTTCCGCAAGTCTTCGATCGACCAGATGTTTTTGAGTGTCTGTATAAATCTCTTCATTATAGTTTTGTTTTTAAGTTGATGGAGTTGATGAAGTCAAAAAGTTGATGAGGTTAAGAAATTCTACTGCATGAACTGCCAAACTTCATCAACTTCATAAACTCTTATTCAATAACAGTAGCTACGCCACCCTGAGCCTCGATAGCCTGCTTGGCAGATGCCGAGAAAGCATGAGCGGTGACATTGATAGCCTTGTTGAGCTCGCCACGACCGAGAATCTTGATGCGATCTTTGCCAGAGATGAGACCATTCTGCTTGAAGACCTCGACATTAAAGTCGGTGATATTCTTGGTTTCTGCGAGCGTGTTGAGCATGTCGATATTGATGCCAACGTATTCAACGCGGTTGATGTTCTTGAAGCCGAATTTGGGCAAACGGCGATAGATGGGCATCTGACCACCTTCAAAACCGATTTTCTGGTGATAACCCGAACGAGCCTTGGCACCCTTGTTACCACGGGTAGCAGTACCGCCCTTGCCAGAACCAGCACCACGGCCGATACGTTTAGAATGCTTGATGGAACCTTCTGCGGGTTTGAGATTATTTAAACTCATAATTATTTCTCTTTTTTAATTCCGGGAGAGCATCCCGAAACACGTGTCTAACTAATTAAATTTCCTCAACAGTGATTAAATGTTTCACCTTGTTGATCATACCCATGATTTGGGGAGTGGCGACCACTCTACGTTCATGGTTGATTCTCTTAAGACCGAGAGCAGCCATTGTTCTTTTCTGGTCAATGGGACGGCCGATGATACTTCTAACCTGTTTGATTTTTAAAGTCTTTTCTGCCATGATTGTTACCTCCTATGATTAACCGTTAAACACTTTATCGAGGGTGATACCGCGAAGTTCAGCGACCATGCAGGGGTCTTTCATCTGAAGCAGGGCATTGATAGTAGCCTTGACCACACTGTGGGGGTTTGAGGAACCCTTGCACTTGGCCAACACGTCCTTCACACCAACGCTCTCCAAAACGGCACGCATAGCACCACCGGCGATAACACCAGTACCAGGAGCAGCAGGTTTCAAGAAGACGCGAGCACCACTATATTTACCGCACTGCTCGTGAGGAATAGTGCCTTTAAGCACGGGAACCTTGATGAGGTTTTTCTTTGCATCGTCGACACCCTTCTGGATGGCGGCCTGCACTTCCTTGGCTTTACCAAGGCCGTAACCTACGACGCCGTTCTCATTTCCAATAACTACAATGGCAGCAAAGGTGAAAGTTCTACCACCCTTGGTAACCTTGGTTACGCGATTGATCGCAACAAGACGATCTTTAAATTCGATTTCGCTCGATTTTACTCTTTTTACGTTTACTTCTGCCATGACTTATTAGAATTTTAAACCACCTTCTCTGGCACCATCGGCCAACGATTTAACACGACCATGGTAGAGATAACCATTACGGTCAAACACCACAGTATTGATACCAGCAGCGATAGCACGCTCGGCAAGGGTTTTTCCAACCTTTGCGGCCACTTCGCTCTTTGTGCCACTCTTTTCGAAACCCTTCTCCAAGGAAGAAGCTGCGGTCAGTGTCACACCTTTTACATCGTCAATCACCTGTGCATATATTTCCTTATTGCTTCTGAACACAGAGAGACGCGGCATTTCAGCAGTGCCGCTGATCTTATGACGGATGCGGAATTTGATTTTTGTTCTTCTTATATCTTTTCTTGTAGCCATAATTGCTTATTCTTTGGCGTTCTAATTATTTTTATTTAGCAGCAGCCTTACCAGCCTTCTTACGAATTTCTTCGCCCTGGAAGCGGATACCTTTACCCTTGTAGGGTTCGGGTTTGCGCAGAGAGCGGATCTTTGCGGCAGCCTGACCCAGGATCTGCTTGTCGCAGCAGGTCATGGTAATGATGGGGTTCTTACCTTTTTCGGTGACAGTCTCAACATGGATTTCGGGAGCCAGTTCAAAGAAAATCTTGTGGCTGTATCCGAGGTCCATTTCCATGACGTTACCAGTGGCCTGGACTTTGTAACCAACACCGATGACTTCCTGGACACATTTGAAACCTTCAGAAACACCTTTCACCATATTGGCGACGAGGGCGCGATAAAGACCGTGCATAGCCTTGTGCTCCTTGCTGTCGGAGGGGCGCTCGAAAGTGAGGGTGCCGTCTTCGAGTTTGCAAGTAATAATGGGGTCAACCTTCTGGGTCAACTCACCCTTAGGTCCTTTAACGGTAATGACGTTCTCGGGAGATACCTTAACTTCGACACCTGCGGGCAGGTGGATGGGCATTTTACCTATTCTTGACATTGCTTATAATCTCCTCTCTTTAATTAGCTGATGTAACATAAAACTTCACCACCGACGTTGAGGGTGCGTGCTTCCTTGTCGGTCATCAGGCCTTTGGAAGTGGAAATAATAGCGATGCCGAGGCCATTAAGAACGCGGGGCATATCGTCAACAGAGACATAACGACGCAAACCGGGGCTGGAGATACGCTTCAGTTCGGAGATGGCCGAAATCTTGGTCACGGGGTGATATTTGAGAGCGATTTTGATGCTCTGATTGTGGGCTCCCTCATTCTCGAATTTGTAGTTGAGGATGTAGCCTTTTTCAAAAAGGATCTTGGTGATCTCTTTCTTCAAATTTGATGCAGGGATTTCAACGACTCTGTGTTTGGCAGCGATAGCGTTGCGCATACGAGTCAAATAATCTGCAATAGGATCTGTTACCATTTTATTTTTTCTTGATTTTAAGTTTTGTAGTATTGGTTTTTGCCAACTTGCAAAGCTACCAATGTATTAATTCACTATTACCAGCTAGCTTTCTTTACGCCGGGGATGAGACCGCTGACGGCCATTTCGCGGAAGTTGATACGGGAAATGCCGAACTGACGCATGTAACCCTTGGGACGGCCAGTGAGCTGGCAGCGGTTGTGCATGCGGATGGGGCAAGCGTTCTTGGGGAGTTTCTGGAGGGCGATGACCGCCTTCTCAACCTCCTCGGGTTCGCCTGTGCGGACGATTTCCTTTAAAGCAGCGCGCTTGGCAGCATATTTGGCCACCATCTTGGCTCTTTTGCGTTCTCTAGCTTTGATTGATTCTTTTGCCATTATCTTTTATTTTTGTTGATTCTTAAAAGGAATGCCAAACTGTTTGAGCAGAGACATAGCCTCCTTGTCGGTATTAGCCGTGGTGACGAAGGTGATGTCCATACCCTGGATGCGGTCAATCTTGTCGATATCGATTTCAGGGAAGATAATCTGCTCAGCGATACCGAAAGTGTAGTTACCCTTGCCGTCAAAACCCTTGTCGTTGATGCCGCGGAAGTCGCGGATACGGGGAATAGAGGCAGTGATAAGACGCTCCAAGAACTCATACATGCGCTCGCCACGAAGGGTCACACGGACTCCGATGGGCATACCGCGACGCAGTTTGAAGTTGGAAATATCCTTACGGGATTTGGTGGCAACAGCCTTTTGACCGGTGATGAGGGTCATTTCCTCAATACCTTTGTCAATAACTTTCTTGTCGGCGATAGCGGCCTTGCCAAGACCCTGATTCAGGGTGATTTTCTTCAGACGGGGAGCCTGCATGACAGTCTTGTAACCATACTCTTTCATCAGAGCGGGCAGGATTTCCTCGTTATATTTGGTCTTTAAAGTCGGAATATATGCCATTATTTGATCTCCTCACCTGATTTTTTGGAATAACGAACGATTTTACCAGTTTTCTCGTCAATTCTGCGGCCGATTCTGGTCGGAGTTTTGCCGTCCATGACCATAAGATTCGACAAATGGATAGGAGCTTCCTGTTCAACAATACCGCCCTGGGTATTCTTAGCGCTGGGCTTGGTATGTTTCTTCACAAGGTTGCGACCTTCCACGATGGCGCGATTCTTTTCGGGATAAACCTTCAGCACCTTGCCGGTCTTGCCTTTGTCTTCGCCGGCAATCACCATAACGGTATCCCCTTTTTTAACGTGCAATTTCATTTCTTTTTCTTCTTTTTAATTTTTACAAAACTTCAGGGGCCAAGGAAACGATCTTCATGAATTGTTTCTCACGGAGTTCGCGTCCGACGGGTCCGAAGATACGGGTGCCGCGAAGCTCATCAGTGGCAGTGAGCAGGACACAGGCGTTGTCGTCGAAGCGGATGTAACTACCATCATTGCGACGAATTTCTTTTTTGGTACGGACCACGACTGCTTTAGAAACAGCTCCCTTCTTAATGTTGCCGGAGGGGATGGCATCTTTAATGGCTACCACGATAGTGTCGCCGATTGTGGCGTAACGCTTCTTGGTACCACCGAGGACGCGGATACAGAGGGCACTCTTTGCACCACTGTTGTCGGCAACGGTCATTCTAGTTTCTTGTTGTATCATTTCTTTTTGATCTTTTTGTCTGAGTTGTTGTGACTAATTACTTAGCTCTTTCAACGATTTCAACGAGGCGCCAGCACTTGTTCTTGCTGAGAGGGCGGGTCTCCATGATACGCACGGTGTCGCCGATGTTGCACTCGTTCTTTTCATCGTGAGCCATAAATTTGGTGGACTTTTTTACGAACTTGCCGTACTTAGGGTGCTTGACCTTACGCTCGACAAGAATGACGATAGACTTGTCCATCTTGTTGCTCACCACAACACCGATTCTTTCTTTTCTTAAATTTCTTTCCATATCTACTGTTAGTTCTGCTTCTGTTCAGCGATTTCGCGAGCGCGGAGTTCGGTGAGACAGCGTGCAATGGTTTTTCTACTTTCTTTTATTTTGTTGGGATTCTCGAGCGGGGAGACGGCATGGCTCAGCAGCATCTTCTGATACATGGAGCGCTCAGTATCCAACTTTTCCTTCAATTCAGCAGTCGAAAGCTCTTTTAAAACTAATTCGTTCTTCATGACTGTATCTTCTTTTTATTCTTCGATATAATCTCTTTTAACAACAAACTTGGTCGAGATGGGGAGCTTTTGGGCTGCCAAACGGAGAGCCTCCTTAGCGACATCCATAGGAACACCTTCGCACTCGAACAGGATGGTGCCGGGCATAACGCGGGCAACAAAGTATTCAGGAGCACCCTTACCTTTACCCATACGGACTTCATTGGGTTTCTTGGTGATGGGCTTGTCCGGGAAGATGCGAATCCAAATCTGACCTTCACGTTTCATGTGACGCGTTACAGCTTGACGTGCAGCCTCTATTTGACGGCCTGTGATAAAACAGGTTTCCAGGGATTTGATACCAAAGGTACCGAAAGCCAACTCGTGACCACGGAAAGCATTGCCTTTAATTTTACCCTTCTGCTGCTTTCTATATCTTGTTTTTTTAGGTTGTAACATTTCTCTTATCGTTTAGCGTTTAGTGTTTAGCGTTTAGTGTTCTATAACCTATAACCACTAACCTATAACCTTTTATTTACTGTTGTTATTTCTATTGTTGCTCGGACGGCGACGGGGAGCCCCATTGCCAGGACGACGCTCGCCACCCATAGCGGGACGATGGGCATCTTTCTGCTGGCCACCAACGGTGGAGGGAACCAATTCGCGCTTGCCATAGATGACACCACGGCAGATGTACACCTTTACACCGATACGACCATAAGTGGTGTGAGCCTCAGCGTGAGCGTAATCGATATCAGCACGGAGGGTGTGCAGAGGAGTGCGGCCCTCTTTGTAGTGCTCGCTACGAGCGATTTCAGCGCCACCGATACGGCCACTGATGGAGACCTTGATGCCTTCGGCGCCAGAACGCATGGTGGAAACGATAGCGTTCTTGATAGCACGACGATACTGGACACGGCCTTCAATCTGCTTAGCGATATTCTGAGCAACCAGGACGGCGTCAAGTTCGGGGCGTTTCACCTCGGAGATGTTGATTTGGACGTCCTTGCCAGTAAGTTTCTTCAATTCTTCTTTCAGTTTGTCAACCTCTGAACCAGCCTTGCCGATGATCAGACCCGGACGAGCGGTGTTGATAGTGACGGTGAGGAGTTTGAGGGTTCTCTCGATATAGATTTTCGAGATGCTGGCCTTAGCGAGACGGGCATTGAGATATTTACGGATTTTGTCGTCCTCAACGAGTTTCTGCTCGAATTTGCGACCACCATACCAGTTAGAATCCCATCCGCGGATGATGCCTAAACGATTTCCAATTGGGTTAGTTTTTTGTCCCATTGTTAACTTTCTTCTTATTTTGTTTACTATTTAGTTTCTTCTTCAGCCTTAGGAGCGACAGGGGTCTCTTCAACGCGGCTGCCAAGAATCACAGTGATATGGTTGCTACGTTTGCGGATTCTGTAGCCACGACCCTGAGGGGCAGTGCGCATACGTTTCATAGTGCGGCCTTCGTCGACCATAATCTGTTTCACATAGAGTTGGCTGTCTTCAAGACGTTTGCCCTCGTTCTTGGCCTGCCAGTTGGCGATGGCGCTGAGGATGAGCTTGTACATCTTAGGAGCGGACTCTCTGGGGCAATATTTGAGAATACCCAGGGCTTTATTTACGTCAACGCCACGGACCATGTCGGCGACGAGACGGGTCTTACGGGGCGAAGTAGGATTGTTCATCAACTTTGCCACGTAGAGGGTCTTTTTGGCTTCTTTAAGTGCATCAGCACTGTTCTTTTTTCTACGTCCCATTTCTTATTATTCTTTCTTTTTGGACTATTTATTTCTTAGCTTTATCTTTAGATCCGGCATGGCCGCGGAAGATACGGGTGGGAGCAAACTCGCCGAGTTTGTGGCCAACCATATTCTCGGTTACATAGACGGGGATGAATTTGTTGCCATTGTGCACGGCAATGGTCTGACCGACGAAGTCGGGAGAAATCATACTGGCACGGCTCCAAGTCTTGATGGTAACCTTCTTGTTGTTCTGCTGAGCCTCGATAACTCTTTTCTCCAATTTGTGGAAAATGTACGGACCTTTCTTTAATGAACGACTCATTTTCTTCTTCTTTTAATGATTACTTCTTTCTTCTTTCGACAATGTACTTGCTCGATTGTTTCTTAGGAGCACGTGTCTTGTAACCCTTAGCTGGGATGCCCTTACGGCTGCGAGGATGTCCGCCGGTCTGACGGCCTTCACCACCGCCCATGGGATGGTCAACAGGGTTCATGACAACACCGCGGTTGCGGGGACGACGACCCAGCCAACGGCTGCGACCTGCCTTACCACCAACCTCGAGGTTGTGCTCAGGATTAGAAACGATACCAACAGTAGCACGGCAAGCCTGAAGAATCATGCGCATCTCGCCACTGGGCATTTTGATGATTGCGTACTTGTCATCACGAGACATCAGCTGGGCATAGGAACCAGCGCTGCGCACCATCTTGGCACCCTGGCCGGGACGGAGCTCGATGTTGTGAATAAGTGTGCCGAAAGGAATCTCGGCGAGGGTCAGCGTGTTGCCGATCTCGGGAGCAACACCCTTGCCAGACATAATGGTCTGACCGACTTTCAAACCCTGAGGTGCCAGGATGTAGCGCTTTTCACCATCAGCGTAGAAAACGAGGGCGATACGGGAACTGCGGTTCGGGTCGTACTCGATGGTCTTAACGACTGCGGGAATGCCGTCCTTCTCTCTCTTGAAGTCGACAAAACGATACAACTGCTTGTGGCCACCGCCCAAATAGCGCATGGTCATCTTACCCTGGTTGTTACGGCCGCCGGACTTGCCGTAGCCACACACCAAACTCTTTTCCGGCTTTGTGCTGGTGATGTCGTCATTGGTGACAACGATCTTGTGACGCTGGCCGGGGGTTGTCGGTTTAATTTTCTTTAAAGCCATTTCTTTTTTTTCTTTTTAGTCGCTTATCAGTGGACTATTACTATTAGTTATTTTGTTTATTTTACAAACTCTGAAGGCATGTGGGCCATGCCTTCAGAATGATTGTTTAGATGTTTGCATAGAAATCGATGGAATCACCTTCGGCGAGAGTCACGATAGCTTTCTTGAAAGCATTGGTGCGTCCCACGAGGTAACCGGCCTTCGTATAGCGGGCCTTCACCTTGCCGGAGTAGTTCATCGTGTTGACATCAATAACCTTGACACCGTAGAAAGTTTCAACAGCTTTCTTGATCTCAATTTTATTGGCGCGTTTGTCAACAACAAAACCATAACGATTCAACACCTTGGGGGCGGGCTTGTTCTTGTCACGCTGGATGCGGTTCAGCTTGGGAGCAGCGGCGGCCTCGGTGATTCTCGTCATCTTTTCACTGATCAGAGGTTTTACTATGATATTCATTGTTAAACTTTCTTAATTCTGTTTCTAACTACATTATTTTGTTGCCAAAACGCGGTTGATTTCGTTAATTGAGCCCTCAAAAAGCACAACGTTGGAAGCGTTTACAATGTCATAAGTATTTAATTCAGACACGGTTACTACTTTCACGTTCTGCAAGTTTCGAGCAGACAAATATACGAAATTATTTTGACTTTCAACAACTATGAGAGATTTTTTCTCAGAAATTTTCAAATTGTTGAGAATCTCAACCATTTTTTTGGTCTTCGGAGCCTCCAAAGTGAAGTTCTCGACAATGGTCATAGCGTTGTCAGCAACCTTGGTGCTGAGAGCGGAACGACGGGCCAAACGTTTCACCTTAATGTTCAATTTGAAACGATAGTCGCGGGGTTTGGGTCCGAAGATGGTACCGCCACCGACGAATACGGGGCTCTTCAAATCGCCCGAGCGAGCACCGCCGGTGCCCTTCTGACGTTTCAGTTTGCGGGTGCTGTGAGCATTCTCGCTGCGCTCCTTGGCTTTGGCTGTGCCCTGACGGTTGTCTGCCAGATACTGTTTGCAGTCCAGGTAGATAGCGTGCTGATTGGGCTCGATGGCGAAGATAGAATCGTCGAGGGTGATGGTTCTACCGGTTTCGCTTCCGTTGATGTTATAGACTTTTAACTCCATCTTTCAAGTTTTAAAATTGAACCTTTGGGTCCCGGTACAGAACCTTTGACTAAAATTAAATTCTTCTCAGCGATAATCTTGACAACCTGGAGGTTTTGAACCTTCACGCGGTGGTTGCCAGTCTGGCCGGCCATGCGCATGCCCTTGAAAATACGCGAGGGATAGGAGCTAGCACCGATTGAACCGGGGGCACGCAGACGGTCGTGCTGGCCGTGAGTCACATCACCGACACCACCGAAACCGTGTCTGGTCACGACGCCCTGGAAACCCTTACCTTTGGAGGTTCCGACGACGTCGACAAATTCGCCTTCCTGGAAGACTTCCACTGTCAAAATTTCACCATACTTTTTCTTGTGGCCCTCCTCAAAGCGGCTGAACTCGGCGAGATAGCGTTTGGGAGTGGTGTTGGCCTTTGCAAAATGACCCTTCATAGGCTTGTTGGTGCGACTTTCTTTCTTCTCACCAAAAGCCAGCTGAATAGCCTCGTAACCATCTTTTTCGATGGTCTTCACTTGTGTGACGACACAAGGACCAGCTTCAATAACAGTGCACGGAATCTGCTTTCCGTCGGCATTAAAAAGACTGGTCATTCCAATTTTTTTACCAATTAATCCTGACATTTCTTTTTTGGATTGTTAGTTTGTTAGTTCTTCAGCTTATTTCCACCGCCGCTTCTCTCCGGCGGCTACTCACATTGGCTGATGTTTGTTCTTTAATTTCAGACTTTGATTTCGACTTCAACACCACTGGGAAGTTCCAGTTTCATGAGAGCATCGATGGTCTTGGCGCGATCGTTGATTTCGATGTCCATAAGACGCTTGTACGAACTCAATTCGAACTGCTCGCGGCTCTTCTTGTTGACGAAGGTGGAGCGGTTGACAGTAAAAATCTTTTTGTTGGTCGGCAGAGGAATGGGGCCATTCACAACTGCGCCAGTCATCTTAACGGTCTTAACAATCTTCTCGGCGGACTTGTCGACGAGATTGTGGTCGTAAGATTTCAGTTTGATTCTAATTCTTTGACTCACGGTTAAAGTTTTTTATTATTAATAATTATACTTATTCTTTAATATGCTTTCCTGCAAATCGCGGCTCACCTCGGCGTAGTGCGAGAACTCCATGGTGGAGTTGGCTCGACCCGAAGTGATGGTGCGCAATGCGGTGACATAGCCGAACATCTGTTCCAGGGGCACCTTGGCATGGACAGCCTGGACGCCCACCTTGGCGGAGATGTTTTCGAGCATGCCGCGGCGACGGTTCAAATCGCCCGTCACATCGCCCACATAAGCGTCGGGGGTAAGCACCTCGAGCTTCATGATAGGCTCCAGCAGCACCGGACAAGCCTTGCGGCAAGCCTCCTTGAAACCGATCTTGGCGCACACCTCGAAACTCAGCTGGTCCGAATCCACAGGATGGGCCGAACCATCGATAACGCGCACCTTCATGCTGTCCATAGGATAGCCAGCCAGCACGCCGTTCTGCATAGCTTCGCGGAAGCCCTTTTCGATAGCAGGAATATACTCTTTCGGAATATTGCCGCCCTTAACATCGTTCACAAACTGCAGACCCACGAAACCTTCGTCGGCAGGGCCGATTTCGAAGAGTATGTCGGCAAATTTGCCCTTGCCGCCGGTCTGTTTCTTGTAAATCTCGTGATGTTGGACAGTGGTAGTGATAGCCTCTTTGTAAGCAACCTGCGGGCGGCCCTGGTCCACCTCGACAGAGAACTCACGACGCAAACGGTCAAGAATGATGTCCAAATGCAGCTCGCCCATACCGCTGATGATGGTCTGACCCGAAACCTCGTCGGTCTTGACGCGGAACGTGGGGTCCTCCTCCACCAGTTTGGTGAGGGCATTGGTCAGCTTGTCCATATCGCCCTGCGTGAGAGGTTCCACAGCGATGCTGATGACTGGCTCGGGGAACTTCATCGACTCGAGGATGATGGGGTGTTTCTCGTCGCAGAGAGTGTGGCCCGTCTTGATGTCCTTGAAACCCACGGCAGCTCCGATATCGCCCGCCTCGATGCGGTCCATCGGGTTCTGTTTGTTGGAATGCATCTGCATAATGCGCGAGATACGCTCCTTCTTGCCGGTGTTGGCATTATAGACATACGAACCGCTTTCCAACGAACCGCTGTAAACGCGGAAGAAGCACAGGCGGCCCACATACGGGTCGGTGGCAATCTTGAAAGCCAGCGCCGAGAAAGGAGCCTTCACATCGATAGGACGGCTTTCCTCGTTATCGGTCTTGGGATTGATGCCGTCGACCTCCTTCATGTCGAGCGGGCTGGGGAGGAATGCTGCCACTGCGTCGAGCAGCGTCTGCACACCCTTGTTTTTGAAAGCCGAGCCGCACATCACAGGCACAATCTTCATCGACAGGGTAGCCTTGCGGATTTCGGCTATGACCTCGTCGGGAGTAATGCTGTCGGGATCTTCGAAGAACTTCATCATCAGTTCCTCGTTCTCCTCGGCAACGCCCTCAATGAGGCGCTGGCGGTACTCCGCAGCCACCTCCTTCAAATCCTCGGGCATAGGAATCTCCTCAAAGCGCTGGCCGTTGGAAGTCTCGTCCCACACCAGAGCCTTGTTGGAAATCAAATCCACGACACCCTTGTACAAATCCTCCTGACCAATGGGAATCTCAATAGGGATGGGGTTGGCGCCCAGGCGTTCCTTAATCTGGTTCACCACACCGAAGAAGTCGGCACCCGCGCGATCCATCTTGTTGATGAAAGCGATGCGGGGCACGCCGTACTTGTCGGCCTGGCGCCACACGGTCTCCGACTGGGGCTCCACGCCGCCCACGGCGCAGAAGATGGCGATAGCGCCGTCCAGCACGCGCAGCGAACGCTCCACCTCGACGGTAAAATCCACATGGCCCGGAGTGTCGATAATATTGTACTTGTAGCGTTGCTCATGCCAGTCCCAATACACCGTGGTGGCGGCAGAAGTGATGGTGATACCGCGCCCCTGCTCCTGCACCATCCAATCCATAGTGGCCGACCCTTCGTGCGTCTCGCCCAGCTTGTAGTTCTTGCCGGTGTAAAAGAGGATACGCTCCGTCGTCGTCGTCTTGCCGGCGTCGATGTGGGCCATAATACCGATGTTTCTTGTGTAGTGAAGATCTGACATTTACTTAATATTGCTTGTTTAGGCTGTTAATATTCTGTTATTATATATTAAACTTATTATATATAACCACAGATTAGAAGCGGAAGTGCGAGAAGGCCTTGTTAGCCTCGGCCATGCGGTGGATATCCTCCTTACGTTTGAAGGCGGCACCCTCCTCCTTGTAAGCGGCCTGGATTTCGGCGGCCAGCTTGAGGGCCATGGTTTTCTCACTGCGCTTGCGGCTGAAGAGGATAAGGTTCTTCATGCCGATGCTCTGCTTGCGCTCGGGGCGGATTTCGGTAGGCACCTGGAAAGTGGCACCACCGATGCGGCGGCTCTTCACCTCGACAGAGGGGGTGATGTTGGCCAGGGCCTTCTTCCACACCTCGAGACCGTCTTCCTTGGTACGGTCGGCCACGACGTCGATAGCCTCGTAGAAAATCTTGTAAGCGATAGTCTTCTTACCGCCAAGCATCAGGTTGTTGACGAACTTGGTAACGAGCACGTCGTTATATTTGGGATCCGGGAGGATGATACGTTTTCTGGGTTTAGCTTTTCTCATTTCTCTTTGTCATTAATGAATCGTCTCGCGACTATTCTTAATTCTTATTACTTAATTCAAAACTTACTTGGCAGCCTGTTTCGGGCGTTTTGCACCGTATTTGGAACGACGCTGGCGACGGCCGTCGACACCGCTGGTGTCCAAAGCGCCGCGGATGATATGATAACGCACGCCGGGAAGGTCCTTAACACGGCCTCCGCGGATCATAACGATGGAGTGCTCCTGCAAGTTGTGGCCCTCACCGGGGATGTAGGCATTGACCTCCTTCTGGTTGGTGAGACGCACACGGGCAACCTTACGCATTGCCGAATTAGGTTTTTTAGGAGTAGTGGTGTACACACGGGTACAGACGCCACGACGCTGAGGGCAGCTGTCCAAAGCGGGAGATTTAGATTTGTACTCCATCTGCTGACGTCCTTTGCGAACTAATTGCTGAATTGTTGGCATTGTTGTTTTTGATGTTATATATTTAATTATTAATGTTTTCTATCACTTTTCAGGGCACATTCTACCCCTCAAAACGGAATGCAAAATTACAACTATTTTTTCATTTGGCAAAACACATTTGAAACATCGAATGTTAAAAAAACTTAAAATTTTACGGAACAATTGAAACACTGCATCTTACAAATTCGCAAAAATCATTTTATTGGAGCAAAAAACAAAAGTTATCAACACCCTAAATCGCCCTCCCGAGGCCTCCTCGCAAAAAACTTTTCAACAACTTATCAACAGCCCTCACCAAGCCCCCTCCCCTGTGTCGCTCATTTGTGAATATTTTTGTCAACGCGAATACCCATGAACTAGCGAAGCGTGGTCGCGACCGAATGGGAGTCCCGAAGGGATGCGAAGCACAATGACCGCGAATTTTCGTAAATATTTTTTATGGGCATTATCGGATATTCTCGGATATTTTTCGTTGAAAGATTTGGTAAACGAGAATGACCGCAAATGTCCGTGAATTTTCGTAAAAATATTTTTTATGGTCATCTACCCAGAATGTTAAAAATAAAAAATCACAAAAGTTAATACATGTTAATGTTTACACCTTAATCGGACAAAATAGAGGTTCGCTTATCCTTCGCTTATCCTTCGCTTATGGTTCGCTTATGGCTCGCTCTAAATTTCACCCCCAAGAGACCCATTAGCGAACATGAGCAAATGTTAAAAAAAAGAACCACCAACCCACGATTTGGTTAATTCAACAAATACTATTTTTTGAGCACAATCAAAAAGCGCAATATTGTAGATTGGATCCTTGAGGAAAATTCTTGTGCGATACATACAGGCATGTCCCTCGTGTCCTTCATGTCCTTCGTTGTCTTTTTCAACGATGCAGTATAACACTGATTCTATGCACAATATAAAAAACATTTCCCCACGAGGGACACGAAGGACACGAGGGACAGCAAGGACACGAGCGACACGAGTGTGGCTTTTCACTCGTGTCACTCTCAACAAAAAAATATTTTCGCCAAGCCGAGCACATGGAAACTTGCTTTAGCAATGCCGAGGGCCCGTCCGAAGAACTATATAGGGTCGCTATTGCATCATTCTTCGGTCGTTCCTGGGTCGCTTATAGGAGTGACCCAATGGTGTTTTTGTCGTGCCCCACTCGTCACCATATACTGATTTTGAGACGAGTTCACCACGGAGGCACCTACTCATTACTATTAATAAAGCATTTGTGGCTAATGTATGTCAAGATGTAACGCACTAATCCACAAACACCTATACGAAAGCCAAATTTTTTATTATTGACTGTTTTTCTATATAAAAATTTTTATGTACTTTTGCAATATATAAGAAAATGAAAAAAGATAAAAAGTAAAACGGTAAAATGAAAATGGAAATGGCAGTAAACACACATTATTGTTTTCATAAATACGGCTCATCAATAATGATACGCCTGTCTATGCTTGTACTGTTGTTTCTGCCGATTTCCCTATTTGCTCAACAAAAGTACGCATTGCTGATTGGCGTTTCCGACTATCCCCAATACAAAGTCTCCGACGCTTCATGGAGCCGCATACACGGAGCAAATGATGTTAGGTTGTTAGCTCCTATATTATCGAAACAAGGATTTAATGTTGAGTCGTTTACCGACAAAAAAGCCACAAATAAAGCCATTGAAAAGAGTCTAAAGAAATTGGTGCAAACGGTACACCCTGGAGATATTGTGTACATTCATCTCTCTGGTCATGGACAAGCCGTTGAAGACATGGATGGCGATGAGAATGACGGATGGGACGAGTCCTATATACCCTACGACGCACAACGTTTGTACCAAAAGGATGTTTACACTGGCGAAAACCATCTGTTGGACGATGAATTAAACCAATATCTGGATGCAATACGAATCGGAGTTGGAACAACAGGAATAGTTTATGTGGTTTTAGATGCCTGTCATGCGGGGTCATCCTATCGTGGAGAAGAAGATACAGATAGTGTCTATGTGAGGGGTACGGATATCGGTTTTAGTCAGTCGGGAGAGACGTATGCTCCTAAGATAGATAAACGTGGCAATATCCGAGTGACATCACAACCCAATATGGCTCCCCTTTATATGATTGAAGCCTGCCGCTCATATGAAGTGAATACCGAGATAAAACAAGAAAATCTATATTATGGGCCATTGTCGTACTTTATTTCTCAGGAGTTGTTAACCATTCCCCTCTCATCCGACACTACTTGGATAGAGCATGTGAGAAAGAAGATGGACAAAGACACCCGATTGGTCAGGCAGCATATGGTAATTGAAAGTTCAAAATAACTATGGCCATACTACCATTAAATAGGAAGCGAGAAAAGGCGTTGAATGATTTTGCCAAAGAATACAAGACCCGCACACTTGCATTCTTGAATCAATACTTCCACCTTTGCAAAGAGGATTGTGAAGATGTTTTTCAGGAAGCCTCCATCACCCTTTATCTGAAAGCGGCAGAGGGAGAACTTGACGACCTTACATCCTCTCTCTACACCTACTTTATCGGAATCTGCAAGAACAAAGCCTTTGAGCAGGTTCGTAAAAATAAAAAGAGTTTTACTCTTTCATTTGATGAAGAAGACGAGAACGGGAAAAGCAACGAAACACTTATAGCAAAGGCCGACAGGATTCTACAGATAATAGAAGAAAACGAACAGCAACAAATTGGCAGAGAGCTAATAGTTCAATCCATTGTTAAACAGTTACCATCTCCTTGCAACGAACTATTGTGGGCTTACTACCGCGATGTCCTCTCAATGAAGACAATTGCCTGTATGTTTGGGTATGCCAGCGAGAGTGTCGCCAAGGTTACAAAACATCGTTGTATGGAGAAGTTCCAAAAGTCCTATCAAACATCCACCTTGTTGGCAGAATAATTATACGGAATAGCACCATGAGCAATTTATCAGAAAATATCATAGAGAAAAACGAGGAAAGAATCAATCGCTACCTATTCGGCAAAATGTCACCGGAAGAGAATGCCCAGTTTGAGAATGACTTAAAGAATGATAGCCAGCTCAGAATGCAAGCCGAATCAATGGCGCAGGTGGTGAAAGCAATGGATGTTGTCGGTACGGAACGTGACAAAGAGATAATCTCGAAAATGAAAGGTTCTGTTACCAGTAAGGCTCGACCTGTGAAATGGCTATCCATTGCTGCCAGCTTTGCCTTGATTCTTACCGTTGGGTATTACGTTTATGATTATAACAGAATAGGCAATCTAGGTGAAGAATACGCAGCGACATTCCCTATCTCCCCGATTGTGCGTGGTGAGGAGGATGTCGATGCCGCCCAAAAACTCACCACACTATTTGAGAATGTCGCCAATGGTGAAGACCTGGATAACACCATCTCTCAGTTGTCCAAACTTTGGGCTTTATCTCAAAGCGACACATATAATGAGTACACCACGTATGCCTCATATATCGGCTGGAACCTTGCCATTGCTCACCTCCGCAACCACGACAAGAAAGAAGCAAAGATGATTCTCAAAGAGTTGGGAATGTTGTATCCCGAAGACACAACAGTGGGTGATAAGATAATTGAATTAAAGAGAAAAATATGAAAAAAACAATCGGAATCCTTTTAATATGTTATTGTGGAATTGCTTATTCACAAACGACAATAGATAACGCTCTCAATTATCATCAATTTGCATTACAAGAACATGAAGTCGGCAATGATAGTTTAGCGTTTATTTATGCAAATAAATCCTTGACTATACTAGAAACTCTTGGAGATACATTATCTGAACAATATGCTGAATATTTGCATGATGTTGGTATGTTCTCAATTATGGGGAATAATGATTTTGATATATTTAGCAACTACATGCAGAGATCCCTATCGTTAAAAAAGAAATTGTATGGAACATCGGATGA
>JAZUIX010000128.1:0-10112 GCA_045642445.1 Bacteroidales bacterium | reverse complement strand
GCTGAGCGGAACGAGGGAGTGTAGCGGGCTACATGACCGAGTGACAAACAGCAAGATGACCAAAAACGGCCAAAATCACAGAAAAGTATATTTTCAAAATATTTCATGTTTACGTTGAATTTATAGAACCCACCTTAATTCGTCATTGATATTTAATTTTATAGTGTCGGCATTATGTGTGATTTCAATATGGTGCCAGGGACTGTTGATGCAGGAGCGGGCTATGGCATAACGCAGCGAGAAGCCGTAGGGGTGGCTGCCATCGGGGGGCAGACATGTGGCAGGTAGTCGTAGTGTGACGCTGGCCGTGTCCATGGCGGGGAGGACGGTGGTGAGGGGGAAGTTGATTTCGGGTTGGTTGCGCTGGGTGATGCGGGTGATGAAGGTTATCATCAGCGGATTTTCGTCAGTGGAGGCAATATTATAGTGGTAGGGGTTGTAGAGGGTGAGACGTATGGGTATAACACTGTCGGCAAGTACTTCTTTTTGAAGAAATTCCGACTCAATCTCCACTTTGCGTAGGGGTTTGAAATGTGGTATGGTGACGTACATGAACGGGCGACCACTGGGTAATATGATGGTGTCGGCGTAGGCATTCTCGTTGAGGCTCACCACAAGTTCTTCGTTGCAGAAGGCCGTGTCTATGTCATCGTACTGCCACTGGCTGGTACGGCCGTAGAGGTAAGGCAGGGTATAGGTGGGGTGGTTGCCAGTATAGAAGTAATATTTGCACGAGGCGGTGTAGTCCTGCATAAACATCACGGGTCGGCCTTCGGCTATTTCGGCTATGGCCTTGTTGTCTTCACGATTGTGCCATAGTTGGCCTTGGAAGTCGAAGGGATTGAAAAGAAGCAGAGCCCGCACGATTAGGAATGCCACTCCGCAAGTCATGGCGACAATTCGGACGTATCTGCTTACGCGAGGGATGTTTGTTGCGGCATCGAATGTCAGGGCCACAAAAGCAAAAGCCACAGGTAGAAGCCATTGCGCCTGGGTGTTGTCGCGCAACGAGGATATGAGGAAGAATCCAATAAACCCTATGGCTATGAAGAGTAACGCTTTGCGCACGATGAGGCTGCTATTGTCGTCGTGACGTGGCACCCGGTGCATCCAGCCGATAGAGGGTATTGTCCACAAGGGGTTGAAAGCCAGCAGGAGGCCGAGGAGGTAGCCGCCTATATTACCCCATGCAAAGAGGCCGTCGTCAACACGATCTACCAGATGGTAGCGCAGCGAGGCGAAGTCGTGCTGATACTGCCACCATAAGTGGGGCAAGAACAGAATTAGGGCCAGCAAACCAGCATAATAGAGTTTCCATGAACGGAAGTTGTGCCACTGGGTGCAAAGGGCAAAGAGGATGACCAGCAGGCCGTGGTACTTGCTGTACATGAGCAGAGCCATGGCCACAGCCATAAGAGTGGCATTGAAAACAGTATCGCGGAGGGAGAATCGTGAAAAAGTCCAAAGGAAGAATACCGTGAAGAACATCAGCGGTGCATCTGGTGTGGCGATGAAGCCGTAGAGCTGGAGCAGAGGGATGGAGAAGACGATGAGGAAATAGAGCCATGCGTCAGACCACGAAGGCTGTGCAGGACGTATCAGCGTCCAAAAGAGGTAGAGGCCGAGAGGTTGGAGAAGGGTTACGGCAAACCTCACCCCCAGTTCGCCCCCGAGGCAACGAGTCAAAGCTATCAGCCACGGGGTCATGGGCGGATGGTCAAAATAGCCCCATGCTGGAGTGAGCGAGAAGTACCAATAATAGGCTTCGTCGTCGGCCAACTCGACAAAGCCTGCCAACAACAAATTCAGCACCCACCAAAAAGCCAGTAGTGCGACCAACAAAGTGTTGGCAGAAAATGCTCGAATATTTAGTAGTTGTTTAATTGTGAATGGTTTTAGAATTTGTTAATTGACAATTGATGGCGGCTATTCGCTGGTCACTTATTACTTTTTTTTAGTTCTTGAATATCGTGATACATCTCTTCCAGCTTGCGTTGGAGGACGTAGATTTTCTTCTGTTTGTCGGCGGACATGGCGGGGGATCCAAGGACGGTGGCATTGTCTGGGACATTGCGGGTGACGCCAGATTGGGCAGCGATGGTGACGTGGTTGCCCACGGTGATGTGACCTACAACGCCCACTTGGCCTGCGATGACGCAGTTGTCGCCTATCTTGGAACTGCCTGCACAGCCCGACTGTGAGGCCATGACGGTGTTGCTGCCGAAAACCACATTATGGGCTACTTGGCAGAGGTTGTCGATTTTGGCTCCTTGATGGATGATGGTGGAGCCCATCGTGGCTCGGTCGATGCAAGTGTTGGCACCTATTTCTACATCGTCTTCGATGACCACATTGCCTATTTGGTCTATTTTATCGTAGCCGCCTTTGCCGTTGGGGGCAAAGCCGAAACCGTCGGCCCCGACGACCACGCCAGCGTGGAGGATGCAGTTGCGGCCAATTTTGCATTCGCGATAGATTTTTACTCCAGGGTAGAGTATGGTGTTGTCGCCAATCTCACAATAGTCGCCGATGCACACTTGGGGGTGTATCTGCACATTGCGGCCAATCTTGACTTTGCGGCCTATGGTGGCGAAAGGTCCTATGTACGACCCTTTGCCCACAGAGGCGCTGAGGGCCACGTGGCTGCGGAGGCTGCGGCCTTTGGGGGCTTTGTTGGCGGTGTTGAACATGTGGAGCACTTTGGCCACGCAGAGGTAGGGATTGTCAACACGGATGAGGGTGGCGTCGACGGGGTGTTCCAAAACAAAGTCGCGGGCGATGAGGATGGCCGAGGCACGCCGCTCGTAGATATAGTGGGTGTATTTGGGGTTGGCCAAAAAGGTGATACCGCCGAGGTCGGCTTCTTCGATACGGCAAGGTTTCCATATCAGCACGTTTTCGTCGCCTTCGATGGTGCCTTTGAGTTGTTGGGCTATTTGTTTGGCTGTAAATTGCATGTGATGTAAGGGGCTATTTTGGAAAATGTTTGTTGGTCGATAAGGGTGACATTCAGGAGGTCGCCGATGTTGCGGTAGGGGCCTTGACTCTCGCGCAGGCGAACGATGGCTTTGGCCTGGTAGTAGTCGAGGTAGGGGTGATGTTTGAGCTGGTCGATAGTGGCGGAGTTGATGTCGAGTTTGCTGACGGCGGAGGTGTCGATGGTGATATATGGCAGGATGTCAGCATAGCGGGCCGTGTCCATGCCATATACTTCGAGCAGCTGGTCTTTGTTCACAAATCCTCCCAGCAGGGTGCGGTAGCGCACGATGCGGCGGGAAAATGTCGGACCTATGTTGTAGAGCTGTTGGAGGTCGAGGGTGTCGGCAGTGTTGAGTTCGACAATGGTTCTGTGGGATGTTCGCACCGATGTGGGATAAAAGTCGGGCTGTCTGTCGGCAGGTTGGGTGAGACGGGCGTTGGTATTGAGGCGTTGTTGTGGAGGATAGCGGTGTCGGTTACGGACTTTTGTGGCGGGTAGCGAGAGGGTGTCGGCTACAGCCAGGATGGTGTCGGAGGTCTCATGTTCCTTGTCACTTGGAAGGAACACGATGGCCAGCAGCACTGCGAGGAGGGCTGCGGTGAACCATAGATAGCCGCGTCGGCGTGTCATTCCTCCTTCCATTCGATGGTGCCTCGTTGATGTAATATTAAAGGTGATTGCAGGTTGTCGTCAGATTCGAAGCCGTCGCCGTAGGTGACACGTTGGCCGTTTTTCGAACGTAGGGGCTTGTCGGAGAAGATGAGATGTTGCTCGGAGTCCCATGTGAGTTCTTGCAGGTAGGTGGTGTCTCCAGAACGGAGGTCGACGATGACCACGCTGTCGCGCACTGTCATGGTGTTGCGGCTGTCGTTGGAGATGCCGTAGCGTGCGGTAAGGGTGGCGGTGGGGTTGTTGTAGCCGTCGAAGAAACGCATATTGACCCCTTGGGGATATATGGTTTTGGCTTCGGGTTGGCTGTATTGTTCGATGATGGGGGCTTCCATGAGCAGTTGTAGACGGCCGTATTCGCTACGCTGGATATGGGCGTTGCGGATAGTGTTGTCCGGCAGTGTCTGGGGTTCGAACATCTTGAGTTTTTCGATGTCGTTGCCGCAGCCAGAGAGGCAGCCGATACAACAGGCAAGAAGCAGCACGTGGAGGCTGCTTCTTACCTTGGCTGTCTGCGTTCGAAGTGTGGACTGTCGTTTCATTTTTTTTGTGACTTGTGACTTGTGATTAGTGACTTGGAGGGCGGCAGCCACCTTTATTAATTGAGAATTGAAAATTGAAAATTGAGAATTATTAGGGCGGCAGCCACCTTTATTAATTGAGAATTGAAAATTGAAAATTGAGAATTATTAGGGCGGCAGCCTCCTATTCACTAATCACCAGTCACTAATCACTAGTCACTAATCACTAGTCACTCTAATTATTTCGTTCTCACTATGGTAGATTTGCCAATCCAACCAGGGACGACGTAGCTCTGTCCGTCTTTGAGGTCGAGCATGAAGGCGTCGTTTTTCTTGGGATAGTAGGAGGCGTAGCTGGAGATGAGTTTGTCGGCGAGGTTGACGATTTCGTCAGAGGGGTCGACCTGTTTGGCGTGACGCAGTTCGTCGATAGCGGCCCAGTAGGCGGAGCGGCCACCCATGCCGTCGTCGATGCTGCGGTAGCTCTTGGCATAGGCCATAGCTATCTGGATGTAGGGTTCGCCCTTGGTGCGGTCCACTTCGGCGGCTTTGAGGAGGGCTGCGCGTGCTGCGCTATAGCTGCCCTGTTCCATATAGGAGCAGCCGAGGGTGAGGTAGGCCTTGTAGAGGTCTTTGTTGTCGGTCAGACCATCGATGGCGTCCTTGAGGTAGCTGACGGCTTCACCGAATTTGTCCTGCGAGTAGCACATGGTGCCCATGCGCATGGCGGTGCTGGGTGAGGGCTCAAGTTCGTAGAGGTTCTTGGTGGCGTCGAAGAAGAGCTGGTTGTCTTTGGTGCAGCCTTTCTTCATCATGATATTGGTGATTTTTTTGAGAAGGTCGACATTCTTGGGGTCGGCTTCAAACTTTTTCTGATAGATTTCCTTGAGCTGCGAGCAGTCGGCGTAGGGCGAGAAGACCGATTCGATGTTGGCAATGTAGCTGCGGATTTTGGCGGCTTTGACACTGTCGTCGACGGCATCCTGGAGACGCTTCTCGAGCAGTTCGCTGGCTATGTCGTAGTTGTCGATGACGAGTGTGGGTTCGGCGAGGCCGGCCTGGACGTAGTCGACGGTGGCTTTGAAGTAGAGGGTCACGTAGTTTTCGTCGAGGGCATCGGCATCTACGCGGATAGCGTCGGCATAGATTTCATAGATGTTCTTGACATCGTTGGGACGCAGGGTGCTGAGCTCCTGAGCTTTCATGGCCTTCACTTTGGCTTCTTCACCGAAGTTTTCGATACGCTGGTCGTAGGAGCGCATGAGTTCGTCGATGTAGCCTTCGCGTTCTTCCTGAGTCTGGGCGATGTTCATCATAGATTTGAGGATGGTGGAGGCGCGCTGATAGACGGTCTTGCTGTATTTTGGGCAGTGGAGCATGATTTGCTTCCAAGGCTCGTAGCAGTCGGTGTAGTTCTTCTGTTTGTAGAATTCCTGATAGAGCGAGACGTTGCTGATGCAGGCTACGCTGTCGTCGGGGGTGGCACCCCATTTGCTTTGTGCGTTGGCGGTGAAGGCAGTGGAGAGGGCTGCTACCGCGAACAATACAATTTTCAGTTTTTTCATGGCTAATAATTGTTGATTGTTTTATTGTTTAGTATTTTTTGTTATCGAATAATTGCATGTTATCTCATCAATCATATTTTCTTTTCGAGAACCAGCGTTCGCATGATCCGATGGAGATGCCTATGGTGAGGCAGTCGCGGCGTAGCAGGTCGGCACGTCCGAAGGAGGAGTAGCCGAGGCTGATGCCGAGCACGGAGCGTCCTTTGCGCATAGGGAGGGAGAGGCCGAGGCCTCCGCCGATTTCGTTGAGGCTGTATTCGTCGTTGCCGAGACCGAGGGCGAGGCGTCCGCGGTTGCAGAAGATGCCGGCACGCACGCCGATGCGGCCCCAGTAGCTGGAGGCGTCGGGGTTGCCCATCCATTCGCCGCCGAGGGCAAGACGGTAGTTGTCGGCATAGTGCAGGGCACTTTGGCCGAAGATGTTGATGGAGGGGTTCTCGGTGTATTTGATGCCGCTGAAGGGCGAATAATAGCCGTCGATGGCTATCTGCCAGCGGTTGTTGCGTTCGAGTGCGAGGCCGAGGCCGAGGGTGAGGGGCTGCTCGAGGGTGCTCTGGTATGTGTCGCTCTGTCCCTGGGCGGGGAAGATGGTGTCGAGGAGGTATTCGGAGGTATTGTTGCCAAAATAGGTATAGACGAGGGCTTGTTCATCAACCTGCATGGTGCGGGGTGTGCGGCAGGTGAGGCCTATGTTGAGGGTGTGGCGCTCGCCGAGGGGTTGGCGGTATTGGAGGCCGAGGTCGAAGACGAGGTTGCTGATATAAGTGTTCTTCTGTCTGCGGGAATCGACGGCGTAGGTGGTGTCGCTACCTTGGAAGTCGTAGGTGATGGCGCGAGTGATGGTGCCGTAGAGGTAGTCGAGGTTGAAGCCCACCGAGAGGCGTTTGCCGATGTTGAAGGCGTTGCCCCAGAAAATCTGTGTGGCGCCCCCGTTGCCTGCATAGATGGTCTTGACATCGCTGAGGGTGAAGGGGTCGGTGGAGGTGTATACCGATTCGTAGCTCACGTCGCTATAGGGCATGATGCCTGCTGCCGTTTTCCACCAGCGGGTGATGGGGAAGGCGATGGCCACGTGCGAGATGTTGCCATCAGCATCGCGCAGGGTGTTGTCGCCCTGGCGCAGGGTGCAGGTCTGCACGTTCATGCCGAGGTCGAAGACGAAGCTCTCGGTTTCAACGGCGGCGTAGGAGGCGGGGTTGAAGGGGTTGACGACGTTGCGGGTCGCACGGCTGTACACCACGCCGCCCATGCTGTAGGCGTAGGGCAGACTTGTGGACATGCAGCTTTCGCCCAAGCCGAATTGCGAGTAGGGTATGTTGAAGCCGTTCTGTGCCTGTGCCGTGCCGGCGAGGCTCAGGAGGAGGAGTGCCCAAAGGGCGATCTGGCGTGTTTTATTTTGCATTATCATTTTTTATAGTTAATCAATTAAGAATGAAGAGCAAAGAGCGTGGCAACTTACTTTTCATCCTTCATTTTATATTCTTCTATTTCGTTTAGTCCTATCATTACTAAGTTGGGTTCTGTCGACCATCCGTTGTCGGAGGTGTGGCAGAGGGTGGCGAGCTGGGGGGCTGCACCACCGGTGAGAATCACGTTGAGGCGGGGCGACATACGGCGGTAGTGGCTTACGAAGCCTTCCACCTCATAGCGTGTTGCGGCGAGCACTCCGGCAGCCATCGACTCGGCGGTGGTGCGTCCGAGGGGGGCGCATTCTGCGGGGGTCTCAATATTGTCTATTAACGGCAGTTTGGCGGTAAAAGTATGCAGGGCGCGAAATTTCATTTCGATGCCGGGGAGGATGGCTCCGCCACGGTATACGCCCGAGGCGTCGAGGTAGTCGATGGTGATGCATGTGCCGGCATCGATGATGAGGCTGGCGCTGTTGGGGAAGAGGCTCCAGGCGCCACAAGCCGCGGCTATGCGGTCGGGGCCGAGGGTCGTGGGGGTGGCGTAGTCGAGGGTGATGGGCAGCGGTGTGCTGGCCGAGAGGGTGAGGTATTGCTTATCGCGGATGTCGAAACAGGCCATGAGGTCGCCGAGGGAGGCCTCGTCGATGCGACCTGTGGCACAGACGATCACACGATCCACCTGCCGGCTCGGCTGCTCTTGGGGCTGCCCGATGCCCGATGCCGCCAATGTGCCTTGCTCAAAGAGTGCCCATTTGGTGCGGGTGTTGCCTATGTCGATCGTGAGGGTCATGCGAGGTGTGAATTGTTATTTGTGAGATATGAAAGCCGTAAGGTTGTTTAGTTGAATTGGTTCATGGCTCGGTCGGGGCCTTGGGTGGCGAAGCATTTCACCGCCTCGCAGGCCTTGTCGATTTGTGGGTCGAGGGTGGCGTGTTCCTCGGCGGTGAAGGTTCCGAGCACATAATCTATCTGCCTTCCGCGGCTGAAGTTGTTGCCCACCCCTATGCGCAGGCGGCAGTAGTTGCTGTTGCCCAGCAGGGCCTCGATGTTGCCAAGCCCGTTGTGGCCTCCTCCGCTGCCCTGCTTCTTCATTCGCAGGGTGCCCAGGGGCAGGGCTATGTCGTCCACAATCACCAGCAGGTTCTCCTGCGGCACTCGCTCCTGGGCAAGCCAGTAGCGCACCGCCTCGCCGCTGAGGTTCATATATGTGGTGGGCTTGATGAGCACCAGCGTGCGACCTTTGAGGCGGATTTCGGTGCGATAGGCACGGCGTTCCAAACTCCACTTTGCTTCGGCCTCCTTGGCCATGGCGTCCACCACCATGAAGCCCGCATTGTGGCGTGTGCCCTCGTATTCCGACCCCACATTTCCCAGCCCTACTATAAGGTATTTCATCTCTTTATCGTCCTCTTTTTGGCATACATTTTCGCCCGCAGGCATAGCGCCCTCTCGCCCTTGCTCGGCGTTAGCACCTGTCTTACAGCGCGAAAACAATGTCTTTAATATATTCATATATATAAAATCAAACTGCAAAGATAGGCATTTTTATCCAATTTAGGAAAAAAACTTTCATAAAAAGAGTGAAAAGGGATAAAAACCCGACCCCTCAAAATAGCGAAACGTCGAATCTTCGAATTGTCGAAAAACCCCTGCCGGCCCCCTAAGCCTACCGCTGGTCTTTCACCAGACGCACCGAGAGGCCATAATAGCGGCTGCAAAAGTCCTGAACATTGATTGTTTGATCGCTGAAAGACAAGGCGTAAGCGTTGTAAAAACCGCCGTCCGTTGCCGCCCAATAACAACCGTTGCAGTTGTTGACGTTGCTCACCGTAGAGCCATCACGATAGCCTAATGCGGGGAGGAAAACGCATCCTGCGGGTTCAAAAGTATGTCGCCAATCGAATGCCTCATAGTTGTTGGCGCCGAAATCGGCTGTCGCATCGCTGACGTTCACCCCCTTGGGTTGAGACGTGTTGATGGTGGCTTGGTCGGGGAAGAGGATGATGCCCAAAATTCCATTAACTCTGGCGCGAACAAAGCGCGGATTTTCAACAGGTTGCACCGAAGTGTCGGGAACGGTGAAGTTGACCGAGGTGCGACGATGGTTGAGAACCGTGTCCCACTCGCCTGCACGCAGGGTTCGCCAGCCCCCGCCGTCGATATCATTCGCCACTTCGCCCCAATCTTTGAAAGTGCCCGAAAGCTCGTTCAAATAGCTGTACATGCCGTAGTTGCAACCCTTGTCGGTGGTGCTCCAGCCGAAATGCTCCCAAACGCCGCTTCTCGGCTCCGTGTCCCCCCAGCGATAAGTGCAGTCGTACGGGTTGGCGGCAAACGACCACTCCCCGTTCACATTGCGCAGGTTGCCCGGGGCAAACTTCACTTTGGTGGGGATGAAAGCGTTGGTGGTGAAGCAACCCTCGGTGAGGACCGCTTTGTCCTTCTCCGTGCACCCTGCAAAAATACTTACGGCCATCGCAGCCAAACAAATGCTGAACAAAAATTTCTGTCTCATTGATAATCTGTTGGTTTATGATTCGTACAAATATGGAGCCATCCATCGTGGCTTTATTTCCGTCCCTGGGGTCGGAACTCCCTGTTTGATAAGGGAATAAAGCACAAATGTATTTTTCCATGTCGCACCCGAACCTTTCGGTTTGACGCTGCAAAAGTACGAAAAATTTTCATACCAACGCAATTTTTTATTATAAATATTTTCAAATTTCGTCCAGCGAGGTTCCGAGGCAGGGTTAAAAAAGGGTTGAAAAAGGGTTGAAAAAGGGTTGAAGAAGGGTTGGAGAAGGGTTGGAGAAGGTTCGTGGCAGCTTCCTCTATGCTTCCTATATTCTCCCAAGTGATTCCGATATGCTTCCGATATGCTTCCGATATGAATCCGATATGGTTCCGATACTATATATCGCAATCATATCGGAACTATATCGGAAGCATATCGGAAGCAGGGCGAGGG
>JAZUIX010000127.1:0-23863 GCA_045642445.1 Bacteroidales bacterium | reverse complement strand
AGCCTCGGTGAGCGGCAGCGCATCGTAGTCGGCACGGAGTGCGACACAGTAGCTGTCGGGGGCTATGCCTCCACGAATCATAGCCATCACCCCCGTCTTGCCTATGCCTGTTCGGGGTTGGAGGCCCATCTCTGTGAGGCGCTCGGCCACAAAAGCCATAGTGCCAAACTCCTGCTGGCTAAGCTCGGGGTGACGATGCATCCAACGCCTCCATTCTATGACGGTAGAGGCGTTGGTGCTGGCCAGTTGTTTTATCTTGTCTATCATATTGCTTAGCATTTTACCACTTTGACCTGAGTGGGCTGACCCTCGATGATTTCGATGGTCTGGGCCTCGCCGTCGATAGCGTCAACCAGATTGATTTCGGTGCAGAGAATCTCGTTGCAGATGTAGTCGCGATGAGTCGTTACAGCCTCATCCCATTCGCCGTGGAGAAGGTCGACCTTGATGCGGTCGGTGACCTCAAAGCCCTCTTTGCGGATGCCCTGGATGCGGTTGACGAATTCGCGGGCGATACCCTCGGAACGAAGTTCGTCGCTCACCACGATGTCCAAAGCCACCGTGAGGCTGCCCTCGTTGGCCACCACCCAGCCAGGGATGTCCTGTGTGGCAATATCCACATCGCCAAGCAGTATCTCAACGGGCTGCCCCTCAATGGTGAGGTCGCATTTGCCCGAAGCCTCCAACTGGTTAATCTGCTGTTGCGAGAAGTTCTGTATCTCGGCACTGATGGCCTTCATAATCTTGCCATAACGGGGGCCGAGGGTCTTGAAGTTGGGTTTGATGCGTTTGACAAGGATGTCGTTGTCGGGAGCCAGGAACTCGATGCCCTTGATGTTGAGTTCGGAGCAGATGAGGTGCTGCACACGTTCCACCTGCTGACGGAAGTTGTCATTTGCCACAGGGAGCATAATCTTGGCAAGGGGCTGACGGACACGCAGGTTGCTCTTTTTGCGGAGCGAGAGGCCCATGGAGCAAATCTGCTGGGCCAACTGCATACGCTCCTCAAGAGCCTTGTCTATCATTTCTTCATGCACCTCGGGGAAGGCTACATGGTGGACCGATTCGACATCGAAACGATGGGTGACATTGTTCAAATCGAGGAACATTCGCTCGCTGAAGAACGGTGCGATGGGCGACATCAAACGGGCCAGGGTTTCCAGACAGGTGTAGAGTGTCTGATAGGCCGAGACCTTATCGTCGGTCATCTCGCCCTTCCAGAAACGACGACGGCAGAGACGCACATACCAGTTGCTGAGGTTGGCATCAACGAATTCCTGGATGGCACGGCCCGCACGGGTGGGTTCGTATTCCTCAAAGGCCGCCTCGACGGTCTTGACCAGCGTGTTGAGCTCGCTGAGAATCCAGCGGTCAATCTCGGGACGCTGTGCGATAGGCAGGTCGGCCTCCTTGTATTCAAAGCCATCGATGTTGGCGTAAAGGGCGAAGAAGCTATAAGTGTTATAGAGTGTGCCAAAGAGTTTGCGGCGAACTTCATCCACACCCTCCACATCGAACTTCAGGTTGTCCCAAGGCTGGCTGTTGGTAATCATATACCAGCGGGTGGCATCGGGGCCCTGTTTGGCAAGGGTCTCGAAGGGGTCGACAGCATTGCCCAAACGCTTGGACATCTTGTTGCCGTTTTTGTCGAGCACCAAGCCGTTGCTGATAACGTTCTTGAAGGCCACGCTGTCGAAGCACATGGTGGCTATAGCATGCAAAGTATAGAACCAGCCACGGGTCTGGTCGACACCCTCGGCGATGAAATCGGCGGGGAACTGGGTGGCCTTGAGGGGCTCTCCCATATAGTGAATCTGGGCGTAAGGCATAGCGCCGCTGTCGAACCACACATCGATGAGGTCGGGCTCACGCATCATCTTCTTGCCGTTAGGCGACACTAAAATGACGTTGTCGATATACGGACGATGGAGGTCGTAGTTCTCTTTCTTGTAGGGGTTGTCTTGCATAAAGCCTGCGGCAACAGCCTTGTCGATTTCGTTGCGGAGCTCTTCGACGCTGCCGATGCAGATTTCCTCTTTGCCGTCCTCGGTGCGCCAAATGGGCAGCGGGGTGCCCCAATAACGGCTGCGGCTGAGGTTCCAATCCACAATGTTCTCCAGCCAGTTGCCGAAACGGCCCGTACCTGTGGCCTCGGGTTTCCAGTTGATGGTTTTGTTGAGTTCAATCATACGCTCCTTGAGGGCTGTGGTGCGGATAAACCAACTGTCCAAAGGATAGTACAGCACGGGCTTGTCGGTACGCCAGCAATGGGGATAGCTGTGGGTGTGTTTCTCGCTCTTGAAGAGTTTGCCTTCGTTCTTCAACATAACGACTATCTCCACATCGAGGCTCATATCCTTGTCGGTCTTGGTGGCATCGAAAGCGTTTTTGACAAACTTGCCCGCATATTGGGAATATGTTTCCACGTCGACATTGGCCTTGACCCATTCGGCATCGAGGTCGTCGATGTTCCAGAACTTGCCTGTGCGGTCCACCATGGGGGCCTGTTTGCCGTCACGGTCGTAAAGCAGCAAATCGCCTATGCCGCCCTTCTTGGCCACACGGGCGTCGTCTGCACCAAAGGTAGGTGCGATATGCACAATGCCCGTACCGTCCTCGGTGGTGACATAGTCGCCCAAGATGATGCGGAAAGCCTCGTCCTCGGTGGCGGGACGGTGGGTCTGTTCCGAAGCGTTCACCACGGTGGGTTTCACCCAGGGGATGAGCTGCTCGTAGGCGATACCCTCCAAATCCTTGCCCTTGCACTCGCCCAGCACCTGGCAATGCAGCAACTTCGACTTCTCGTCGGGTTCGCCTTCGGTGAAGAAGGAACCCATCAAAGGCTTGGCCATAATGATGCGACAAGGGGCATTGGTATAGGGATGAGTGGTTTCAAGCAACACATAGTCGATGGCGGGGCCCACACAGAGCGCCGTATTCGAAGGCAAGGTCCACGGCGTGGTGGTCCAAGCAATGGCGTAGGTGGTCATCTCGGGATTGAGGTCCTTCTGTTGGAAGGCCTGTTTCACCTTTTCTTCAGCATTCTGCTTGATGGTGAACATAGCCACACAGGTGGTGTCCTTCACATCACGGTAGCAGCCCGGAAGATTGAGCTCGTGGCTCGAAAGACCCGTACCTGCGGCAGGACTGAAGGGCTGGATGGTGTAGCCTTTGTACAGGAGTCCTTTGCCATAGAGTTTCTTCAACAAGAACCAAAGAGTCTCAATATACTCGTTTTCGAAAGTGATATAGGGGTGTTTGAGGTCGACCCAGTAGCCCATCTGCTTGGTCAGCTCGTCCCAAAGGTCTTTATACTTCAGCACCTCGGTGCGGCAAGCGTGGTTGTAGTCGTCCACACTGATTTTTTTGCCGATATCCTCCTTGGTGATGCCGAGGCTCTTCTCGACGCCGAGTTCCACAGGCAGGCCGTGGGTGTCCCAGCCAGCCTTACGGTCAACGAGGTAACCCTTCTGTGCCTTGTAACGGCAGAAAACATCCTTGATGGTACGCGCCATGACATGGTGGATGCCCGGCTTGCCATTTGCTGATGGAGGTCCGTCATAGAATACAAAAGAGGGATGTCCTTCGGCCAATTTCTGCCCTTTCTCAAAAGTCTCATTCTCCTCCCAAAATTTGCGAATTTCTTCGCCAATCTGGGTCATATTAAGCTGTTTATACTCTTTGTAGTTCATTACTTATTATTATATATAATTTTTATTTATTTCTTATTTGCATACTATCAGCATTTTGCACCTTCCCGTACAAAACACTCTAAAAAGCAAAGATACGATTTTTTTGTGATATATCGGCAAAAAAATTACCAAATCACAATCGGTATCGCAATATTGTACTGCGACCGCACCGCTATCTTTTCTATGTTGTCTTTATACAAAAACTCAGGCAGTTTGCCTTGTCCTTGAGGTGGTTTTATGCGATAGGCGGGCCTCCAATAGGGCATCCTTCCCAGCACCTTGCGCAGCTCCGTCTCTATCTCCCCCAAGGGTGTCCTCAAGGTGCAAGCACCACTTGGACGCCCATTCGATTCGATGGTGAAACACACATACACCCGTCCCGAAATGTTGCCCATATTCAGCAGCTCGTTCCACGGCAACTCTCGCATCAGAAAAGCCCTCAACGAGTCCTCCCCTCCCGGGTACATAGCCTCCTGGTCCCAATCGTTGTAGAAGAGGGTGCAATGGCATGTATCGTCCACTTTCCACATTCTTTCGTAAGTCCCGAAACGCTTGCCCCACAAGGGAATATCGCCCGCAACTCTGTCCACAACATACACACCTTGGGGCCTCTCCGTGGTTTTCACAAACTCGGTATAATCCCACACATAGTTTGCCGCCAAATCCTCCACAAACGACACCACTTTCGGCACCTCGCCTTCCAATGTCTGCGACCTCAACTCTGCCTCATATCGTTTCATATCGAAGCCGTAAGCCGTGCCCGCAATCACCACATACTGTTTGCCATCCTCCTTTATCAGCCACCCCTCTTTGAACGATTCTTCTCTCTCGTCCACCTTTTGGTCGGCCAGCTCAATCATCTGCGTCACCCGCTCGCCAAAGTTGTCCCACACCAGCAGGCGGATTGAAGAAGCCCAATACTCGCCGTAAGTGCGGATGAGGAGACCCCGATAGCTCTTGCCCAAAGCAAACTGACCTATGGCATAGGTGGGCAAATCGTCGTTCTCCACCGCATCGACCCAACCCCGCAACTGCTCGCATTGGCTCATCTTGATACGCCGCCCCGCAAAGAGGCTCACCCCCTCCCCCACCTTCCATTGCGACTCGACATCAGAGAAATAGCCGTCCAACTCATCGGTATAGACGTGCAATTCCGAGGCATCTATCGCCTTGAAGAGGTTCAGGAAGTCGGCATTGCCGAGCTTCTGTCCCCACACCGCCACAGGCAGCAGCCATACTATCAACAGCCATCGTTTCATTTATTATCTGTATTCATTATATTGTCGTTTCTCAAAACCACCCTCTTTTTCTTTCTTTGCCCCCTCTATTTATACGCGAAAAAACCTCCGTTTCACAACGGAGGCAAAACAAAAGCGTATGAAAAAAAATATTATTGTCTTTTGATAATTATTTTTTCTTGAGGAATTCCTGAACCTCATCAGAGAGGACGATGTTCTCCTGGAAGGTGTAGGCGCCAGTTTTGGGAGAGCGAACCATGCGAATCACTTTTGCATAGCTCTTGCCGGTGTTGGTTTTCAGTGTTGCAACAACTTTCTTTGCCATAGTTCTCTATCTCCTATATTATTTGATTTCTTTGTGAACAGTCATTTTCTTCAAGTACGGGTTGTACTTCTTGAGCTCCAAACGCTCGGGGGTATTCTTTTTATTCTTGGTGGTGACGTAACGGCTCATGCCGGGAACGCCGCTTGCCTTCTGCTCGGTGCATTCGAGGATAACCTGCACTCTTGCGTCTTTATTTTTCTTTGCCATTTCTTAATTCTTTTTTATCGTTATCCGTTTTGCTTTGGGTTAGTACTTGAAAAGAGCATCAACATTCCACAGTACATCCTTCAAAAGCGGTTGCAAAAGTACTACTATTTTTTGAATTAACAAGCACTTTTCTCAAAAAAAATTTCTTTTCCTTCTGCAATCAATTAATTTTTATCATTTTATCGAAATATCGAAATATCGAAATATCGAAAAAATCCCTCTCAAAATACCTCTTTCCGAGCCGATTTTTTCCAAAATCGACCCTCTCGGCCTCAAGCTATTTGCCAAAGACCTCCTTGGCCTTCTGCATCCTTGCGGGCACATCCACCTCGAAGGGGCAGCGGCCCTTGCATTCGCCGCAAGCCGTGCACTCGGAGGCATGGTGAGCGAGGGCCTCGTAGGCCTTCTGCACCTCGGCAGGGATGGGTTGGCCCTGAGCCTGAGCCGCCTCGGCCTTGTCCAAAAGTTCGTTCACACGGGCAATCTGTATGCCTTGGGGACAGGGGGCGCAATGGTTGCAGTAGGTGCAGTCGCCCGAACCCACCGGCTCTCCTTGGGCGCTGAGGGCCGTGTTGTAGTCCTTCTCGGCCTCGGTGGCACGAAGGTAGTGCAGGTCGGCCAAAAGTTCGTCCACATTGTTGCATCCGCAGATGGCCGTGCTCACACAGGGCTTGGCCAAGCTATATGCCAGGCATTGGTCGACCGTGAGGGCCACATGCAGAGGCGACTTCTCGGCGCTGAGCAGCTTGCCGCCACCGCTGCCGAAAGCCTTCATCACCGTCACGGCGATATTGTGCTGGGCGCAATAGTCGTAAAGTTCCACGCGCACGGGGTCGATACCGGGCAGCATCTTCTTGTCGGCCTCGGGATCCCAGGCGCTCACATCGGAGCTCAGACGGTCGAAAGCGGGGTTGATGCTGAACATGAGCACCTCCACAATGCCGCTCTTCACCGCCTTGAGGGCTGCCTCGGCGTTGTGGCTGCTCAGGCCTATGTGGCGGATCTTGCCCTCGGCCTTGAGCTGCTTCACATAATCCATGAAGGGGCTCTCGACAATCGAATCCCACTCGGCGGGATTGTCCACAATATGTATCATGCCCACCTCGATGTAGTCGGTGCCGAGCAGCGAGAGGAGGTCCTCAAAGCCCTTCTTGCACTTTTCCACGTCGCGGGTGCGCTCATACGACTCGCCATTGTACCAGCAGCCGATATGGCCCTGGATAATCATCTTCTCGCGGCGGCCCTGCAGGGCATAGCCGATATTGCCGCGCACCACGGGGTCGGCATCATACAGGTCGAGGTAGTTCACCCCGCTGTCCAAGGCCACATCCATGAAGGCGCGACTCTGGGCGGTGTCCATCTTGCCGAAGGCGGAGCAACCTATGCTCACCTCGCTCACCTCCAGGCCTGTGTTGCCCAAGGGGCGATATTTCATATTGTTAGCAGCCTCCTTCTTGCTTCCGCACGAGGCCGCGACGGCCAACAAAGCCGTCAAAGTCAATATTTTGAATACTCGTTTCATCATTTTTTACTATTTTTTAAAAATGCAAATATACATATAATTTTAGAAATATCGCTCTTTTTTCCAAAAAAAATTTTTCATCCCCCACCCTTTCTTCGCCTGTCCTTATCCGTGATTCCGATATGCTTCCGATATGCTTCCGATATGCTTCCGATATGCTTCCGATATGGTTCCGATATGCCTCCGATATAAGATGTCGGAATCATATCGGAATCACATCGCATTTATATGGGAAGCATATCGGAATCACTTGGGAGCATATAGGAACCACCTTATAAAAACCCCGAAAAATCGATACTTCGAAACCTCGAGGAATCGAAGTTTCGAGAAAATTTAGAAAAATCGGAAATTTTGTCACCAATAATTGCCCACTTTTGGCTATTTTCAGCCATAATGTCATTAAAAAATCTCTTGGCACACCACTTGCAGTAGAAGAAGACGTAAAACAAACAAAAATTACAAACCACTTAAATATAGGAGACAAAAAACAATGTTAGTAGCAAGAAGAAACACCAACCTGATGCCCACCCTTTTCAACGAACTTCTGAACTGGGACAACTGGGGCAACTACGCCAACGAGGAGCACTACTGCGCCCCCAAGATGAACGTCACCGAGGACGAGCAAGACTATGAGCTTCAGCTCTGTGTGCCCGGCCTCGCCAAGGAGGACCTCGACCTGAGCCTCGACAGCGAGGGCAACCTCGTGGTGGAGATGGTGAAGAAGGAGGAAAAACAGGAGGAAACGTCACGCCGAGTGCTTCGCCACGAATTCGGCCAGGCAAAGTTCAAACAGCTGCTCAGCCTGCCCGAGAACGTGAAGAAGGAGCAGATCAGCGCCAAGGTCGAAAACGGCATCCTCACCATCCGCCTGCCCAAAATCACCGAGCAGGAGAAACAGGCCCTCGCCCAACGCATCGAAATCATGTAACCGCCCATCTTCCAAACCGTAACCAAACCTCAAAGCAGGGCCCCAAAAAGCCCTGCTTTCCGCCACCCGAGGATAGCCCCAAAAAACGTTTAAGATTTTTTAGGAAAAAATATTTCACGCTAATTGATAATTAGTTGTATATTTGCAGCCGAATTATTTCCCCTATATTTCGCAAATTTTAGGGGGGGGTATTTATTGATTATCAGCATATTATAATTATTATTAAATTAAAATAAACACGCAAAAATCAATGAAAAAAGTCTATCAAACCCCCACTCTGAAAGTAGTGGAGTTCAAAGTTGAAAGAGGATTCTTGGGTTCTATGACTCAGAGTCAGCAAACAAGCCAACTTGAAATGAATTACGACGAGGAACCCCGCGTCAGCCAATTCACCCGCAGCACCGAAACATTCCAATGGAATTAAAATTAAGGAGGAAAAAAGAAATGAAGAAACTCATACTACCCATGATGGCCATGCTGCTGTGCATGACCGCCTGCAAGAAAGAAGAAAACAGCATCCTCACCCTCGAAGCCGAGACCTACAGCTCCGATGCCAAGTTGCACCTCAGCACGGGAGCTTACGCCGTGTGGGACAATGGCGACAAGGTGTACTTGAACGGCAACACCGAGGCGACAACCGTGACCGTGGACAACACTAACCACAAAGCCACTATCGAGAGTAATGTGGCAACCTATGTCCGCTACGCCAGCTACCCCTACCGCATGACATCAACCGCTCCCAACACTTACTCGATGACCCTGCCCACGGTGCAGACCTACCGCGAAAACGAAGACCACGTGCAGATTATCGAGACCCCTATGGCCGCTTTGATAGGCAGCGACGAAGTCCTGCGGTTCCGCAACCTCGGCACCCTCTTATCCTTGAGGATATATAATAGCACTGGCCAAGTATTGAAGATTAACCGCATCGAAGTGATCAACACCGCCAGCAGCAACAACGCCCTGAGCGGCACGGCCACCATCACCGACCTCTACACCGAAAATCCATCGATGGCCATCACCTCCAACGGCAAAAACTATGTGGCACTGGAGTGCAACGGCTACCCTATGGAGAATAACTATACCAAGGCGTTCTATATCGCCCTGCCTGTCCTCACCAATGCCAAACTGACCGTCAAGGTGTATTGTGAAAATTCTTATAGTTACACCTGCCAACAGACCACCCACACCACCAACTTGGCCCGCAGCACCTATCAAGCAGTGGATTTTGCGACAGCGAACAGCACGCAAAATTATTATTTCCGTGCTCTCAAGGGCAAGTTTCAAGTCAACGAAAGCGGCAAAAAGGTCAGATTTTCCTGTGGTATCCTGCAATGCGACGCAACTGCAAGTCCACTCAGCTTCCGTTTTGCCAATAATCAGTACGGTGGCAGCACAACCTTCTATCCAAACACTATACAACATTTTTATTGGGGCGGCAGTGCTGTCAACTATGGCACCAACTATACCACTTCCACATATAGCGACGCAACTACCGAGACAGACCATTGGGGAGCGATAGCGGAAACCAATACCACTGCAGGCGCCGATTGGCAGACTTTAACAGTGGAGGAATGGAGGTATCTTCTTAATACACGTGCTGGAGCCACTGTTTATTGGAACGGAACGCCTGTGGCAAACAGCCGTTGGATGATGGCCAAGGTTGGCGATTATTACGGGTTGATTCTTTTCCCTGATACCAATCGAATCGACATTGCCATTAATCAGCCTGTTTATAATTCTACCTCCGGTTGGGCAAATGTTGCCAGTTTCACTACCACTGAATTCGAAAACCAATTCGAAGCCGCAGGTTGCGTTTTTCTGAAGGGGAAATTAGGAATAAGAAATAAGAATACTATCTCCAATACCACCGATAGCAAATATTGGACATCCACCCCAAATTCTACAACTTATGCTAAGGTACTTACATTTACGGAATCCGCGCCAAATACCGGAAACCTTACTAAATCCGCCGCCATACCCGTCCGATTGGTTCAGGTTGTAGAATAATTAAGCAAACATAACACATTCGCCAATTTCTCTCCCAAGGGTTTGGCACAAAGTATATGGCGTGAGCCGCAGCAATAGTTTGCGGCTCTCGTTTTTCTCCCCTCTTTTCAAACATTGATTTACATAATCCAAACAGAATTATTTATAATCCAATAAATAGTTGTATTTTTGCAAAACAATTTTATGGAATCAGGCAACAAGGATTAGCATAATATACAGGGAAATAAAAACAGATGATGACAACAGACGAATTTGTAGAACTCTGCCAATGCGGCGAAACAAATTGCCCAATTTAGAGCCGATTTGTACGCTCACGACACCATACAAAAGGACAACGATATTTTCAAAGATGCCATACAAAAGAGAGAAAGATACATACAAAAGACCATTCAAATGGACAACGAGTCCATACTAAAGGGCATACAAAAGGTATTAGAAGAACGCAAACAATCAATAACCGAACTCCAAATGTCCATACTTCTCTACTTTGCCAAACACCCAACTGCGACACGCAAAGATTACATCAATGCAACTGAAGGAGCAACTGAAGGCGGGACAATTTCTGCCATCACCCGTTTACAAGAGCTCCGTCTAATGAACAGATTTGGAGGGAGGAAGAACGGCTATTGGATGGTAACGTTTGAATAAACGAAGCATTATCAATCGAAATCATAATCAATTTTTAAAGTATTGCGAGAGTCATTCACATCATTTATTTTTATATTATATTTTTTATAGTCAAATATTTTTTTGTATCTTTGCAATTTTGAATATATCTTGTAAATGGAAGCATTTGAGCACACCGACCCCGAAACAATCACCGAGAAGCATATTGACATTCAGAAGGTTCTCGCCAGCAAGAATGTCAAACTGCCCCGCTTTGCCGTGCGATGGCTGGAGCGGCTTTTGCATCTTGATGAGATAAACTACGTCATCTATCACCACCGTTACAAGTTCGGCGTGGAGTTTGCCCACGCTTTTCTCGAGGGCAACGGCCCCCACGACCTCGACATCCACATGGAGGTGGAGGGGTCGGAGAACATCCCCCTGGAGGGGTCGCCCATCATTGCGGGCAACCACCCCCTCGGAGGCCCCGACGGTTTGGCGCTGATGGGCGCCATAGGCCACTATCGCACCGACATCAAGTTTCCCGTGACCGACTTTCTGCTCTTCCTCCCCGCCTTGGCGCCCAACTTCATACCCGTGGACAAGGTGCACCACAACCCCGCCAGTTTGAAGCTTTTGGAAGAAGCGTTCGCCGAGGAGAACACGATGCTGATTTTCCCCGCAGGGCTCTGCTCGCGCAAGCAGAAGGGGGGCGTGATTCGCGACCTGGAGTGGAAGCCCACCTTCATCAAGAAGGCGGTGCAGTATCACCGCGACGTGGTGCCTTTCTACTTCGAGGCGAGGAACCGCAACCTGTTCTACAACATCGCCAACTTGCGCAAACGGTTGGGCATCAAATTCGGCTTCGAGCTGGCGCTGCTGCCCGCCGAGATGTTCGCTCAAAGGGGCAAAAAGCTCCGCCTCGTGGTGGGCAAGCCCATCCCCTACACGGTGTTCGACCAGAGGCACACCGCCTCCCAGTGGGCCCAAATGGTGAAGGAGCATTGCTACCGCCTGGCCAAGAACCCGAACCTGTGTTTCGAAGTCTAACCTCTAAAACCGCTACGAAGAAAAATGGATACATCATATATCATCCCTCCCGTACCCCGCGACCTCATCCGCTCGGAGCTGAAGCACAAGCTTTTCCTCCGCAAGACCAACTGTGGCAACAAGGAGATTTACATCACCACGGCGCACCTCTCGCCCAACATTATGCGCGAGATTGGGCGCTTGCGCGAGTTGAGCTTCGTCCTCGACGGAGGCGGCACGGGCAAGGATTGCGACATCGACGAGTTCGACCTGCTGCCCGAGCCTTACTGTTTCAAGCAGCTCTTTGTGTGGAGTCCTGAGGACGAGGAGATTGTGGGCGGATACCGCTTTATCCACGGCAGCAATATGCTCACCCGCGATGATGGCACTATCGCCACCCCCACGTCGGAGCTGTTCCAGTTCTCGGACGAGTTCAAGAACAATTTCCTGCCCTACACCGTGGAGCTGGGTCGCGCCTTTGTGCAACCCGAGTTCCAGCCAGGCAACAACCTCCGCAAGGGGCTCTACTCGCTCGACAACCTTTGGGACGGCCTCGGAGGCATAGCCTTGGAGATTCCCGAGACGCGCTATTTCTTCGGCAAAATCACCATGTACTCGCAGATGAACCGCCGAGCCAAAGACCTCGTGCTGTATTTTTACCAAAAGCACTTCCCCGACCGCGACGGCCTCGTGTGGCCCTACGAACCCCTCACCATCGAGTCGGACTTCAACGAGCTGCACAACCTTTTCAACGGTCGCAACTACAAGGAAGACTATCAGATACTGTTGCGGAGCGTGCGTGCCCTCGGGTGCACCGTGCCCGCCATGATTAACGCCTACATGAACCTCTCGACCACGATGCGTTCCTTCGGCACCTCGATGAATCACGCCTTCGGCGAGACCGACGAAACGGGCATCTTGGTCACCCTGCGCGACCTCCTGCCCGAGAAAAAGGCCCGATACTTTGAGTCCTACGACACCAAAAACCGAGTCTTCGACCGCCTGCACCTCTTCAACATTAACATGAAACGGATGCCGTGGTGGAAACAGATGGACGAGGCTGAGCGCCAGGAGCTCAAACGCCTCAAGAAACTCAAGCAGCAGGCCATCAGAAACGCCGAAAAAGAGGGCCGCAAACAAGCCCGCAAAGCCAAACGTAACAACCCTAACAAAACAAATTAACAACATGGAGATAAAGAAAGCGACATTCGTAGTAAGCAACAGCGACTACCGCAAGTGCCCCGACACAGGTCTGCCCGAATACGCCTTCATCGGGCGGAGCAATGTGGGCAAGTCGTCGCTTATCAACATGCTCACCTCCAGCAAAAACCTGGCAAAAACCAGTGAGAAGCCTGGCAAAACTCAGCTTATCAACCATTTCCTCATCAACGATGAGTGGTATCTCGTAGACCTCCCCGGGTACGGCTATGCCCGTACCTCGAAGACTTCGCGCGAGAAATGGCAGAAGATGATTGAGGACTATATGCTCAAACGCGAGGCCCTCGTAAACGTCTTCGTCCTCGTGGACAGCCGTATACCGCCGCAGAAAATCGACCTCGAATTCATCAACTTCCTCGGCACCAACGGCATACCCCTCAGCATCATATTCACCAAAATAGACAAACAGAAACAGCGCGAGATTGCCGCCACGGTCAACGGTTACAAAAAGGCGCTGAGCGAAACATGGGAGGCCCTGCCGAACATGTTCCTCACCTCGTCAGTAACACGTTATGGCCGCGACGCAGTACTCGACCATATCGCAGATATAAACCAAGAACTCCAGACCCAACAAAACTAACTATGACACCACACAAAAGACTATTCCTCACCACCCTGTTCACCGCGGCCCTGTTCACCGCTTTCGCACAAAACACCGACAACCTTGACTATGCCGTGCGCCGCATACGCATGAATCCCGACATGAAGCATGCCTCATTGTCGGTGTGCATACACAACATCACCACCGACAGCACCATCTACGCCATCGATGCCGACCACGCCCTCCTGCCCGCGGCCCTCAACAAGATGTTCACCACCGCGGCAGGCTTCAGCCGCCTCGGCAAGGATTTCCGCTTCAAAACCGACATCGTGTATAGCGGAAGCATCGACAGCCGCGGTGTGCTCAACGGCGACATCTTCATCCTTGGCCAAGGCGACCCGTTCCTCGGTTCCACCCGCATCAAAGGCACTTCGCCCGAGAGCGTGTTCCGCGACATCACCGAGGCCCTCCGCAACGAAGGCATCAAACGCATCAACGGCCATATCTACGCCGACGCAAGCCTATACAGCGACGAGATGGTCCACCCCACCTGGCAGTGGAACGACATCGGAAACTATTTCGGCAGCGGTGTGAGCGCCATCAACTACCACGAAAACTCCATCGATGTCCGCTTTAGCGCCGGAGCCCATGTCGACGACCCCGCCGTTATCACCAGTGTATACCCCGCCAACCTACCCGTAACTTTCATCAACCAGGTAATCACAGGCAAACGCGACACCGCCAGTCAAATCGAGTTCTTCGGTTCCCCCACCGAGAACACCCGCACCTGCCGCGGAATCATAGCCCTCGGCACCCGCGACACCCTCATCCGTGCCTCGCTGCCCAATCCCGCCCTCTGCCTCGCCGACCAGCTCACGCAATATCTCCGCAAACACGGCATCCCCGTGGCGGGCGAAGCAGGCGACAAAGTGGAGATTCCCACCCGTGTGCACGATATCACTGACATTCAGACGCTCTTCTATTCCGACATCGCAAAACTGACCAACTACACCACCAACAATATGTGCGCCGAGAGCATCTTCAAATACCTCGGATACTTCCAAAAAGGCAGCGGGACCTACGAAAACGGACGCCAATTCATGGACCTCTATTTCCACGAACTCGGCCTTGACGTGAACGGCATCAACATGGTGGATGGCAGCGGCCTCTCCCGTGCCAACCATGTCACAGCAAACTTCGTCTGCCAGTTTCTTGCCGCCGTGGCCAAACAGCCCTATTACGAGGATTTCTGCGCCACCCTCGGTGTCAACTCCCAAACTGGCGACTCAAAGGTTGTGCCCCGCATCCCTGCCAACAGCACCCTCGTGCTCAAAGGCGGCAATATGACCGGCATCAAATGCTATGCCGGCTACTATACCAACAAGGACGGAAACCAATACTGTTTCTCCATCCTTAGCAACAACTACGACTGTGATGGCGACGATATAAATCGTTTCCTCAAAACCATCCTTGAGGAAATCATGAAATTCTGACCCCATCAAAATCCATGGTTCGGGACAATGATATAGGCACTATAGAACACAACAAGGGCAATAGAATTGCTTCACATTTTGCTTTTGTGGATGTCGAGGTTGATGTTCACAACCATAGGATTCTCGACATTGGGGCCATCCGTTACGATGGTGCCATGTATCACTCGCCATCAAAAGAGGGATTGGTAACGTTCTTGAACGGTGTTGACTATGTTTGCGGACACAACATAATTCATCACGACATAAAATATTTGTTTAGAACAGAGCCTATCGATTGGCAATTAACCGACACACTTTATATGTCGCCGTTGCTTTTTCCAGAACGGCCCTATCACAAACTCTTAAAAAACGACAAACTGCTGAGCGAACAGATGAACAATCCCATAAACGACTGTAAAAAGTCGTGGGACCTGTTCAATGATGAGGTTTCACAATGGAGGTCATTGTCAGAAGAGAAAAGACTTATCTTTGCTTCTTTGCTTGCAAAAAAATGCGAGTTTAAAGGCTTTATGGAAATGATGGGATACGATATCTGCCACGACAACCTTACATCTCTAATAGTCAAATCGTATCAGGGGCGAATTTGCCAAAATGCTGATTTGTCGAAACTGATTCATGACTATCCTTGCGAACTTGCATTCGCCCTCGCACTTGTCGACACGACCGACTACCGCTCCATCACCCCTGGCTGGGTACTACACACCTATCCCAATATCGAGTATGTGTTACGTTTGCTTCGACACACCCGTTGTGAGCAAGGTTGCCCCTATTGCAACACGCAATTGAACATTCATCATCAATTGAAATCCTTTTTCGGCTACGACCAATTCCGAACATACGAGGGAGAGGCTTTGCAAGAAAAAGCCGTTCAAGCAGCCGTGGATGGGAAGTCCCTTTTGGCAATATTTCCCACAGGGGGTGGAAAATCACTAACATTCCAACTCCCGGCACTAATTGAAGGCCGAAGTGTGCATGGGCTCACGGTGGTGATCTCACCTTTGCTGTCGTTGATGAAGGACCAAGTGGACAATCTTACCGAACGTGGCATCATGGATGCTGTGACCATCAACGGTCTGCTCGACCCCATCAACCGAGCCTTGGCCATTCAGCGAGTGATGGAAGGCGATGCTTCTTTACTGTATATTGCCCCCGAAATGCTTCGATCCAAGACGATAGAGAGCATATTGATGTCGCGCCATGTGGTACGATTTGTGATTGACGAGGCTCATTGTTTCTCGTCGTGGGGACAGGACTTCCGAGTGGACTATCTTTATATCGGAAAATTCATCAAGGACTATCAACAAAAGAAGGGAAGAACACAGGCAATACCCATCTCCTGCTTCACCGCCACCGCAAAACAAAAGGTTATTCAAGACATTTGCGACTATTTCCGACAAATGTTGGACTTAGAATTGAACATGTTTGCTTCCCAAGCCACACGAACAAACCTACACTATTCGGTTATTCATGCCGAAACCGACGAAGACAAATACATAAAACTACGATCCTTAATAGCCGAGTCAGAATGCCCGACCATCGTATATGTATCACGTACCAAACGTACAAAGGATCTTGCCTTCAAACTCACCCACGACGGATTCAAAGCCCTGCCATTCAACGGCAAAATGGAGGCAGAAGAAAAGATTGCCAACCAAGAGGCATTCATGAACGACCATGTCCGCATCATCGTAGCCACCTCAGCATTTGGGATGGGTGTGGACAAAAAAGATGTCGGACTGGTTATACATTACGACATATCCGACTCTTTAGAAAACTATGTACAAGAAGCAGGACGAGCGGGTCGCGACCCAAGTCTCAATGCCAGATGTTATGTGCTCTATAACGACAACGACCTGGACAAGCATTTCATTCTTCTGAATCAGACCAAACTCAGTATTAGTGAAATACAACAAATATGGAAGGCCGTAAAGGAGATGACCAAACAGCAGATGACCATGCACAGTTCGGCATTGGAGATAGCTCGGCAGGCAGGCTGGGACAACTCCGTGTCCGATATCGAAACACGTGTTCGGACTGCCTTGTCGGCTTTGGAACAAGGTGGATATCTTGAACGGGGCAACAATATGCCTCACGTTTATGCCACAGGCATTACGGTAAAAAATGTTGACGAGGCAAGAAAACGCATCTCCGAGTCGGTTCTTTTTGAAAAAGAAGAGGTAGAAAAGGCCGTACGTATCATCAAATCGCTCATATCCCAAAAGAATATTTCAAAAGCACAGGATGCCGAATCAGAATCTCGCATTGATTATCTGGCAGATATATTGGGACTAACCAAGCACGATGTTGTGTCAGCAGTAAACCGCATGCGCCAAGAGGGAATATTGGCAGACAGCAAAGATATTTCTGCTTATCTGATGGACTGCGAGACTGCATCAAGACCTCGCCTGTTGTTGGAAAAGTTTGCCAAGTTGGAACAATTTGTCCTCAACCAAATTCCAAACAACTCCTTAAAAATATCCCGCAAACAACTAAATGAGAATGCGGTCAATGCTGGTATTGCAGGTTCAAGTGAGAAAAACCTGCACACATTGCTCAATTTCCTCACACTGAATGGCTATATCCAAAAACAAGAAGATTCCGCCCACAATCTCCAACTTTTTCGACGGACAGATAGTGCGTCGACCCTCGCTCGATTCAATCGACGGGTGGATATTTGCCGTTTTGTGATTGATTGGTTGTATGCAAATATTTCATCAGAGAAAAAGCGTCGTTTGGTGCAGTTCTCTATCGTAGAGCTCCTCAAACAGCTACAGTTGGGCAATAATACTCTATTCAGTTCTTTTGCCGACATTCAATTACCCGATGTCGAAGAGGCTTTATTATACTTGTCCCAAATTGGTGTACTGCAACTTGAAGGAGGTTTCATGGTGCTGTACAACACAATGGAAATACATCGCATAAAAGACAACAAATCACGTTACCGGCAAGAAGACTACCGAATGCTGAACGAGTTTTACAAACAAAAAATTCAGCAAGTTCACATCGTAGGCGAGTATGCAAACTTGATGGTCAAAGACTATGATGCAGCATTGAAATTTGTACGCGATTATTTCCAAATGGATTATAAGCGGTTTATTGCCCAATATTTTAAAGGCAATAGGATTGGCGAAATACAACGTAATGTCACACCCGAAAAATATCAACAGTTGTTTGGTTCTCTATCCGCAAAACAGATGGAGATTATTTCCGACAAAGAATCTCATTGCATCGTGGTAGCTGCGGGTCCAGGTAGCGGCAAAACGCGCGTGCTGGTACACAAATTAGCCTCTTTGTTGCTTTTGGAAGATGTAAAACACGAACAATTGCTCATGCTGACCTTTTCAAGGGCAGCAGCCACCGAGTTCAAACAACGACTCATCGGATTGATCGGCAATGCTGCACAATTTGTGGAAATCAAAACGTTCCATTCATACAGTTTCGACCTATTGGGCAGAATAGGCAATATCGACGAAGTTGAAAATGTAGTAGGTATGGCGGCTAAAATGATTGCCACAGGCGAAGTTGAGCCCAACAAAGTGCGCAAATCCGTTTTGGTCATTGATGAAGCACAGGACATGGACGATGACGAATATTTGCTTGTAAAAGCTCTGATGGACTGCAATGATGACATGAGGGTGATAGCCGTTGGCGATGATGACCAAAACATATTCAGTTTCAGAGGAGCCAATGCGTCTCACATGCAACTATTGACCTACCAACAAAGTGGTAAGTTGGTGGAAATGATCGAAAACTATCGAAGTTCACAACATGTGGTAGCTGCCGCCAATGCTTTTGTCACAAAAATCCAGCATCGAATGAAGTCAACCCCTATTGTGTCCATGAGTAAAGAATTGGGTTGGGTTAGCATAACCCATCATCAATCCAAGGAACTCTACGAACCATTGGCTCAATCCCTGCTTGATAACCATAAAGCGGAAACGGCTTGTGTTCTCACACAAACTAACGAAGAAGCCGCTATAATTGTAGCTCTCCTGCGTGACCTTGGTATTGACTGTCAACTCATCCAATCAATTGACGGCATTCGTTTTTGGAACTTGGCAGAGATACGTTATTTCATTAAATGTCTCGACCAAGGCATACAGTCTTCTCGTATTTCCAACACCCTGTGGGAACAGTCCAAACAAGCCACATTTGAAAAATATAAACACAGTGAATGTCTTGTTTATGTGCGACGTTGCATCAGCCTCTTCGAAAAAATCGACTCAACAAAGTATTATAGCGATTTCAGAGATTTCGTGTTCGAATCGTCCATCGAAGATTTTTATGATACATCGGGGGGCAGTGTGGTTGTCTCCACGATCCATAAAGCCAAAGGCATGGAGTTTGACGATGTCTATATGATGATTTCTGATGAGTATGCAAAAAATGATGATTTAACGAGGCGTTACTATGTGGGAATGACGCGTGCAAAACGACGCCTCTTCATCCATACCAACAGCAATTTATTTGACCACATACCGGCTGACGAACACAAAACCGAAACCCAACAATATCTTCTGCCCAAGAAAGTTATACTTCAATTATCGCATAAAGACGTAAAATTAGGGTTCTTTGAAAATTGCAAACAAGACGTGCTTTCATTGAGAAGTGGCGATTCTTTGAATTATCGCAATCACACTTTGACAAATCCACAAACGGGCAAAATTGTGGCTATACTTTCAAACAAAATGCAGGAAACATTGTTGGGTTGGGAACAAAAAGGCTACCATGTGCTATCGGCATCCGTCGTTTTTGTTGTGGCTTGGAAACCAAAAGATGCAACTAAAGAAGAATCCGAATCGGCAGTACTATTAGCCGACCTAAAATTAGTACGATAACAATACGTCCAATTGTTCCATTTAGTCGTGTTTTATTCGGTCTGTTTATGAGGGGCTGTAGAATCCTGGCTTTCAAAGAATCGTAGGGAGAGTGGATGCAAAAAAGAATCCGACACTTGAGCGTGTCGGATTCTTTGTATCGTTATCGAACCTTATTATCGAATAAGGAAGGAGAATCTTGAGAAATTCTTCAGTGCGATACCGGTACCACGGGCCACAGCACGAAGAGGATCGTCTGCAATATGGACCTGCAACTTGGTCTTGGAAGAGATACGCTGATCCAAGCCACGGAGCAGAGAACCACCACCAGCCAGGTAGATACCCGTGCGATAGATATCGGCTGCAAGCTCAGGAGGTGTGGCTGCGAGGGTGTCGAGGATGGCCTGCTCAATACGGGCAATGGATTTGTCGAGAGCATGGGCAATTTCCTTGTAGTTGACCGATATTTCCTTGGGAAGACCCGTAAGGAGGTCACGACCCAGCGTGGGGAAATCCTCTGGGGGTTCATCGAGTTCGCTGACCGCAGCACCGACCTTGATTTTCACCTGCTCGGCAGTACGCTCACCGATAACCATGTTGTGCTGCTTACGCATATATTCGACAACATTCTCGTTGAACTCGTCACCAGCCACGCGGATGGAGTTGTTGCACACGATACCGCCCAAAGAGATGACGGCGATTTCGGCCGTACCACCTCCGATGTCGACAATCATGTGGCCTTCGGGCTCAAGCACGTCGATACCGATACCGATAGCGGCTGCCATGGGCTCGTGAATCATGCGGATTTCCTTTGCTCCGGCCTGCTCGGCAGATTCGCGAACAGCACGTTCCTCGACATTGGTGATGCCCGAAGGAATGCAGATAACCATACGGAGCGAAGGAGGCATAAACGAACGGTTGATACTTGTCATGCCGATGAGTTCGCGGATGAGGTGCTGAGCCATCTCAAAGTCGGCAATTACACCACCACGCAAAGGACGGATGGTCTCAATATTCTTGTTGTCGGTCTTACCGGCCATCATCTGGGCACGTTTGCCCACGGCGATGATGTGGTTGCTGTTTCTATCAACGGCCACAATAGAGGGCTCGTCGATAACAACCTGATCATTGTAAATCACAATAGAGTTGGCTGTACCCAAATCCATTGCGACCTCTTTGTTAAAAAATGAAAATAATCCCATTTGGTTTTTCTATAATTGCGTTTTATAATACGCGAAATTTGAAAAAAAGTTTCATTTCTCGCAAAAAATATCATCAATGTTTGAAATGGCGGAAACCCGTGATGGCCATACCCATCTTGTTTTTCTCGCAAAAATCAATCGAATCTTGATCGTGGATGGATCCACCGGGGTGTGCCACAGCCGCAATGCCGGCTTCGTGAGCTATCTCCACACAATCGGCAAAGGGGAAGAAGGCATCGCTTGCCATCACAGCGCCGTTGAGGTCGAAACCAAACGACTTAGCTTTGGCGATAGCCTGTTTCAGGGCATCCACGCGAGAGGTCTGACCCGTACCACTGGCACAAAGCTGTCCGTTCTTGGCCAGCACGATAGCGTTGCTCTTGGTGTGTTTTACCAAGATGGTGGCGAAAGCCAAATCGGCAGCCTGCTCAGAGGTGATGGGGGTGCTGGTGACACTCTTGGCCATATCGGCAGCCGTGGGAACCACGGTGTCGCGATCCTGCACCAAAACTCCGTCGAGAACGCTGCGGAACACCTTATCGTGCATCTTGAAAGCGTTGCGTTTCAAAATAATGCGGTTCTTCTTGCCGCGAAGTATTGCCAGGGCATCTTCGTCGTAATCGGGAGCGATGCACACCTCGAAGAAAATCTTGTGCATTTCCTCGGCCACCTCTTTGGTGATGGTGCGGTTGGCAATGAGTATGCCTCCGAAAGCCGAGACGGGGTCGCCAGCCAGGGCGTCCTTCCAAGCGTCGAGCAAAGTGGGACGGCAGGCAAGGCCACAGGCGTTGTTGTGCTTGAGGATGGCGAAGGTGGTATCCTGGAAATCGTCGATGAGGCAGCAAGCGGCATCGATGTCACCAATATTATTATAAGAAATCTCCTTGCCGTTGAGTTTAGTGAAGCAGGCTTCCAAATCGCCGAAATAGTAGCCTTTCTGGTGAGGGTTCTCGCCATAGCGGAGCACGTTGGCCTTGCGGCTGCTCTCCTTGAAGGCGGGCAGCTGCTCCTCTTGGTTGAAGTAGTTGAAGATGGCGGTGTCGTAGTGCGAGCTCACATTGAAAGCGTATGCGGCAAAATGTCTGCGTTGCTCCAAAGTGGTGGCACCGTCCTGCTCGTTGTAGATTTTGAGGAACTCCTCATAATGTTCAACTGCGGGCACAATGACCACATCCTTAAAGTTTTTGGCGGCCGCACGGATGAGCGAGATGCCTCCGATGTCGATTTTCTCGATGATGTCCTGCTCGGGAGCTCCGCTTGCCACGGTGGCCTCAAAGGGGTAGAGGTCGACAATCACGAGGTCGATTTCGGGAATTTCATACTGCGCCAACTGTTCACCATCGGAGAACATGTCGCGGCGACTCAGGATGCCGCCGAACACTTTGGGGTGAAGGGTCTTCACACGGCCACCCAAGATGGAGGGATAACCCGTAAGCGACTCCACAGCCACCGGCTCGATGCCGAGGTCGTGAATAAACTTGTAGGTTCCGCCCGTCGAATAGATGGTCACACCCTGTTTGTCTAACGATTTAACAATATCTTCCAGCCCTTCCTTGTAGAAGACTGAAATGAGTGCTGATTTTATTTTTTTATTTTCCATAATCTAAATTAGTTCATTAACAACAATCGGCTTTAGTCGCCAAAAACAATGCCCAGGCCCTTGGCCGTATTGACCAGTCGGCTGTCGGGGCTCACAAGGTTCTGCGCCTTCACAGCCTCTTCGAGCGGCACAGCCACCACGTCGGGGTGCTGGTAGGCCACCATCTTGCCATACTGGCCCTCGATGACGAGCTCCATGGCACGCACGCCGAACTCCGAAGCCAGGATGCGGTCGAAGGCTATCGGGGTGCCTCCACGTTGCAAGTGGCCGAGGATGGTGCAACGGATGTCGTGTTCCACGCCAGCGGCCTTCAATTCTTCAGCCAGTTGGTTGCCCACGCCGCCCAGTTTGATGTGCTGATAACCCACCTCGCCGGTCTCCGTGCCCACCACGGTGCCGTCTTTGGCCTTGGCACCTTCGGCCACCACGATGATGCAGTAGCCCCTGCGCTTGTTATAGCGTTGCTCTATCTTCGCCTTGATCTTTTCTATATCGTAAGGAATCTCGGGAATGATGCACACATCGGCACCACCGGCTATGGCACTATGCAAGGCAATCCAACCTGCGTCGCGCCCCATCACCTCCATGATGAACACGCGGTTATGACTTGCCGCGGTAGTCACCAGTTTGTCGATGGCCTCGGTGCATATCTGCACGGCGGTTTGGAAACCGAAGGTGTAATCGGTCATCGAAAGATCGTTGTCGATAGTCTTGGGCACACCCACGATGTTGAGACCCTTCTTGGCCAGCCCCAAAGAGATTCGCTGCGACCCGTCGCCACCGATGTTGATGACTGCATCGACCCCCATGTACTGGAGTTTGCGAATCATCTCGTCGCTACGATCCACCGTTGTCCAAGTGCCATCCTGCTGACGCACCGGCCACTCAAAGGGGCCGCCCTTGTTGGTGGTGCCCAAAATAGTGCCGCCCTGAATCTGCAGCCCTTCCACAGTTTTCTCGTCCAACATCACCACCTCGGTCGGCTCGCGCAGCACGCCGTTGAACGACTCCACGCACCCTATCACCTCCCAGTCTTTCTCCTGCGAAGCGCGCTTCACAATGCCGCGTATCACCGCATTGAGGCCGGGGCAATCGCCGCCACCGGTAAGAACCATTACTCTTTTTAAGGCCATATTTGTTTTTTATTTATTGATTCACATGGAGGTTACGCAAAAGCATAGCCCCTTTTGGAATTTACAAAGATACAACAAAATTGTGAAAAATGCACAAAAAAAATATATTTTTTTAGTAATAATAAAAAATAGCATGAGACAAATTGTAAAAAACCGGAATTGCTATCACGAATCAACCCTTACTATCCGTCCTCGATTCTTTTATCGTTATGGTATCGTAATTGTATCCTTATGGTATCGTTATGGTATCCTTATGGTATCCTGGATACGATAACGATACCATAACGATACCATAAGGATAC
>JAZUIX010000126.1:0-5476 GCA_045642445.1 Bacteroidales bacterium | reverse complement strand
CGAATCGGATGCCCTTTGTTGATATACCATTACTTCAAACGTTCAATTTTTAGCCGTAACACATTTAGGCGTTCATGTTAAGCAAATGGGCTTTTCCTTCACACGTTCATGTTAAGCAAATGGGCCTTTCCTTAACACGTACACATGTTCATGTTAAACAAATGGACATTTCCTTAACACGTTCAGTTGTGGCAGATTTGCAATCTGCCACGATATACTATCAGGATTTGTAATCCGTCAACTATTTCAATGCAAGGTTTTCCAGTGACTAGGAATTGAGGAATGAGGATTGCAAATCCTTATAATATGTTGGTGCGGATTTGCAATCCGTACCTTCTTATTGTAAGGATTTATAATCCGAATTTCACCTTCCTTGATACCGCATCACAGAATCTATCACCCTCACTTCCAAAATTCCTTTTGTGCCTGCATAGTTTGAGGCTGAACTATAGATGTAGTCTTCAGGGATGCTAACTATTTCTCGACGCACGGGGTTCATGTGGATGTAGTCGATTTTCTGCCATAAAAACTTGTTTGTGACGATGATTTCTTCGTGATTGCCTTCTTGCCAAAAACGATAATTAACAATCTTTTTGTCATTGGCTCCAGCATATTCAAACCGGTTAAGCATCCATTCTCGTCGACTTTCTTGTTCGTTTTGTATGATGGCTTCCACAATTTTCTTGCTGGTAAACTTCTTGAAGTCTCGTATCACATTGGACACTTCTTTTTGGATCTCATCGTCTGAAAGGTCTTTATCTACCCCGACTATAAGGTGTAGATGGTTGCTCATCAGCACCCATGCAAAAATTTCAAGCCCCTTTTGTTCTTGGCAGAACCGAAGCGAATCCACTATGATATGGTTGTAGACTGGGCGGGTGAACACATCCACCCAATTGACTACTGTTGGAGTTAGAAAATAAAGATTTCGAGTCAAGTTTGGCTGCACCATATTAAAAAAACGGAACAATAATAAAAATATTATGAAGTGATATTCTTTTTGTCACCTGATGTAAACATAGCTTAACAATGAACGTGAGGCGTCAAAGTCACCATCCAATTCACCGTGTAGCCCCGCCGCCGCTACTTGCCCAATGACCGACTTTGCCGTTGCATCGGATTTGCAATCCGCATACACCTTCCATTATTTATATGGAATAATTGTCAGCGGATTGCAAATCCTTATAATAAGTTGCCTCGGATTGCAAATCCGAGGCAACGGAGGGTATACGAAGCCAAGCCGTATCTGCGTGCAGGCAGCACGCTCTAATCCCCCTATCCCCTACCCTTCAACAATTTAGCCAAAAACGTCTTCGAGAGGTCCATTTTTGCCACCTCAAACCGACAATCGGAGCACAATGTTTCACGTGAAACCATAACTATCAGTTTTCCAACAATGTCCATTTTTCGAAACCTCAAATCGAGTGTCAGGTTGGAGGTTTTTGAGACCTCTCGGGGGGGAATCTTGTGGCTCGTACCTCATCTCGGTTTTCCTTGGAGGGTCAATTTTTTTCAGGTGTTACTTGAGATTTTTCCAACCTGGTTTTTGCACCAAATCAAGATTGTTTCAACCCTGTTTTTGCACCAAAACGAGATTTTCTTCAACCTCTATGTTACGATAATTTGCATAAAAAATATGAAGAATCATTGTCGCATTCACTTGTCACATTGGGCGCAAAATGGGGATTTTGCTTAATGCCTACGGCATCGAACCGCAGGGGTTCGTTCTCGCTTCGCTGTCAAGGCTTGCCACCGGCAGGCCTCTTCACGCAAAATGGGAATTTTGCTTAATGACTTCGTCATGTCGACCGCGGAGGGTCGACTTCTACGCAAAAGGCTGGGACCTCCACCGGAGGTTCCAGCCTTTTGCTATCGTAAAAAGCCCACTGGACTTTTTACTTCACTTCTTCGAAGTCTGCATCTTCAACATTGTCGCTACCATTGTTGTTCTGATGGTTGCCACAGTCGCCGTTGCAGTTGGGGTCACAGCCTCCTGGGTTGCCTTGGAATCCGGCTCCGGGGTTGCCACCAGCCTGCTGCTGGGCCTTGTACATGTCTTCGCTGGCAGCCTGCCATGCCTGGTTTATCTTTTCCATGGCCTGGTCTATCTGCTGACCGTTGCGGGCGCTATGGGCGGCCTTGAGTTCGGTGAGGGCTGATTCGATGGCGGCCTTTTTGTCGGCAGGAATCTTGTCACCATATTCTTTGAGGTTTTTCTCGCTCTGGAAGATCATACCATCGGCGTTGTTGATTTTCTCAATCTCTTCCTTGGCTTTCTTGTCGGCATCAGCGTTGGCTTCGGCTTCGGCTTTCATGCGCTTGATCTCATCTTCGCTCAAGCCGCTGGAGGCTTCGATGCGGATGTTCTGGCTCTTGCCCGTGGCTTTGTCGAGGGCACTGACGTTGAGGATACCATTGGCGTCGATGTCGAAGGTGACTTCAATCTGGGGCACTCCACGAGGTGCTGGGGGTATACCGGCGAGATGGAAGCGGCCGATGGTCTTGTTTTGGTTGGCCATGGGGCGCTCGCCCTGGAGGACATGGATTTCAACTTCGGGCTGATTATCGGCAGCGGTGCTGAAGACCTGGCTCTTCTTGGTGGGGATGGTGGTGTTGGCGTCGATGAGGCGGGTCATAACACCTCCGAGGGTCTCAATACCGAGGCTCAACGGGGTGACATCGAGCAGAAGCACGTCTTTCACTTCACCAGTGAGCACACCGCCCTGGATGGCTGCTCCAATGGCCACAACTTCGTCGGGGTTGACACCCTTGCTGGGGGTCTTGCCAAAGAATTTTTCCACAATCTGCTGGATGGCGGGGATACGGGTTGAACCGCCCACGAGGATGACCTCGTTGATGTCGCTGTTGCTGAGGCCGGCATCCTTCATGGCCTGGCGGCAGGGTTCGAGGGTGGCCTGGATAAGGTCGTCGCAGAGCTGCTCAAACTTGGCACGGGTGAGGGTCTTTACTAAGTGCTGAGGCACACCGTCGGCCACAGTGATGTAGGGCAGATTGATTTCGGTCTGCTGACTGCTGGAGAGTTCGCACTTGGCCTTTTCGGCGGCCTCTTTGAGGCGCTGCATGGCCATGGGGTCTTTACGGAGGTCCATGTGCTTCTCGCTCATGAACTCATCGGCCAGCCAATTGATGATTTTCTGGTCAAAATCGTCACCACCGAGGTGGGTGTTACCATTGGTGGATTTCACCTCGAAAACACCATCTCCCAAGTTGAGGATGGAGATATCGAAAGTACCACCACCGAGGTCGAAGACGGCCACGTTCATATCTTGGTTTTTCTTATCCAAACCATAGGCCAAAGCGGCTGCGGTGGGCTCATTGACGATGCGGCGGACCTTCAAACCGGCGATTTCGCCTGCCTCTTTGGTGGCCTGACGCTGAGAGTCGTTAAAATAGGCGGGGACGGTGATGACGGCCTCGGTGACTTCGCTGCCGAGGTAGTCCTCAGCGGTCTTCTTCATCTTCTGCAAGACGATGGCGCTGATTTCTTGTGGGGTGTAAAGACGGCCATTAATATCCACACGAGGCGTGTTGTTGTCACCCTTGACCACTTTGTAAGGCACAGTAGAAATTTCTTTCTGCACACGGTCGTAGGTCTCGCCCATGAAACGTTTGATACTATAGACGGTGTTGTTGGGGTTGGTGATGGCTTGACGCTTGGCAGGGTCGCCGACCTTGCGGTCACCATTCTCAATAAAGCCTACCACAGAGGGGGTAGTGCGGTTGCCCTCGCTGTTAGCGATGACTACAGGTTCGTTACCTTCCATGACGGAAACACAGCTGTTGGTGGTTCCCAAGTCGATTCCAATGATTTTTCCCATGTTATTATTGTTATTTTGTTTTTGCTTATTTTGTTTCGGGCTTCTTCGTGGAGCCTTTTCAATGATTCGGACATCAACTATAATGCCAAAAGTTCCCAAACTGCAAAAACTGACATTTTGTCAGCAATAAAAGACAATATCGGACAATAATCTGCAAAAACATACGTTATTCTAGTCATGATCGACACTCTTTATAGTACTTATTTGAAGTCGCGCACGGTAACCACCGATTCGCGCGCCATCACACCCGGATGTATATTTTTCGCCTTCAAAGGCGAGACTTTTGACGGCAACGCCTTTGCCCCTCAAGCCCTTGAGCAGGGTGCCGCACTATGCGTAATCAGCGATGAGCGTTACAAAGTTGATGATCGCTGCATCGTGGTTGAGGATGTGCTGACAACCTTGCAGCAGTTGGCCACCCTCCACCGCTCACATCTGACCATTCCCATCATTGGCATCACCGGCACCAATGGCAAAACGACCACCAAAGAACTGGTACACGCCGTGCTTGCCAAAAAATATCGCACCCATGCCACCCAAGGCAATTTCAACAACCACCTCGGGGTGCCCCTCACCCTCCTTGCCATCCCTGCCGATGCCGAGATGGCAATTGTAGAGATGGGCGCCAACCACCCAGGCGAAATTGCCGCCCTTTGCAAGATAGCCCAGCCAGATTTCGGCCTTATCACCAATGTTGGACGGGCCCATCTGGAAGGTTTTGGAAGTTTTGAAGGGGTTATCCGCACCAAGACAGAACTCTACCGACACCTTGTCAGCCGCAAAGGCCATGCTTTTGTGAATTCCGACAACGATATCCTCACTTCGCAAGCCGCTTCAATAGGATTGAACACCCTGAGCTACGGAGCCTCGGAAAAGGCCCAAACACGCGGTCACCTTGTGGGTTCCGACCCCTATATGAAATTCTACATAGAAGACGGGGACAATGTTTACAGCATCCAATCCCAATTGTTAGGCAACTATAATTTCGACAACGCCATGGCCGCAGCAGCCGTGGGACGATATTTCCGCGTGGATTTGTGGGACATCAAGGAAGCCATCGAGCAATACGCCCCAGCCAACAAACGCTCGCAGTACAAAGAGAGTGGCCGCAACGTGCTGTTTTTAGATTGCTACAACGCCAACCCCTCGAGCATGAAAGTGGCCCTGGACAACTTCACCGCCCTCCCCCGAGAGAACAAAGTGGCCATGCTTGGCGGCATGAAAGAGCTGGGAACAGACAGCCGCAAAGAGCACGAAACAATTGTAAGACGCCTTATCGAAAGCATCACCGCGGGCACACTCTCGCAAGCCGTACTCGTGGGACCCGAGTTCCAAGGCATGAACGAAGGCCACGAAGAGGTCGTACAATGGTTCGAGAATGTCGGCGAGGCGGTAAAACACTACACCGCGGCCCCTTTGTCGGGAGCCACGGTGTTGCTCAAAGGTTCCAACAGCACCAAGATGTGGCTGCTGGAAGATATTTTGTAAACTCTTTGTTTTTTAGGTGGGTTCTATAAATTGATTTCTTGGGATTTTGAGTTGGTTTTGGAACAGATTGCTGAGCGGAACGAGGGAGTGTAGCGGGCTACATGACCGAGTGACAAACAGCAAGATGACCAAAAACGGCCAAAATCACA
>JAZUIX010000125.1:0-4620 GCA_045642445.1 Bacteroidales bacterium | reverse complement strand
TAACGTTATGGTATCGTTATCGTAACCGGGTATCCATAAGACTACGTTAAATATACCATAAGGATACGATAACGATACCATAACGATAAAAGAATAGAGGACGGATAATACAAGATTAGGGCTTTCGCCTGCTGTTTTTTGGTTGCTGCTTTCAGGTCTTTCATTATGCAATATTCAACATGTCGGAATTTTTTCGTAATTTTGCGGCTGAAAATGTAGAAAGTCTCTACCCAAAGGCCCGACATTATGTATCTGCACATCGACTGCAACACCTTCTTCGCCTCGTGCGAGGTTGCCACCCGCGAAGGGCTGGCAGGTAAGCCCGTGGTCGTGGCCAACGAAAACGAGAACGGAGGCGGCATCATCCTCGCCCTCACCCCCGAGGCCAAGGCCCTGGGTCTCAAACGCGGCATCCCCCTGTTTCAAGTGCGCAACCTCATCAAACTCAACGAGGTCATCGTCTGCCCTGTTGACCATAAGAAGTACCGCCGTATCTCGCACCAGATTATGGAAGCCGTGCAGCAACAGGAGATTGTGCAAGATTTCGTGCAATATTCCGTCGATGAGTTCTTTGGAGAACTGCCTCTCGACGACCCCCACGAGCTTCGCCGCTACGCCCAGAAGGTGAAGGACCTCATCTACGACACCACGCACATCCCCGTGAGCTGCGGCTGCTCGCAGAGCTACACCCTCGCCAAGGTGGCCACCCACTACGCCAAACACTACAAAGGCTATGGCGGCATCTGTGTGCTCACGCCCGAAAACCGCGAGAAGGCCCTCTCGATGCTGGAAATTGCCGATGTGTGGGGCATAGGTCGGAAATACCGCAAGAAACTCACCGACATGGGCATTCTTACGGCTCTCGACTTCGTGGGTCTTGATGAGAAGATGGTGGGAAAAATACTCTCGACGCCAGGTGTGAAGACGTGGCGCGAGCTGCGTGGCATCCCCAGCATCGACCTGCACAGGCCCGACCGCCAACGTTCCATCTCACAAAGCCGCACCTTTGCCTATATGACCGACGATGTTGCCACCCTTGAGCATGAGATTCGCTCCTATGCGTCTGAATGTGCCGCCAAGTTGAGACGGCAAGGCAGCGTGTGCCGCACCGTCACCGTGTTCCTCTCCACCAACCGCCACCGCGAAGACCTCGACCAGTACCGTAACGGCGAGAGCGTCAAACTCACCTCCCCCACGTCCGACACGCCCTCGCTCGTCAAAGCTGCTTTGGCCTTACTGCACAGCCTCTTCCGCAAGGGATTTCTCTACAAGCAGGCGGGCGTCATCTTGAGCGACATCTCCGAGGTGGAGGGCATGCAGCTCGACCTCTTCACCGAGCCTCATGACGAGAAGAAGCGGAAACTGATGAAGATTGCCGACGAGATAAACAAAAAATTCGGCGACAATACGGTGAATTTTCTCAAATAGTGAATTGTGAATTGACAAATGACGGCTGCCGCCCACCACAATTCACTATTCACAACGATTAGAACATATATCCCATCTTGATGTAGATGTTGCTGAACTTGCCGTTGTCCTGCTTGTCGAGGGCTGTGGCCCAGTCGACGCTGAGGACGAAGTTGTCGTTCATGGCCACCTTCAGGCCGCAGCCTGCAGAGAGGTGCGGGCGATAGAGGTTGCTCTCGTCGTAGTCGGACTCGGTAGGTATGGGATTGGTCGGATCTGAGAAGAGCACATCGTGCGGGTCTTTGACCACCCTGTCGTAGGGCTGCACCACCATGCCGGCATCCATGAAGGGGTTCAAACCGACGTAGAAGTTCTCCTTGCCAATCTTGAAATGGGCCACCTGCACGCGGAACTCCACATTGGCGAAAGCCACGCCTTGGGCCAGGATGCGGTTGCGCATGATGCCTCGGATGGAGTTGGCACCACCCAATCCCTCATAGATCACACGCTGCATATACAGTTGGTTGATGTAGGTGTTCAGGTAGAAGGGGCACTCGCCTGCCAAATTGAGCTGTGTGCCCAAACGATAGGCAAAGGTGAGCCGCTGGGGGATGATGGGGACATAGTGTCGCCATGTCGCGTTGAGTTTCAAATCGTCGCAACCCGACATATCGCCCACTCCTGCGTAATAGGTCAGGAAAGCGTCGGCATGGATGCCCTTGCGGGGATTCTGCTGGCGGTCGCGGGTGTCGTAGGTGATGCCGCCATGCAGGTAGGGGTGATAACCCACTTGGCTGATATTGCCAGGAAAGGCGGGGGCAACACCATACAAAGGTATATAGCCCATACCCACATATTCGTCGAAGAGCGAGAGTGCCGCAGGCAGTTCGTTGCCCTCTTTGGAAAACTTGTTCAAGCGGCCCACATCCACGCTGCCGTAGTTGTAATACAGCAGTCCCGCACCACCGTTCCAGTACCAAGGCTTGTTGATGGTGCCCTGCAAATCGACGCTGAAGCGGAACATGTCGCGTTTCATCTTATAATAGGCGCGAGAGATGTATTCGGGGCTGTTGGGGTCGATATAGTTGGGGTTGAAATACGACTCATAGCCGTTGAAGCCGTAGAAGTCGCACATCTGGTCGGGCAGATAGGTGAGGTCGATACTCAGGCGATGGCCGGGGATGAGGTATTTCGAGTCGTAGCTCAAGCGGAAGAGGCCGTAATGTTTGGTGGTGTAGGCCGCCTCGGCATAGAACGAGTGGTAATATTCGGGATAGATGGCTCCATCACCAAAATAGTAAATATTGGTCAAAGCACCCAGCTGCAAACCGAGGTCGGCATCGTAGGCGACGCTGGGCAGCACCCCGAAGGTCCAACCCGTGCGGATATTCTGTTTTGTGGCCAACGAATCCTGAGCATTGGCGCAAGCCATACCGGCTAAAAGACATACAATAATTAAAATCTTTTTCATGATGAGATGTGATATGTGAGTTGTGAAATGTGAAATGTGAATTGTGAAATGTGATATGTGAAATGTGATCTTTCTTTTCACTTTTCACTTCTTTTCTTAAACCATTTTTTTCTAAAGATGAATGTGGCGAAGATGAGGAACGCCACGGCTAAGATGCCGAAGGTGATGATACAGGCCTTGAAACTCTGCGGGGCAAAGCCCATCAACAGCAGCACGGGGAACCCGAAGGCGATGGCGGGGATGGTCTGCAGCACCAGGTTGTTGGCTGCGGGGGTCTCAAACTTGGGGTCTATCTCGCGCAGCAGTATCATGCCGTTGCTTGCCGTGCCTGTGAGCATACCGAACATCGAGAAGAAGCCCTCATACTGGTATTCGGGATAGAGATGCTTGGAGCAGCGAAGCACATACCAGAACGTCACCACGGCACCCAGCGTACACACCAGCACCAGCGGCAGCCATATCCCGCGCAGATTGTTGAAATCGATGGCAGCCGTGCCAGCCACAATCATAAAGTCGAAGCAGGTGCCCGCGATACGGTCGAGGGTGTAGTTGTTGATATACTCACGTTGCATCAGGTGGTGCTTGCGAAGGCGGTTGATCAAAAACTTCACCATCACACCCAGCAAAGTGCCCCAAAGGAAGTTGAATCCCCACACCATAGGCTTCAGCGTCTTGGTGCCGAAAGTGCCCAAATCCAGCCGTTCCACTCCGAGCATCAGCAGAAACACGAAGAAATACACCAACAGCACCAGGCAAATCTGTACCGTGAGCTTGTCGATCGACTCGGCATGAGGTATCTCGTTCTCCGACTCATAATCCTCCAACGTGTAGACCTCCTTATAGTCGCCCGCCTTGAGTTTCAGGCGACCCTTGCGGCGAAGGATGTTCATATACACCACCCCCACGAGGCTGCCCACAATGAAGCCCGCCGTGGCTATGCTGAGGCCGAAATCGGAACCAGGGAACACGATGCCCTGATCAGCGGCCCAGCCGGTATAGGTCACGCCGAAGTTCAACGCCTGTCCCGGGCCTTGGCCGTAACCCATAGGCAGCAGCAATCCCGAGGCATAAAACGAGTTCTCGTTTCTGAGAAAAAGGAACAACGGTATCGTCACCAGCAGTCCCACAAAGCCCTGGATGATATACGAGCTGGCCGTCACGGCACCCGTCTCCACAACCTTCATAGTCGTCGTGGCACTCTTGATTTTCTTATTCTTCAACGCCATAGCCACAAAGCCGAGGCCCAAGGCGTGGTAGGTGATAACCTCCATCGAAGTCTTGTTCACCAACTCGGAGAAGAACCCGAAAGGTTTCAGACACAGGATAATCAGCCCTGCCAACAAAGCCGAAGGCAGCAAACTGCGTTTGAGCAGAGGCACATTGCACCTGATAAGGTTGGCCACCAGCAACGCAATGATGATGATGAAAAACTGGATGAGCCAGCCCCATGCCGAAAGCGAAGCAAATGATGTCATATTTGTCAGTTTTAGTTAATAATCAGTTTAAAAGTTGCGTCAAATTGATTTTTTTCGACCGCAAAAATACATAATTTTTCAAAATAATCGCAAATATGCGAAAGAAAAATCATTTTTTTAAGAAATTTCCAATTCATGAAGTTCACAATTCATGAAGTTCACAATTCACTTTTTCATTTTATAGTCAATATACGATTTAGTAACATTTAAAGTTATTTTTGATTAATTATTGTCGTAAATGAAGAAAAAAGTGTAACTTTGCAACCG
>JAZUIX010000124.1:0-15327 GCA_045642445.1 Bacteroidales bacterium | reverse complement strand
ATGGTATCGTTATGGTATGCTGGATACGATAACGATACCATAACGATACCATAAGGATAGGATAACGATACCATAACGAGCGTATGAAGGGCGAAGGATGAACGGACGAAGAAGAGTTTAATGTTTGATGCCCGACGAGGGCGATTTTGAATATGGCTATGAATGTTGAAGATATAGAAAAACGCAAATATCAGGTGAATAAGCGCACGCTGCGGTTCCTTTTGGTGCTGAGTTTTATCAATACGGGGCAGTTTCTGCTGTATGAGCTGGCCATGGGCACGGCGAAGGACTTTTTCCTGAGCTACACCGAGGGGAGCATCGGGCTTATCAAGGATAATCTGGATGTGTACTCGGGTTCGATGGCCGACTTTATGGCTTCGAGCACGGAGACGATGTCGATGATGCTGGAGCGTATTCAGCCGGTGCCGCAGTGGTATTTTGTCTTGTGTGCGTTGCTGGACATTGTTTCGGTGGTGGGACTGGTGCTGATGTGGAGGCTGAGGAAGAACGGTTTCCATTGTTATGCGCTTTCGAAGCTGATGCTGATGCTGATGCCGATGTTGTTTTTGAGCCGCTCGTATGTGGGTATTGGCGATATGATGATTGGCATTTTATGTATAGTATACTATTTCTTTTTGATGCGTGCGTTGGGTACTTTTGAGGGTAAAAATGCTGTAATTAATTCAGAATCAGAAGAAAATACGAATTCTGATGTTTCGGATGGTTCTTCAGGTGCCGAAAATGAGTGATTTTTGGTTGGAAATGGATGTTTTTTTTATGTCGCAGAGGGTTTTTGGTAAAAAAATGTGTGTTTTTACTTTGCTGAAATATAGGCGTTTGTAGAAAAAGTTGCAAAAAAGTTGCAAAAATATTTGGTTTGTTTGTGAAAAAGTAGTATTTTTGCAGCCTCAAAACGTGAAAGACGAGAGTTGTTTGACAAAGCTGTAAAAGCCGATGTAACTCAGTTGGTAGAGTAGCTGATTTGTAATCAGCCTGTCGGGGGTTCGAGTCCCTTCATCGGCTCGAATGTTTTCCCGAAGCCATCATGGGGGAGCATCGAAAAAATGGGGAAGTCGCATAGTGGCAATTGCAACAGACTGTAAATCTGTCCTCTTCGGAGTTCAGTGGTTCGAGTCCACTCTTCCCCACAAGCCTACAGAGAAGCGGAAGTAGCTCATTTGGTAGAGCGATAGCCTTCCAAGCTATAGGTGGCGGGTTCGAGCCCCGTCTTCCGCTCAAGAAAACGGAAGCAGGCGAGAGACAAAGCCGACGCTTCAAAGTAAAAAGCTGCAGTAGCTCAGTTGGTAGAGCGCACCCTTGGTAAGGATGAGGTCACCAGTTCAAATCTGGTCTGTAGCTCTTTTTTTATCAAAAAACGCGAGGACGAATGCATGTTCGCCCTCGTGAGATGTGAAAGAAACTAATTGTTAACATTAATACGTATTAAACATGGCAAAAGAAAAATTTGATCGTTCTAAACCGCACGTCAACATTGGTACTATCGGCCACGTTGACCATGGTAAGACCACTTTGACCGCCGCTATCACCAAGGTGTTGGCTGAAAAAGGTCTCTCTGAAGTTAAATCCTTTGATTCTATCGACTCCGCTCCTGAAGAGAAGGAGCGTGGTATCACCATTAATACTGCTCACGTTGAGTATCAGACCGAGACTCGTCACTATGCTCACGTCGACTGCCCCGGCCACGCTGACTATGTGAAGAACATGGTGACTGGTGCTGCCCAGATGGATGGTGCTATCCTCGTTGTCGCTGCTACCGACGGTCCTATGCCCCAGACCCGTGAGCACATCCTGCTCGCCCGCCAGGTCGGTGTTCCCCAGTTGGTTGTTTTCATGAACAAGTGCGACCTCGTTGACGACCCCGAGCTTCTCGACCTCGTTGAGATGGAGATCCGCGAACTCCTCTCCAGCTATCAGTATGATGGCGACAATATTCCTATCATCCGTGGTTCCGCTCTCGCCGGCCTCAACGGCGAACCCAGCGGCGTGAAGAACGTTGAAGACCTCATGGAAGCTGTCGACAACTGGATTCCTCTGCCCACCCGCGCAGTTGATAAGGATTTCCTCATGCCTATCGAAGACGTCTTCTCCATCACCGGCCGTGGTACTGTTGCTACCGGTCGTATCGAGACTGGTGTCATCCACGTTGGTGACCCCGTCGACATCATTGGTATGGGCGCTGAGAAACTGAAGAGCACCGTTACCGGCGTTGAGATGTTCCGCAAACTTCTCGACCAGGGTGAAGCTGGTGATAACGTAGGTCTGCTGCTCCGCGGTATCGACAAGGACGAAATCCGTCGCGGTATGGTTATCGCAAAGCAGGGCACTGTGAAGCCTCACCACGAGTTCGAGGCTACCGTCTACATCCTGAAGAAGGAAGAAGGCGGCCGTCACACCCCGTTCCACAATCACTATCGTCCCCAGTTCTACTTCCGCACCACCGACGTCACTGGTGAGATTCTGCTGGAAGAGGGCCGCGAGATGGTCATGCCTGGTGACAACCTCACCATCCATGTCAACCTGATTGCCGACATCGCCATGGACCTCAACCTCCGTTTCGCTATCCGCGAGGGTGGCCGTACCGTTGGTTCCGGTCAGGTGACCAAGATTATTGAATAATCTTTTCAATCCCACAGAGACGCGGTCGACGAAGCCGCGTCTCTATACAGGGGCATAGTTAAATGGCATAATGACGGTCTCCAAAACCGCAGTTGGGAGTTCGATTCTCTCTGCCCCTGCCAAAAAATTGATATCAGATGTCTAAAGTTGGAAATTACGTAAAAGAGAGCTACGACGAGTTGGTGCACAAGGTGTCGTGGCCCACATTCAAAGAACTGCAGAGCAGCGCAATCGTGGTCGCTGTTGCAGCCCTTATCCTTGCATTGGTGGTCTTTGTGATGGATGTCGTGTTCGGCGTCTATGGTGACGAAGGCTCGGTTTGGAAAGGTATTCTCGGATTCTTTTATGCTTTAGTCGGATAAATGTGGCCAGATAGCCGAGTCTTGCTTCCCAATTATTTGAGACCTGGCCGTCTGTCATGTTAGTTCGAATAGAGCACGTTCACCCGAGCAGTTGCTTTGTGTGAATGAGTATAAATCACTATTCTTAGAGTTACAACATGGAACAACAGTCTAAAAAATGGTACGTTGTCAGAGCGATCAGCGGTAAGGAGAAGAAGGCTAAGGAGTATATCGAAAGCGAGATGGCCAAGCGTGGCTGGAGCGAAGATGTGCCCCAAGTGCTGATTCCTACCGAAAAGGTCTATGCTATCCGTAATGGGAAAAAGGTTGTGAAAGAACGCAATTATTTTCCCGGATATGTCTTGATTGAGGCCGACCTGCGCGACGAGATCATCCCTGTTATTCAGAATGTTCCCAATGTGCTTGATTTCCTCCGCGAAGCCGGTGGAAAGCCTATTCCGATGCGTCAGAACGAGATCAACCGTATTCTCGGCAAGATGGACGACCAGATGGATGCCATTGAAGGTGTTGCCGATTCATTCTTGGTCGGTGAGCCTGTCAAGGTGATCGATGGTCCGTTCAGCAGTTTCGCCGGCGTTGTGGAAGAGGTGAACGAGGAAAAGAAGAAATTGAAAGTTACGGTCAAAATCTTCGGTCGTAAGACGCCTCTCGAACTCGGCTACAACCAGGTGGAAAAAGAATAGTAAAAACTAACTAATCAACCTTATTAAAAATTAGATCAATGGCAAAAGAAGTTGCAGGATTGATTAAATTGCAAATCAAAGGTGGTGCTGCTAACCCCGCTCCTCCTGTGGGACCCGCTCTGGGTGCCAAGGGTGTGAACATTATGGAGTTCTGCAAGCAGTTCAACGCCCGTACTCAGGATCAGGCTGGAAAAATCGTTCCCGTCATCATCACTGTTTACGCCGACAAGTCCTTTGACTTTGTAGTTAAGACGCCCCCTGTTGCCGTTCAGCTGAAAGAGATGTCCAAAGCTGCCAAGGGTTCTGCCGAACCTAACCGCGTGAAGGTCGCCTCTGTCACCTGGGAGCAGGTCCGTCAGATCGCAGAAGCCAAAATGCCTGACCTTAACTGTTTCACTATCGAATCAGCTATGAGCATGGTTGCTGGCACTGCCCGCAGCATGGGTATCACCGTCAAAGGCGAGAATCCCCTTGCAAAGTAAAAACAAAAATCATTAACAGTGGTAGCATCGCCTCGGTGCGGTGCGGTGACCACAAAAACAAAGAATCATGGCAAAATTAACGAAGAAACAAAAAGAAGCTTTCGCCAAATTCGACAAAAATCAGGTTTACTCTCTCGAGGAGGCCGTTGAGGTTGTGAAGAACATCACTTATACCAAGTTTGATGCTTCTGTCGACATCGACGTGCGTTTGGGTGTTGACCCTCGTAAGGCCAACCAGATGGTCCGTGGTAGCGTCACGCTGCCTCACGGCACTGGTAAGACCGTCCGCGTCCTCGTGCTCTGCACTCCTGACAAGGAAGAAGAGGCCAAAGCAGCCGGAGCTGATTATTACGGTCTTGATGAGTACATCACCAAGATTAAAGGCGGTTGGACGGATGTAGACGTTATCATTACCATGCCCAGCGTAATGCCCAAGGTTGGTGCTCTCGGCCGTATCTTAGGTCCCCGTGGCCTTATGCCGAACCCCAAAACTGGCACCGTTACTATGGAAGTTGGCAAAGCCGTCCAGGAAGCCAAAGCTGGTAAGATCGACTTCAAGGTCGACAAGTTTGGTATCATCCACACTGCCGTTGCAAAGGTCTCCTTCGACAGCAACAAGATTGTCGACAATGCTCGCGAGGTCTTGCAGGCCATCATCAAACTGAAACCTGCAGCCGCAAAGGGTACTTATGTGAAGAGCATCTGCATCAGCAGCACCATGAGCGCCGGCGTGAAGGTCGACACCAAAGCCGCATCCTTGTAACAATTAATTATTGAAAGATCATTATGAGAAAAGAACTGAAAGACCAACTCATTGACAAGTTGTGCGAAGAGATCAAATCGTATCCGCATCTCTATATTGCTGATATCGGAGGTTTGAACTCGGTGCTGACCAGCAAACTGCGTCGCGCTGCTTTCCGCAAAGAGGTCAAGTTGGAAGTTGTCAAAAATGCTCTCCTCATCAAGGCTATGGAACGCAGCGGTATGGATTATACCGAATTGTTCCCCGTGATTAAGGGTGAGACAGCCATAATGCTTTCGAACACCAACAATGCTCCTGCCAAACTCATCAAAGAGTTTCGTGCAAACGAGAAGGGTGCTCAGAAACCCGTCTTGAAGGGTGCCTATGTTGAGGAATGCTTCTATGTTGGCGAAGAACATCTTGATGCACTTGTTAACATCAAGTCCAAGAACGAACTCATCGCCGATGTCGTCGCTCTGCTCCAGTCCCCTGTCAAGAACGTTATTTCTCAGCTCCAGTCTGGTGCCAACACTATCACTGGTGTCCTGAAAACATTAGAGGAGAAAAAGGCCGAATAAGCCAAAACGGGCCGGACCCCGCTAAAAGTCCAAACAAAAACACAGTAATTATCAAATTGTAAAACAAATTAAATTTAAATAGTCATGGCAGACATCAAAGCTATTGCTGAAGAATTGGTTAACTTAACCGTTAAAGAAGTTAAAGAACTCGCTGACGTTCTGAAAGAAGAATATGGTATCGAACCCGCCGCTGCTGCTGTTGCAGTTGCTGCTGCTCCCGCCGCTGGTGGCGCTGCCGCCGCTGAGGAAAAGACCTCTTTCGACGTTATCCTGAAGGGTGTTCCCGATGCTACCAAGAAATTGGCCGTTGTGAAGGCTGTTAAGGATATGGCCAGCTTGGGTCTGAAGGAGTCCAAGGAACTCGTTGACAACGCTCCTAAGCCCGTTAAGGAAGGCGTGAGCAAGGACGAGGCCGACTCTCTGAAGAAAGCTCTCGAAGAGGCTGGTGCCGAAGTCGAGGTCAAATAGTTCGAGCTATCTGATTTCTACGAGGAATAGGGCCTCCGGTTCAATCCGGAGTGCCTATTCCTCTTTGCTATGCAAATCGCTTCGCACCCCCTATTATGACTAATAGGCGTATGTATATCTCTGATTCTCTCCAGAAGGAGCAGTAGCACTAAAGCAAGCACGAATTAGTAATTCACAGTTTAAAAAATCGAGTCCCTTGGCAAAAAATCAACCTATAGAAGTAGTAAATTTTGCATCTGTCCGCAAGTTCGAATACCCTGATTTTCTTGACATTCAGCTCAAGTCTTTCCAGGATTTTTTCCAGATTGAGACCAATCCGGATAACCGTCTTGAGGAGGGCCTGTTCAAGGTCTTTAAAGAGAATTTCCCCATCTCTGATGCACGTAACAATTTCACGTTAGAGTTTCTCGACTATTTTATCGATCCTCCGCGTTACACCATTGAGGAGTGTATCGAGCGTGGTCTTACATACAGTGTTCCCCTGAAGGCGAAACTGAAACTCTCGTGCAATGATCCCGAGAATGAAGATTTTCAGGCTATCGAGCAGCCTGTTTATTTGGGTATGATACCCTACATGACGCCCAAGGGTACCTTTGTTATCAACGGTGCCGAACGTGTGGTTGTGTCGCAGTTGCATCGTTCGCCCGGCGTGTTTTTCGGCACCCAGTTCCATTCCAATGGTACGCAGCTTTATTCTGCACGTATCATCCCCTTCAAGGGTTCTTGGATGGAATTTACCACGGATATCAACAATGTGATGTATGCTTACATCGACCGTAAGAAGAAACTCCCCATCACTACGTTGTTGAGAGCTATCGGTTATGAGACCGATAAAGATATTTTGGACATCTTCTCTTTGGCCGAAGAGGTGAAGGTGTCGAAAGCCAACCTGAAAAAGGTTGTCGGTAAGCAGTTGGCCGCCCGTGTGGTTGACGCTTGGACGGAAGACTTTGTTGATGAGGATACCGGCGAGGTGGTCTCCATGGAGCGTACCGAGGTGGTTATCGATCGCGACAAAGAACTTACCGAAGATGATATTGAAAAGATTCTGGAACTTGATGTCAAGACCATCCTCATCAAGACTGAGGATAAGGACGGCATCGACTATTCTGTTATATATAATACTTTGAAGAAAGACACCTCCAACAACTCGAAGGAGGCTGTCGAATATATCTATCGTCAGTTGCGCAACGCCGAACCGCCAGACGAGGAGACTGCCCGTGGCATTATCGAGAAGCTTTTCTTCTCCGACAAGCGCTATGACCTTGGCGAGGTGGGACGTTACCGTATCAACACCAAGTTGAACCTTGACATTCCTACCGAGGTGCGTGTGCTTACGCAGACAGATATTACATCTATTATTAAATACCTTATTGAACTTATCAACCAGAAGGCTGAAGTCGATGATATCGACCACTTGTCGAATCGTCGTGTTCGTACTGCTGGTGAACAGTTATACAACCAGTTTGGCGTGGGTTTGGCTCGTATGGCCCGTACTATTCGCGAGCGTATGAATGTTCGCGACAATGAGGTGTTCACCCCCACCGAACTTATCAATGCCAAGACCCTTTCGTCGGTCATCAACTCTTTCTTTGGAACCAATCAGCTGTCTCAGTTCATGGACCAGACCAATCCTTTGGCCGAGGTTACCCATAAGCGCCGTATCTCTGCTCTGGGTCCTGGCGGTCTGTCGCGTGAGCGTGCAGGTTTCGAAGTTCGAGACGTGCACTACACTCACTACGGTCGTCTTTGTACTATTGAGACTCCTGAAGGCCCCAATATCGGCCTTATCTCCTCGTTGTGCGTTTATGCAAAAATCAACGAGCTTGGCTTTATCGAGACCCCTTACCGCCGTGTTGTCAATGGTCGTGTGATGGTGGAAGAAGAGCCCACTTATTATACTGCCGAACTTGAAGAGAACAAGACTGTGGCTCAGGCCACGACTCCTCAGGACGAAGAGGGCAATATTCTGGTGCAGCGTGTCAAATCGCGTCGCCAGGCCGACTTCCCCATTGTTTCGCCCGAAGAGATCGACCTCATCGATATGGGTTCCAACCAGATTGCATCTATTGCCGCATCCCTCATTCCTTTCTTGGAGCACGACGATGCTAACCGTGCTTTGATGGGTTCGAACATGATGCGTCAGGCTGTGCCTCTGCTCAATCCCGAAATTCCCATTGTGGGTACCGGCATCGAGAAATCGGTGGCAGAAGACAGCCGTGTGCTGATGAATGCTCTGGGTGATGGTGTTGTTGAATATGTTGATTCCACTAAAATTGTCATCCGCCACAATCGTAGCGAGAAAGAGCGTCTTGTCTCTTTCGACGATGATATTCGTGAATACAGACTTACCCGTTACCAGCGTACCAACCACTCCACTTCCATCAACCTCCGTCCTATCGTCAAGAAGGGCGACAAGGTGAAGAAAGGCCAGGTGCTCTGCGAGGGTTATGCCACTCAGGGTGGCGAGCTCGCTTTGGGCCGCAATATGATGGTTGCCTTCATGCCTTGGAAGGGATACAACTTCGAGGATGCTGTGGTTATCTCCGAACGTGTGGTTCGCGAAGATATCTTCACCTCGGTGCACGTTGAGGAGTATACCTTGGAAGTGCGCGAAACCAAGCGTGGTTTGGAGGAGCTCACTCGTGATATTCCCAATGTCAGCAATGATGCCACCAAGGATTTGGATGAAAACGGTATCATCCGTATTGGTGCTGAGGTGAAAGAAGGCGATATCCTCATTGGTAAAATCACACCTAAAGGTGAGTCCGACCCCACTCCTGAAGAGAAACTGCTCCGTGCCATCTTCGGCGACAAGGCTGGCGATGTGAAGGACGCTTCGCTCAAGGTTCCTCCTTCAGTTCGTGGTGTTGTCATCGACAAGAAACTGTTTGCCCGCATCGTGCGTGACCGCAAACAGCGTGCCAAAGAGAAGGAACTGCTTCAGAAACCTGAAGAGGAGTACAACAACGAGCTCGCCGAGTTGAAGGAAAAACTCGTCGACCGTCTGCTCATTATCCTTGCCGGCAAAACTTCCAATGGTGTATGCACCAACCATAAGGAAGAACTTATCCCCAAGAAAGTCAAGTTTACGGCCAAAGCTCTCAAGGCCATCGACTATACAGAGGTCAGTCCCAACAAGTGGACCACCGATAAAGAGACCAACAACCTTATCAAGGATTTGTTGAACAACTATAACATCAAGAACCGTGAAATCAACGGCCGCTTCACCCGTAACAAGTTCGCCCTCACCGTAGGTGACGACCTTCCCAGCGGAATCGTGCAGATGGCCAAGGTCTACATCGCCATGAAGCGTAAGTTGCGTATCGGCGATAAGATGGCAGGCCGCCACGGTAATAAGGGTATTGTTTCGAAGATTGTCCGTGCCGAGGATATGCCGTTCCTTGCCGATGGTACCCCTGTCGACATTGTGCTGAATCCTCTGGGCGTGCCTTCGCGTATGAATCTGGGTCAGATTTACGAGACAGTGCTCGGTTGGGCCGGTAAGAAGCTCAACAAACGTTTCAAGACTCCTATTTTTGATGGTGCCACCCTCGAACAGATCAATGGCTACATGCGTGAAGCAGGTCTGCCTGAAAACGGCCGTACCTACCTGTACGATGGTGAGACTGGCGATCGTTTCGACCAGCCGGCCACCGTGGGCTACATCTATATGTTGAAACTGCACCACATGATTGACGATAAGATGCACGCCCGTAGCATCGGCCCGTACTCCCTCATCACCCAGCAGCCTCTTGGTGGTAAAGCCAACTTCGGCGGCCAGCGTTTTGGTGAGATGGAGGTTTGGGCACTCGAAGCTTTCGGTGCATCTCATGTCCTTCAGGAAGTCCTCACCGTCAAGTCTGACGATGTTATGGGTCGTGCCAAAGCTTACGAGGCCATCGTTAAGGGCGACAATATGCCTACTCCGGGCATCCCCGAGTCCTTCAACGTTTTGGTCCACGAGCTCCGCGGCTTAGGTCTTGAGGTAACGTTTGATTAATTGTGAACTGTGAACTGTGAAAAGTGAACTGACAATTTAAATCCATTTGTCCGAAAACAGGTCACAGAGCACAAAAATAAACATTCAATAGAAAATGGCTTTTAAACAAGATTCACAGATAAGGAATGATTTTAATTCGATAACCGTCAGCCTGGCGTCTCCCGAGTCCATCAAGAAACGCTCCTACGGCGAGGTTACCAAGCCTGAGACTATCAACTATCGCACATACAAACCTGAGCGTGATGGTCTCTTCTGCGAGAAGATTTTCGGTCCCACACGCGACTGGGAGTGCCATTGCGGCAAATACAAGCGCATCCGCTACAAAGGTATCGTCTGCGACCGTTGCGGCGTTGAGGTGACCGAGAAAAAGGTGCGTCGCGAACGTATGGGCCATATTGAGCTCACCGTCCCCGTGGCTCACATCTGGTTCTTCCGTTCTTTGCCCAACAAAATCGGCACCCTTCTGGATGTTCCCAGCAAGAAACTCGAACAGGTTATTTATTTTGAAAAATATATTGTCGTCCAGCCTGGCAAAGCCCTCCTCAACGAAGTGCCTGTCAAGAAGCTCGACCTTCTCTCCGAAGAAGAATATTATGCCATCACCGAGGCTTTGAATCCCGAAGATATCGGCAACCTCAGTGATTACAACACCCCCGAAGGTGAAAACAAATTCATTGTCGGCATGGGTTCCGAGGCTCTCCAGATTCTTCTTTGCGAACTGGACCTTGACAAAATCAGCTACGACCTCCGCGACCGTGCCTCCAAGGAGACCTCCAACCAGCGCAAACAGGAAGCCCTCAAGCGTCTGAATGTTGTTGAGTCGTTCCGTGAGAGTCGCAAACAGATGTTGGCTCGTGGTATGGACAACCGTCCTGAATGGATGATTATGAGCATCATCCCCGTGATTCCTCCCGAGTTGCGTCCTCTCGTTCCGCTGGATGGTGGCCGTTTTGCCACTTCTGACATCAACGAGCTCTATCGCCGTGTCATCATTCGTAACAACCGTCTGAAACGACTGCTCGAAATCAAGGCTCCCGAAGTCATTATGCGCAACGAAAAACGTATGCTTCAGGAAGCTGTCGACTCTTTGTTCGACAATAGCCGCAAGGTCTCCAGCGTCAAGTCCGACAGCAATCGCTCCCTCAAGTCCCTTTCCGACTCTCTGAAAGGTAAGCAGGGCCGTTTCCGTCAGAACTTGCTTGGTAAACGTGTCGACTACTCCGGCCGTTCAGTCATCGTTGTCGGCCCCGAGCTGAAGATGCACGAGTGCGGTTTGCCCAAGGATATGGCCAGCGAGCTGTTCAAACCCTTTATTATCCGCAAACTCCTCGAGCGTGGTTTGGTCAAGACTGTCAAGTCGGCCAAGCGCGTTGTCGACCGCAAGGACCCCGTGGTGTGGGAAATCCTTGAAAATATTCTGAAGGGACACCCCATCATGCTGAACCGTGCTCCTACCTTGCACCGTCTCGGTATTCAGGCTTTCCAGCCCAAACTGGTCGAAGGTAAGGCCATCCGTCTGCACCCGTTAGTGTGTACCGGTTTCAATGCCGACTTCGACGGTGACCAGATGGCTGTCCACGTCCCGCTGGGCAATGCTGCTGTCCTTGAGGCTCAGCTCCTCATGCTCTCCACCCACAACATCCTCAACCCTGCTAACGGTGCCCCTATCACCGTGCCTTCGCAGGATATGGTGTTGGGTCTGTACTACATGACCAAACCTCGTCGCACCACCGAGACAGAAATCGTCAAGGGTGAAGGCTACCGCTTCTATTCTCCCGAAGAGGTCATCATCGCCTACAACGAAAAACGTGTTTCCCTCAACTCCTGCATCAGTGTGAAGATTGATGCCCAGGGCCGCGACGAATTCCAATTCATCAAGACCGATAAGACCTTCATGGAGGTCATCAAAGATAAGGACGGCAATCTGCTTACCGATATCGATTGCAGTACCCCTGCCGAAATCGCCGAACGCAGCCGTACCGAATACGAAATCAAACGCGACCGCGATGGCAATCCCATCCTCGATGCCAAGGGTCATTTCATCAAGACCGACCGAATCCGCACCACTGTGGGCCGTGTCATCTTCAACGAGGTTGTGCCCCAAGAGTATGGCTACATCAACATGGTGCTCGGCAAGAAATCTCTCCGCGACATCATCGGCGATTTGTTCACCGCTTGTGGCAACGCTGTGACGGCCAACTTCCTCGACGATATCAAGAACATGGGTTATCGTCAGGCTTTCCGTGGCGGTCTTTCCTTCAACTTGGGCGATGTCATCATCCCTGTCGAGAAGGAAGAACTTATCGAAAAGGCCAACGAAGAGGTCGAAGAGGTTATGGGCCAGTACGCCATGGGTCTTATCACCAACAACGAGCGTTATAACCACGTTATCGATATTTGGACCAATACCAACAACCAGCTCACCGAGACCCTCATGAAGCGCCTCAAATCCGACAACCAGGGCTTCAATCCTATCTATATGATGTACGATTCTGGTGCTCGTGGTAGTAAGGAGCAGATTCGTCAGCTTTCGGGTATGCGCGGACTGATGGCCAAGCCTCAGAAAGCAGGTGCTGCCGGTAATGAGATTATTGAGAATCCTATTATTTCTAACTTTAAGGAAGGCCTTTCCGTGTTGGAGTACTTCATCTCCACCCACGGTGCTCGTAAGGGTTTGGCCGATACCGCTCTTAAAACCGCTGACGCTGGTTACCTTACCCGTCGTCTGGTCGACGTGGCTCACGATGTCATCATCAACGAAGAAGACTGCGGCACCCTGCGTGGTTTGCCCACCACAGCCCTCAAGAAAGGTGAGGACGTGGTTGTCTCCTTGAGTGAGAAAATCTTGGGTCGTACCTCTGTTCACGACATCTATCATCCCCATACAGGCGAACTTATTGCCCGTGCTGGTGAAGAGCTCACCGAAGAAATCTGCAAAAAGATTGAAGAGTCTCCCATCGAGGAAGTCGAAATCCGTTCCGTGCTCACTTGCGAGTCCAAGCATGGTGTCTGCGCCAAGTGCTATGGCCGCAACCTTGCCACGGGCAAGATGGTGCAGAAAGGCGAAGCCGTCGGCGTTATTGCCGCACAGGCTATCGGCGAACCCGGTACCCAGCTTACCCTGCGAACCTTCCACGTCGGTGGTGTGGCCGGTGGCAACATCGGTACCAACTCCAGCCTCGTGGCCAAACACGAAGGTCGTCTTGAAATCGACGAGCTCCGCTCCATACCTTACACCGACAGCGAAGAGAACAGCTACCATATCGTCATGGGCCGTTCTGCCGAAATGCGCATCGTCGACGAGAACACCGATATAACCCTCTTCTCCGCCCTGCTGCCCTATGGCGCCAAACTCTTCAAACTGGGTGGCGAACATGTGGCCAAGAACGACCTCATCGCCGAATGGGATCCTTACAATGCCGTCATCATCTCCGATGTTGCCGGTAAGGTCTCTTTCGAAAACGTCATCGAAAACGTCACATTCCGTGTCGAGAGCGATGCTCAAACCGGACTGCAGGACAAAGTCGTCATCGAATCCCGTCAGCGTACCAAGAACCCCACCCTCAATGTCGTCGATAGCGAAGGTGTCGTTCTTAAAGTCTACGACTTGCCCGTGGGCGCCCACATCGGCGTCGAGCAAGGCCAGATGCTCAAGGCTGGCGACATCATGGTTAAGATTCCGCGCAGCTTCGGTAAGGCTGGCGATATCACGGGCGGTCTGCCCCGTGTCACCGAGCTCTTCGAGGCTCGCAATCCTTCCGACCCCGCCGTTGTGGCCGAAATCGACGGTATCGTCAGCATCGACAAAAAACTCAAACGCAACAACCGTCAGATCACCATCACCAGCAAGACCGGCGAGCAGCGCAGCTACCTCATCAGCACCTCCAAGCAGATTCTTGCTCAGGACAGCGACTACGTCAAAGCCGGCACGCCTCTCTCCGATGGAGCCATCACTCCTGCCGACATCCTCGCCATCAAGGGCCCGATGAAAGTTCAGGAATACATCGTCAACGAAGTCCAAGAGGTTTACCGTCTGCAAGGTGTGAAAATCAACGATAAGCACTTCGAAGTCATCGTGCGTCAGATGATGCGTAAGGTCGAAATCGAAGACCCGGGCGACACCCGTTACCTGGAAGGCGAACTGGTCAACAAGATCGACTTCCACGAGACCAACGACGAAATCTTCGGCATGAAGGTCGTCGAGGACAAGGGTGGCAGCGAAGAACTCGAAAACGGCCAGATCATCACCGCCCGCCGTCTCCGCGACGAGAACTCCCTCCTGCGTCGTCAGGACAAGCCCCTTGTCACGGCCCGCGACACCAAGCCCGCCACCGCCAAGCAGATTCTGCAAGGTATCACCCGCGCTTCGTTGCAGACCAAGAGCTTCATCTCCGCAGCCTCCTTCCAGGAAACCACCAAGGTGCTCACCGAGGCCGCCATCAACGCCAAACGCGACTACCTTGAGGGCATGAAGGAGAACGTCATCGTCGGTCACCTTATCCCTGCCGGCACAGGTTTGCGCGAATACGAGAACCTCGTTGTTGGCAACAAGGACGAGATGGCTTTGGCCAACGACTAAACCAAAACGTCAATAATACAAAAATCCCTGCGCATCCTACGCGGGGATTTTTTTAAACAAATAGCAATATCTGCCGTAAGGCTCAACTTAAAAACCAAAAATCATGGCAAACAATAACAACCCAGTCAAAGACCTCAAGCTCGACATCGCCCCCGATGTGGCAGCAGGCACCTATAGCAACCTCGCCATCATCTCTCACAGCCCCACCGAGATGATTCTTGATTTCGCCCAGATGCTCCCCGGCTCCCCCAATGCCAACATCCGCAGCCGTGTCATCATGAACCCTATTCATGCCAAACGCTTGCTTAATGCTTTGGCCGACAACATTCAAAAATACGAGCAGAACTTTGGCACCATCACCGATGCCGCCACAGCTCCTGCCAACACAGTGCCCTACGACATTTTGGGCAAAGCCTGAAATGTCGAGGCTTGCCATGTGGCAAGCCTCAACAGCGAAAGCATAACAATCATACCAAACAGGAGCCCTCGCCTCGAGGGCTTCCGTTTTTATGGGAAGGTTCGTTGACCAAACGGACTTGTAGCGGCCACCTGGCGGGGACTTAACGGGGTAACCCCGATAAGACCCCGATAAGACCCCGTTAAGAGAACGACCCTTCGCACAACCGACAATTTTGACGATATAGTTTCCACTTGACAAGGATGTCACATCAAATTGATTTGTTGATTCAACAGAGGCAACCTTTTGCCCAAGCATGGAAAAGACCTCTATCCGCTTGATGTCATCATTGATATATGGTGTCTTTTGCCTCAAAAAATGGTCCTACTCCACCAC
>JAZUIX010000123.1:0-2268 GCA_045642445.1 Bacteroidales bacterium | reverse complement strand
ATATGATTTCAAAAATAAACTATTTCTACGAGCGTATGCGAGTTTATTATTTCTCAGCCGCAGGCTGAACCTGTTCTTTGTCCGTTGTCCGTTGACCGTTGACCGTTGTCCGTCGACCTCCGAGATTCACGGCAATTTACGTTTCAAAAAAATGTATTATTAGAGGTTGCCAAGAAAAAAATCGTGTGTCGGTGTGATAAAATGACATTTTCTGCGTTATATAGATAGATAAATCTCAAAAACAGCCGTATTATGAAGAGATCAATCCTAGGCTTCGTGCTGGCCTTGATAAGCATGATGGTGATGAGCTCGTGCCAGAAGGGTGATGATTACCAGCTGATGACGGGCAAATGGATGAACATCGCCGAGAGTGTTTTGCATGGTCCCTCTGGAGAAGCCCCCGTCTCTGAAGGTGCGTTGAGTCTTAACTTCACCGCCGACTCGGTTCTGGTGTCGGATAACAGATTTGAGACCCTTGCAATCCAAACAGCTGTCCTCTCGGGATACAGACTCTACAAGGAGGATGGGAAACTGATGCTGACCATTGACAGGCCCATCTACCAAACCTTCGAGGTGGAAAAACTCACCAGGAACAAGATGGTACTCGTACAACAATTCTCGGATGTTTGCCTCCCCCACAAAGACGCTTCGCTCAATCCCGAATGCTACTACAGATTGGTGATGAAGCGGGAGGAATAGTTTCCCTCCTCAAACTACAGACATTAATTCTAAAAACTTTAAATACATGAAACGATTACTGATGATGGCCTTCGTGGCTATGGGACTGGCAGCCATGACCAGCTGCACAAAAGACAACTCTGAACTTATCCTCGGCACCTGGGTGAACACAGCCGACACCTATGAGCAGTACACCTTCAACGGCGAAACCGAGAAGGAGACCACCCCTGCAGGACAGGCTACGATCACCTTCAACGAGAACGGCACCATGACCATCACGGCCCACGACGATGTTGATGGCAGCATAGAGACCTGGTCCGACACCTACTCCGTGAACGGCGACAACCTGATATTGGATGGCGAGACCTATGCCATCAAGCAGCTCGACAAGAAGAAGCTCATATTCGAGCTGTCGGAGACCGACACTTGGGAAGAGGACGGCCAGACATTCACCGCACTATACACCATTCACTTCGACTTCGACCGCAAGTAGGCTCCCGACATAAGAAGCCGTTTGGAATATAGGTAACCTCTAATGGACAAACAGACCAACTTTAAGAGGTTGCCTATTAAGCATACCTGATCCGACAGACATTTTACGCAATGAAGAATAGAAAAATATTTTTGGGCCAGTTGCTGGCCATGGCGGCCGCGATGCTGCTTTCGGCGTGCGACCCCGCCTGCACCGAAGAACTTGTGGTAAAGAACATGAGCGGGCACGATGTGGTGGTGACCCGCTACCATACTGTGCACCCCGGACTCTGGAACGATTTGCAGCCCATCGAGGACAGCGTTCGCACCGATGTGGCAACCATCAAGGATGGCGACGAGACCAAGAGCATCGAGGGCCGTCTTGGGGTGACAGGCAGACAAAGAATCGAATACGCCATGGAACGCCTATACTGGCAAGACAGCGTGCGGTTTGAGTTCGACGACGGCACCACGCGGGTGTTCCGCCCCGACTGCGACACGGTGTGGGGACCCTACGCCTTCGGCTCCGACAGCTACACCTATGAGGATAAGCCCAACAGGGGATTGACCTTCCACGGCGAGATACTGTGGGCACGCCTGACCTACACACTCACCGAAGAGGACTACGACCGAGCCAAAGAGATTGTGCCCTCTGAAAATCGAAGGCGATAATATACGGTAACCTCTAAAAATTCCACATTGTAATCTAAGGAGTAAAATGAAATATTTTTCATGCTTTTGGTTTTGTTTTGCCATCTCCTTGATATACATTCACTCACGATGCCAGAATCGCTCAATCATGTATATCGGCGGATCTAACTAAAACAAATTCCAAAATCATTTGAAAGCAATTTTTAGATGTTACCTTAAGGTTGGTTCTATAAATTCACCGATTGAACAAAAAAATAATAACGATGGACAATATAAATCTTTTGACTTCGTCTGCGTTTCTGCACCTCGGCAAAGCAACCAAGTTTGCTCTGCTCTCGGTTTATGAAACTTCCAGTGCTTTTGACATCTTGTCGGCATCTTGCTGCTTGTCATTCGGTTGCATAGCCCGCTATGCGCCCTCTTTTCGCACAGCAATCTGCTCGACAATCCATTCAAAATCGCAAGAAA
>JAZUIX010000122.1:0-1911 GCA_045642445.1 Bacteroidales bacterium | reverse complement strand
GACTTGTCAAGCGGTTCAGTTGTGCCGCCACACTCATGACAAGTTTTTTAGTTTAACCAAGGAAAAAGTGACAAGCGATTTCAGGAAAAGACACTTTACAATGATTGGCGTCGATTTTCGTTCAAAAAGAAAAAAGGTCGCTGTGGATTGTTTTAAAACGTAAATATCCGCGAATTACCGAAAATCTTTTTAAATATTTATTTTCAAATATTTACGTTAATTGACGGTGATTTTCGTTCAAAAGAAAAAAAGGTCGCTGAGGAATGTTTTAGAACGTAAATATCCGCGAATCACCGAAAATGATCATGAATAATAATTTTCAAAGATTTACGATGTCTTTTCCTGAAATAGCTTGTCACTTTTTCCTTGGTTAAACTAAAAAACTTGTCATGAGTGTGGCGGCACAACTGAACCGCTTGACAAGTCGAACTAAATTGCTTGACAAGACCGGGATGACAATGGATAATGCAGAGCCATCCTTGTTTTGGGGTAAAATTGAATGGGGCTCGATGCCCCATTCAATTTTGAGATGACGATGGCATAAGGCTGTCGCCACCTTGTTTTGGGGTGATGCAAAGTTACGACTTTTTTTTGAATCACAAACATTCTTTTTCTTTCTTCCACAGGTTGGGGCCCGGAGGCAGCCCCCGATAGACCGACATCGGGGTCCTCATGCCGATGCTCATGTGGGGCCTGACGTGGTTGTACGCATGGATCATCCGTGCGATTCCGAACTCGGCCTGCTCCCTGTCTCGAAACACCTCCTGGTGGTAGATCCACTCCACCTTGAGGATGCCGTTGACACGCTCCGCGACGGCGTTGTCCGTCGGGTTGTACCTTTCGGTCATGCTGATCCGGATGTGGTGGTCGACGAGCTTGTCGACATACCTGTGGCAGGCATACTGCACACCCTTGTCGGAATGGTGAGTCGTGCCGCAGAGGTTGCCTCCGCCGGCCGTGCGCACGGCCATCTCGAGGGCCTCTATTGTGTTGTCGGCCTCGAGCGTCTCGGACAGGCACCAGCCTATCACCGCATGGGAGTAGGCGTCGGTGACCAGGTGCAGGTACAGCACGTCGCCCTCTATCCAGACATAGGTGATGTCTGCCACCCATATTTGGTTGGCATTCAGCGCCGTCACGCCAGAAACCAAGTTGGGGTATTTGTGATATACGTGGTTGGAGTTCGTTGTATGGATTCGCTTGGGGCGGTCCAAGGCGAACCCCATCGACGAGTATTCCTTGAGGAAGGCATCCCGCCCACGGGTGACCTCCCTCCCCAGGTCCACACGCACCAGCTCGTATAGTTTGGCCCCGCCTATACGGGGCATCAGCCCGCGGTAGAATACGATGTGCTCCTCTATCAGCTTCCTGCGCTGCTGTTCTGACACGACCACGGCGGATTTCTTGTAGTACCATTGGCGTCTCTTGCCAAACAGGCTGCACAGCACCTCCACGCTTGCATGGGGGTACTCCTCGCGCAGCGCCATCACTGTTTGGCACCATCTTTTTTTAATATGCTGATGCCCTCCTCGGTTTCGGCTATCTCGATCAGCTTCTCATAGGCTCTGCTGCGCATGCGCTCGTATGCCAGGGCCTTCTCCAGCTCGTCGATTTTTGCTTGCAGAATCTCTTCGGGCGTGCCGTTTTTGTGCTCTTTCTTCATGATTGCATTCGTCAGTTCCGAATGCAAAGATACACAATTTTCATCAATCGGCGTGTTTTTTATCCACGTGCGCAGTGTGGCCTCATTTAGAGAGAACTTCTCTCGGGTCTTTTTGGCATTCTTGCCATGGCTGTAATAGTAGCTCAGGGTCTCCAACTTGAATTCGGGCCCTCTGAACAGGTGTCTGATTCCTTTTTTCATTTTCCTTTTTTTGTGGAAAATGTGTCAAGTTATTTCCGTATAAGACA
>JAZUIX010000121.1:0-4165 GCA_045642445.1 Bacteroidales bacterium | reverse complement strand
GGTATCGTTATCGTATCCCGGATACCATAACGATACCATAACGATACCATAAGGATACGATAACGATACCATAACGATAAAAGAATAGAGGACGGATAATGGGAATTGATCATAGCAAATCCATACATTTTTTTGCAATTTGACCCATATTATTGTTTATGTCGGCAAAAAATCGTACTTTTGCAAAGTGAAAAAGAAGTTGCTATACGAGATTTCCATCATTCGGCCACTCATCATCTTCCTTTTGGTGGTGTACCATTCTTTGTGTGTTTTCACAGGTGGCTGGGTGCCTCCCGCTGGGGTGCCCGATAATGCCGTTTATTGGTGGCTGGGGCATCTTATCAGCGGCTTCCGCATCGAAACTATTGCTTTTGTAGGGGGCTATGTTTTTTGCTATCAATGTGTGGAACAGGCATGTAGGCAGCGTTTCCTTGCTTTTGCTTGGAAAAAGTTTAAGCGGCTGATCATCCCCTGTTTCCTTTTTGGAATCGTATATTTCCTGCTCTATCGTTTCAATCCTGCCCGTTTTAGTTTCCATGTCGCTTTTTGGCGTGTGGCAAATGGTATAGGGCATCTGTGGTTTCTTCCCATGCTGTTTTGGTGTTTCATGGCTTCATGGCTCCTCGACAGGTTGCTTCATTGGCTCTCCGAGAAGCATCCTGCTTTTTATCGACCTGCGGGATGGCTGCTGCTGTTGCTGCTTGCAGGGGTGTCGCTATTGCGTCCTACGGGGTTGAAACTCGGCCTTACTCGTGCCCCTTATTTTTTGTTCTATTTCTATCTTGGCTATTGGCTCCGAGCCCTCATCCATCATCGTTTGGAGGCTCCACAAACGGCTGAAGGATCGCCTTGGCGGCGTGTTGTTTGCCTGTGTTTGGCGTGGATGACTTATCTCGCCGTTTTGCTGCTTTACCTTCAGGTCACTAATTTGCATTTGCCCGGAGTTTCGTTTCATTGCCCTCATTGGCTGCGTGGGTGGAATATCTGGTGTGTGCGTTTGCTTACCTTTGGGCGTACCACTAGCGGCATCCTGGCACTTTATTTCACCGTCATTTGTTTCCTCCGTCATCATCGTTCTCCTGATGCTCAACCTTCGCCTTTTCTTCGCCAATGTTCTCGGCTTTGCTATGGGGTGTATGTGTTTCACATGTTTTTTATGCAGCATCTCTATTTCGGCACATCGTTTCCTCAACTGTGTTGTGCCTCAACCATAGGTGCTTGGCTGCTTCCGTGGGTGGTGTTGGTGATTACGTTGTCACTATCGGTCGTCCTCACCTCGCTGCTGCTCAAAACCCGTTTCGGACGATTCCTTATCGGTTGAAATATTCCAATCCTCAATGAATGTAGCAAAAAAATAAAGCTCCCAACTTGCGATGGGAGCTTTAATCTAAAACCTAAAACAAATTACTTCTTGGAGTATTTCTTGTACTTGCTCATGAACTTATCAACACGTCCAGCGGTGTCAACGAGTTTCAACTTGCCGGTGAAGAAGGGGTGCGAGGTGTTGGAGATTTCCAACTTGACCACGGGATATTCGTTACCATCGGTGTAGGTGACGGTCTCTTTGGTGGCAGCACAACTCTTGGTAAGGATCATGTTGTCGTTGGACATGTCTTTGAAAACAACAAGTCTGTAATTCTCGGGATGGATTCCTTTTTTCATTTTTTGGTTTCTTTTTGCCGTTTTAAGCAGTGGCTCTTAAACGATTGTTACTATTTGTGTTAATTTACTTTTTGCTATTCAAAATGACTGTTTTCAGTACTTTTTTGAGTTTGCAAAGATACACATATTTTTTGAAATGGCAAAATTTTTGTTGCTATTTCGTTATTTTGTCTTTTGCCGCCAGATTAGAAATGGAGGTTGAGGGTGGCAGAGGTGATGATGTCTTGGGGGTTGACACCTTCGGGGACGAGGCTGCGATATTCATAGCTGAAGTTGAGGGCCAGGTCCATGTTTTTGTTGAGTTTGGTGCTGATGCTGGTGACGCTGTTGACAATGTAGTCGCCACCGAAATCGGTGACCGAGGGCTGGTAGAAGGTGGTGTGCTTGAGGCTCACATAGTCGGTGATATTCTGCTTGATTTTTAAGCGAAGGCTGAGACGGCTGACTTTGGCGTCGAAGCTCTCACGGTCTTTGAGGAAGTATTCGGTGTAGTCGAGCACGTAAGCACCGCTGATGGAGTAGTCGCATTTCGAGTTCCAGAAGATGCGGTATTTCACACCGGCGAGGAAGCTGTACTTGTACTCGAAACCTTTGAATTTGTTGTTCAAATAGGTTGCCGACAGGAAGGGCGACCAGCGGTCGTACTGCCAAAGGTCGAATTTGACGTTGGCGGTGAGACCCATATCGTATTTCTCGTGGTCTTTCTCACCATAAACGATGGCGTAGTTGGCGTCGAAAGCCAAAAGGCTGTCGTTGCGTTCGATGCCTCCGTTGTTGTTGAAGGTGATGGTGTTGACGTTACCGGATTTCAGTTCGCCGCCAAAACCGAGTTTGTAGGACCATTTGCTCTGTGCCGAAACTGTGGCCACGCAGGCAAGCATCAGCATGATAGATAATACTTTGCGCATAGTAGAAATTGTTTTGATTATTAATAAATTTAATTTTTCTCGTTGTGAATTAAAGTGCAAAAATACGAATATTTTCTGATATATTGTTTTTTCTTCTTATCTTTGCATCAAGAAAGGCTAAAAATAAGACGAAAAATTATGACGATGAAACCATTTTTTATATGTATCGCGGCGATGATGATGGCCGTGGTTGGCCGAGCTCAAGACGAGCGTCTGCCCGAAAGCGACCCCGTGATTGTTCAAAGAATCGAGCAATGGCAGGATTTGAAATTCGGATTCATGATGCACTGGGGCATGTATGCCCAATGGGGCGTGGTGGAATCGTGGAGCATCTGCAACGAGCCCTGGATTACCCGCAACGGGGAACCATATACGGAGTACAAGCAGCGGTATCAGTCGCTCAACAAAACTTTCAACCCACAGCATTTCGATGCCGAAAAAATGGCAGAGGCCGCTCGTGGGGCAGGAATGCGTTATGTTGTGTTCACCACGAAACATCACGATGGCTTCTGTATGTTCCGCACGGCCGAAACCGACTATAGTGTAGTGGGTTCCGAGTGTCCCTACAGCCGCAATCCCCAACCCGACATCACTCTCGACATCGTAAACGCATTTCGTGCACAAGGATTGTGGACGGGGCTCTATTTCTCCAAACCCGATTGGCACCACGTCGATTATTGGGCACCCGAATGGGCCACCCCCGACCGCAATGTGAATTACGACATCAACGTCCATCCTGAACGTTGGCAGCGTTTCAAAAACTTTACCTATCGACAAATTGGCGAACTCACGCACAACTATGGCGACATCGACATTCTCTGGCTCGACGGAGGTTGGGTGAGGCCCGAGTGGAGCATCGATGATGAAACGCGACCCTGGCTGGGGTGCTATGGCCGTGTGCAAGACATAGGCATGGATTCCTTGGCCGCTATTGCAAGAAGCAATAACCCCGACCTGATAATTGTAGATCGCAGTGTGGGAGGACGTTATGAAAACTATCGAACCCCCGAGAAACAAATCCCCGACACCCTTTTGCCCTATCCTTGGGAAACCTGCATGACTATGGGCGACAGCTGGTCGTATGTGCCCAACGACCACTACAAGAGCACGAAAGACCTTATACACATGTTGTGTGATATAGTGGCGAAAGGGGGCAACCTGCTGCTCAATGTAGGACCCGACGCGGATGGCAACCTCCCTCCCGAGGCTTTGCAGCGTATGCGTGAGATAGGCGAGTGGCTGCGAGCGAATGGTTATGCAATATACGGCTCACGACCCCTCTATCCTTACGCTCAAGGCAATGTGCGCTACACTCAGAGCAAAGACGGCAAACACAAGTACTCCATCACCCTCCTTGCCGAAGCACCTTACGCCGAGGTTAAAGAATTATAGGTTGATTCCCCAATTCGATGGCTGAGGGACTGTGGTAATCCACCAAAGTGTCCCATATAATGTAAAGGTGGGTTCTATAAATTCAACGTAAACATGAAATATTTTGAAAATATACTTTTCTGTGATTTTGGCCGTTTTTGGTCATCTTGCTGTTTGTCACTCGGTCATGTAGCCCGCTACACTCCCTCGTTCCGCTCAGCAAT
>JAZUIX010000120.1:0-10014 GCA_045642445.1 Bacteroidales bacterium | reverse complement strand
CGTTATGGTATCGTTATGGTATCCTGGATACGATAACGATACCATAACGATACCATAAGGATACGATAACGATACCATAACGATAAAAGAATCTTGGGAGAATAGTAAGGATTTGTAATAGCAATTTCGTCCCATGCTTAGCCAAGGTGGGGGGACCTCCAAAGGATCGGCAAAGGGCGATTTGACCCATTTCGCCCCAAAGACCATTTTTTCGAAAACTTGGGCACAATATTTGGTCGGAATTTGCGTTATCATAAGTATTAAAAAAGATTTATATTTTTAATATGAGATACCCTATCGGAGTACAATCGTTTGAAAATATCGTTGAACGCGGCTATGTGTATGTCGACAAGACTCACCTCGTTTACGACCTCGCACAGGAGCATGTATGCTTCCTCTGCCGTCCTCGCCGTTTCGGCAAGAGCCTGCTTATCTCAACGTTAGAGGCTTATTTCAAAGGGCGCAAGGAGTTGTTTGCGGGCCTTCGCATGGAGCAGCTGGAGCAGGATTGGACGGTGTACCCCGTGTTCCATCTTGATTTTGCGATGGGGAATTTCTCTAATCCCAAATGCCTGTCGGAGATCCTTGCGGCCTTTGTGGCGGAAGGAGAGCAACAATATGGTATAGTGCCTACAGGCGAAGATTTTGGGTTGAGATTCAAAAACTTGCTGCATCAGGCGCGAGTGAAGACGGGCCATAAGGCGGTGGTGCTGATTGACGAATACGACAAGCCGTTGTTGGACGTGATTGGGGAGGATTTGGAACAAAAACATCGCGAAATTTTGAAGGGTTTCTACGGCACCTTCAAGGCTGCCGACGAGGATTTGCGGTTTGTGCTGCTCACGGGTGTGACCAAGTTTTCGCAAATCAGCGTATTTTCAGGATTTAACCAACCCAAGGACATCAGCCTCGACCCGCACTATGAAGCCATTTGCGGCATCACCGAAGAGGAACTTTACAGCGTTTTTGACGAATCGATACGCGAGCTGGCCCTGTCCCTGAATTATTCGGTTGAGGAGACAAAGGCGAAACTGAAACAACAGTACGACGGCTACCATTTCAGCAGTCGACTTACAGACATCTACAACCCTTTCAGCATGATATACGTCTTAGACACACAAATGCTGGAGGACTACTGGTATCGTTCGGGTACACCCACTTTCCTGGCCAAACTGATCAGCGGTCACAACATCAATATGGAGAAACTGCTCGCTGAGTCCTATCCGACAAAGTTGTTCATCGATTACAGGGCCGATATCTCCGACCCCTTGGCCATGCTCTACCAAAGCGGCTATATCACCATCAAAGAATACAACAACCGCAACAACTCCTATCGTCTCGACTATCCCAACGCCGAGGTACGCAGCGGATTCACCTCTTTGGTGGCCAACGACTATTATGGCAAGGATGTGCGAATGGAGCCTTGGACAATACGGGTTGACGACTGCCTATACGAAGGGCGGGTGGACGACCTGAAAGATATATTTGTCAGTTTTTTTGCCAGCATCGACTATCAGGCGCACCAGAAGCTCAAGGCTCTTAGTTATGAGGAGCATTTTCATTATACCTTTTACCTCATCATGAAGCTCCTCTCCTGCTACAGCACTCTCATCGAGAAGCAGAACAGTCATGGTCGTTGCGACATGGTTGTGGAGTCGCCCAAATACGTCTACATCTTCGAGTTCAAACTGAACGGCAAGGCCGACGAGGCCCTGCAGCAGATAGCCGACAAAGGCTACGCCGAACCTTACCAATCCGACCCACGACAGGTGTACCGCATCGGCGTGGGCTTCAGTCAGGAGACAAACGGCATTGTCGAGTGGAAAGTGTTGGCGTAAGCCTCAAAATCACACGAAATATTTTTTGAAATCGCGAAGCTTCACGATTTCCATATCCGAAAGCATCAGGGCGTTTCAAAGCCCCTTTTTTCCATTTGGGGCGGATTGAGGTTCCTCGTTTCGATAAATAATTTTACTTTTGCAAGCATTTTAAAAAAAACTATTCAGCATAAAACAAAGTATGAAACAGGCAATTAAACATCTTCTGCTGCTTCCTGTGTTGGTGTTTTGCACCCAAGTAGCTTCGGGACAGCAATACATCACCCTCAACCGGTGCCGACAATTGGCCATTGAGAGCAACCCTTTGCTCAAGATGGCTCAGGAACGCATCGATGCCGCCGATGCGTTGGAGAAGATGGCCCTCACGCAGTTCTTCCCCAAGTTCGACGCCAATGCCACCTATCTCTGGAATCAGAAAAGCGCCTCGCTGCTCAGCGATGAACAGCAGGACAAAATCAACAACATAGGCACGCGGGTACACAACGATATTTATTCTGCCATAGGCAACTATGTTTCGGAGCACTCCTCGTTTGACCCCACCACGGTAACTGCGTTGCTCAACTCGCTCCATGTCACGGGGGTGGAAGACTACCTCAACGGTTTGGGGCAGGATGTGACCCAAGCCATGGAAATGGACCTCTCGCAGGTGATGGCGGGAGCCGTGTCGGTGGTGCAGCCGGTATATATGGGCGGCAAATTGCGGGCTTTGTATAAGACCGCACAGCTGAACCACGAGATGCAGCAGTTCGAGGGCAACAAGGTTTACGACGATTTGATGATAGCCGTCGATGCAGCCTATTGGCAGTATGTGTCGCTTCAGCATAAGTTGCAGCTGGCACAACAATATTGCGACCTTCTGACCAAGCTCAGCACCGATGTGGATGCCATGGTGGAGGCCGAAGTGGCCACCCAGGGCGATGTGACCAAGGTGCAGGTGAAACTCAACGAGGCCCGTATGAATGTCACCAAAGCCCGAGGGGGTGTGGCCCTGGCACGGCTGGCGCTGTGTCAGATATGCGGTTTGGACGCCCAAGGCGACTTTGTGATTGTGGAGGATTCGGTGGCCATAGAGAGCCTCCCCAATACCCAATATAATTTGGATGATATTTGCACCCGACGCAACGACATGGGCATCCTCCATACCGCCGAGGCTTTGGCCGACCAAGGGGTGCGACTTGCCCGCTCGGGATTGTTGCCCAATGTGGCGTTGTCGGGATCGTATGTGGTGACCAACCCCAACTGGTTCAACGGCTATAAAAAAGAGTTCGGAGGCATGTTCACCGCGGGTCTTGCCGTGAACATACCCCTCGGCCATGCCGGCGATTTCTACGCCCTCAAGGCGGCCAAACACAAACGTGCCGAGGCGGCCTACGCCATCGAGGAGGCCCGCAAGCTGGTGCTTCTGGAGATCAGCAATTTCGCCACACAGTTAGAGGTGGCCAACACCAAGTTGCAGGAATCGCGCAGCAATATGGCGAGCGCCGAGGAGAACCTAAGGTTGGCCGACGAATCGTTCAAGGCGGGGGTGATAAGCACCAGCGACCTCATGGCCGCACAAACCGCCTGGCTCAAGGCCCAGGGAGAGGTGCTGGATGCAGAAATAGAGGTAAGAATGAACAACCTGTGTCTGCAACAGGCTTTGGGAAAAGGAAACAATGGTGAATTGTGATTAATGATGAGTGATTAATGATGAGTGAATTGTGAATTGATGGCTTCCGCCCTCCCAGTTACTAATCACTAATCACAAGTCACATAACAAATAAAAATGACTATGGATAAAAATGAAAAAAACCTATGGCTCGGTATCGGAGTGGTGATAGCCATAGTGGTTGTGGTGGGACTCATCGGCGTTTTTGCCCTCAAGCCCGAACCCGAACAGATTACGGGCGAGGTGTGTGCCGAGGAATACCGAGTTTCGAACAAAGTGCCAGGACGTTTGAGCCTCCTCTTCGTCGAAGAGGGACAGCAGGTGCGCGAAGGTGATACGCTGGCCTATATCAGCAGTCCCGAGGTGGATGCCAAGATGCAGCAGGCACAGGCAGCACGAGCAGCAGCCAGCGCCCAGCGCAGCAAGGCCGACAATGGCGCCCGCCAGCAGCAGATTGCTTCGGCCTACGAGATGTGGCAGAAAGCCGAGGTGGGAGTGGATATTGCCAAAAAATCGTATGACCGTGTGCAGGCACTCTATGACAAAAAAGTGGTCTCGGCACAAAAACGCGACGAGGCCGAGGCTCAGTATCGTGCCGCCGTGGCCACGTCCAATGCGGCCAAACTGCAGTACGAGATGGCCCAAGAGGGTGCTCAGGTCGAGGACAAAATGGCTGCCAGTGCTTTGGTGGCTCAAGCCGAAGGTGCTATCTCAGAGGTGGCCTCTTATCAGCGCGACCGCTATCTGCTGGCCCCTTGCGATGGCGAGGTTGTGGAAATATACGCCAAGCATAACGACCTGATAGGTACAGGATCGCCCGTGATGTCCATACTTGATATGAGCGACGTGTGGGTGTCCGTCAGTGTCCGCGAGGATATGCTGAACAACATGCAGGTGGGCCACGAGGTGCAGATACAGATTCCCGCCTTGGGCGAGCAGACGTTCAAGGCCAAGGTGACATACCTCAAAGCCATGGCATCCTACGCCGTGTGGCGCGCCACCAAAATCAACGGCCAATACGACGTGAAGAGTTTTGACATCAAACTCGTGCCCCAAGAGACCATACCAGGCCTTCGCCCAGGCATGACAGCGATAGTAGTGGGAGAAAAATAATGTTTTTGTGACTAGTGACTGGTGAATAGTGAATAGGTGGCTACCGCCCTCCCAGTCACCAGTCACTAGTCACCAATCACTAGTCACCAGTCACGATTCACAGATCACATAAAATGCACACTTTTTTCTACTCAATAAGGCGTGAGATAAGGAGGCTGCTGAAGCAGGGTCAAGCGCGCTATCTGATACTGACCACCCTCGGCATAGCCTTCTGTTACCTTTTCTACCTCACGCTCATGGCCGAGGGGCAGCCCGAGCGGCTGCCCATAGCCATTGTAGACCACGACGGGAGCTACCTGTCGCGACGGCTGTGCCACGAGATCAACGCCACCCAGGGAGTGCAAGTGGTGGGCGTTTACGACAGCTACACTCAGGCCCGCGAAGCCATGCAACGGCAGGAGGTTTATGCCTTTCTCGAAATACCCAAAGGCACCTACAACGAGGTGCTCTCCTTCGAAAGGCCCCATATTGCCCTCTACTCCAACAATGCCTATCTGCTCAGCGGATCACTGAGCTATCGTTCCTTGGCAACCATCAGCAAACTGGCCTCTGGGGCTGTGCAGCGCGAGGTGCTTCGCAAACAAGGCTACGACGAAGAACGCATCATGGGCATTATTCAGCCCATCGAACTCGACACCCACCTCATCAGCAACCCCACAGCCAACTACCAGCCCTACGTCCTCACCACTCTCCTGCCTGGCATGTTGGGACTCATGGTGCTGCTACTTACCGCCTACATGATTGGCAAGGAACGCAAAGACGGCACACTGCACGAATGGCTGGCTCCAGGGGCCTTGGGTGCGTGGCTCGGCAAGATGTTCCCCTACACCGTTTGGTACACCCTCGTGGGCATATTGGGCAACATCGTCATGTTCGGGTGGTGCGGCTTCACCCTCATGGGCAGCTTTTGGATAATCGTGCTCGACACCCTGCTGCTCGTGCTGGCCATGCAGGCCATGGGCACATTCCTCTCGGGCCTAATCCCCGAGGCGCACCTCTCCACTTGTGTCTGTGCCATCTACGGCACTCTGGCCTTCACCATGTCGGGGTTCTCCTATCCCGTAACCAGTATGCCGGCCTTCCTGCAAGGCTGCGCAAACGTGTTCCCTCTGAGGCACTACTACCTCACCTGCTCCGAAGTCTCGTTGTTCGGCTGCGGCATGGGCGAGTGCTGGCCCCACATCTGCATATTGATGGCTTTCCAGATATGCGGTTTCATCGGTGTTATGTTGTTGAATGGAAAAGTGAATAGCGAATAGTGATTGGTGAGTAGTGAATAGTGACTTGTGAATAGGGGCTTCCGCCCTCCCAGTCACTAATCACTAATCACAAGTCACATAACAAAATTGATTATGCAGTTTTTGAAAGATATAAGTGACGTCTTTATCATCGAGCTTCGTCGCATCCGTCACGACAAAGGGGCCCTGCTTATCTTTATGATAGCCACGCTGCTCTATCCGCTCATCTTTGGCGCCATATACAAGAATGAGATGGTGCGCAATCTCCCCGTGGCTGTGGTCGACGACTCCGACAGCGAGGACAGCCGCCGTTTCATCCGCAAACTCGACGCTACGCCCGAGATGAACGTCGACTACCATTGCTGCAGCATGTCCGAGGCCCAACGCCTCATGCGCGAGCGCCGCATCAACGGCATTGTCTATTTCCCCAACGACTACTCCGAACGCTTGGCTACGCTCCGTACTGCCCGCGTGTGCCTGTTTTGCGATATGAGCAGCTTCCTCTACTACCGCAGTGTGCTCACAGGTGCCTCGGGGGTGTTGGTGGACGAGATGCAGGACATACAGCTCAAACGTTACTCTTTGACAGGCATCACAGGCGAGAGGGCCGACGAACTGACTCAGCCCATCCCCTACGACGATGTCAAACTCTACTCTCCTGGGGGCGGCTTCACCAGCTTCCTTGTGCCAGCCCTGCTGGTGCTGGTCATCCACCAGACCATCTTTTTAGGCATCAGCATCATCTTCGGCACCGCCCGTGAGGAACGCACCACCTTGGAGGCCATCCCTGCACGGCTGCGTCGCAAACGTTCGTGGCGAGTGGCTTGGGGCAGAGCGCTGGCCTATTTGGTGCTCTACATTCCCTTGGTGGCCATAGATTTGGTACTTGCGCCCCGACTCTTCGGCCTGCCCCATATCGGACGATTGGGCGATTTGTGCCTGTTCCTGCTGCCATTCCTGTTGGCTACAATATTCTTTTGCATGACAGTGTGCAGCTTTGTCCGCGAGCGTGACTCAGGCATAGTTGTCTGCATCTTCTTCAGCGTCGTGCTGCTGTTCATCTCGGGGGCAGTGTGGCCGCAGTGCAATATGCCCGGCGTTTGGAGAGTGCTGGGTGCCATATTCCCCTCCACACATGGCATCCAAGGCTTTATCCGCATCAACTCCATGGGTGCCACCTTGCCGCAAGTCAGATACGAATATCTTGCCCTTTGGCTGCAAACGTTAGTATATTTCGTCACCACATGTACGATATTGAGAATTAAGAATGGAAAAGTGAAAGTGAATGGTGACTAGTGATTGGTGATTGGGAGGGCGGCAGCCAGCCATTCACAAGTCACTACTCACAAGTCACTACTCACATAATTGAAACCAACTCAAAAATAAAACTCTTTCAGTCACGTTATAATCATATCACAAGTCATAGTTAAGAGTTAAGAACGAAAACCTACGGTTACGAAAACGAAGAACGAAAACGAAAACGAAAAACGAAAACGAAGGCGGGAGCCACCTAATCACAATTCACATTTCACATTTCACAATTCACAATTCACATTTCACTAATCACAATTCACATTTCACAAGTCACTAATCACAAGTCACTAATCACAAGTCACTAATCACAAGTCACAAGTCACAATGAATAGTACCTTTCTTGGCAAGAAACTGCCACCCTTGCGCATCGAACACCCTTTCACCGTGTTGAATGCCGTCATCATGGCCTCTGCCACGGGCATCATACTCACAGGCATATTGCAGATCGACAATCTTCGTTTTGGCGACATCGTCCCCTTCAGCACCGAGCAGATGATATTCTCGCTCATACACCTCTTGCTCATCACCTTTCTGCTCTTCTTCTACTGCTTCTACATCTTCCGCCACGCCACCGCTGGCGGCCTGGCCAGCCTCACCCAGAGTGCCACCAGCTGCTTTGTGTGGGCCATCGCTGGATCGCTGGTCATAGCTTTCGTCTACAGCCTCCTCTCGCGGTGGCTGCGCATCTACATCTTCCCCTCGTGGGGCATCAACACCCTGCTCGACATCAGCATGGTCAAAGACGGCTTTGTGGCCCTGACCGTCATACTCATCACCCTCCTGCTCTTCAACATCACCCGCCGTCAACAGTTGGTGCTGGAAAAAGAGCACATACAGGCCGAGAACATCCGTACCCGATACGACGCCCTCGAGAACCAGGTGGACCCCCACTTCCTCTTCAACTCGCTCAACACCCTCGACGGCCTCATCGGAGTCGACGACGACCGTGCCCACCGCTACCTCCAGCAGCTGGCCTTGTCCTACCGCTACATTATGCAGCAGCAGAAACAGGTCACCTTGGCCGACGAACTGGCCTTTGCCGACAACTACATAGCCATGATGCAGATACGTCATGGCGACAACTTCCGCGTAGAACGCCACATCGACCCCGCGTGCCTCAACCACCTGGTAGTGCCCATCAGCGTGCAGCTCTTGCTCGAAAACGCCATCAAACACAATGTCGTCAGCGACCGCTACCCCCTGACCGTCACCCTACGCAACACCGACCATCACACACTCCTCATCAGCAACCCCATCCACGCCAAATGCGACCCCGACAGCCAATCCTCGGGCATAGGCCTGGCCAACCTCAGCCAACGCTACCAACTGCTTTTCCACAAAGACATCCTCGTAAGCAGCGCCGAAGGCACCTTCACAGTAGAAATACCGTTAATATGTGACTTGTGACTTGTGACTTGTGAATAGTGAATAGTGACTTGTGAAAAAGTGGTTTCCGCCCAACGATAACCTATAACCAATAACCAATAACCCTTACCCTTCTCAATTTTCAATTTTCAATTCTCAATTTTCAATCCCCAATTTTCAATTCTCAATTCTCAATTCCAATGACCGCCCTAATCATAGAAGACGAATCAGTAGCCGTGCTCAATCTGCGACGGCAGCTCGACATAGTGGCTCCCGACCTCCGCATCGTGGCCGTATTGCAAAGTGTGGAAGAATCGGTGGAATGGCTTTCTCAAAACACCCACCCCGAGGTAATCTTCATGGACATACACCTGGCCGATGGTCTGGCCTTCCGCATCTTCGACCAAGTCACCCCCAAATGTCCCATCATCTTCACCACCGCCTACGACCAGTATGCCCTCCAAGCCTTCCAAGTCAATAGCATCGACTATCTGCTCAAACCCATCAACCGCGACGACCTTCAGCGGGCCCTCGACAAACTGCACCGCATGGGAGGCAGCAAAAGCACCGACACCGAATCGCTCTCCAGAGCCATCGAGATGCTCAAACAGCAGAGCCGCACCTACAAGAGCCACCTCCTCGTCCCCGTGCGCGACAAATTGGTTCCAGTGGCCGTGGCCGATATAGCCTTCATCTACCTCGACAACAAAGTGGCCGTAGGGGTGACCTATTCAGGTCGTCACTACTCGGTCGACAAACCGCTCGATGTCATCATGTCGTACCTCGACCCCAAACGCTTCTTCCGTGTCAATCGGCAGTACATTGTCGCCCATAGGGCCATCAAAGATCTGTCTGTTTGGCTTTTGGGCAAATACACCCTATCCCTCGTAGTCGACACCCCCGAGCGCATCGTTGTCCCCAAAGCCCGCGTCAACGAGTTCAAAGACTGGTACACCACCGCCGGCGAATAATTTTTCATATAAATGGCCCAAACTCATCCCCACTCCTGCAATCATATTGATTGATAACAAGTTATTTATGCAATACTGGCAAAAAGTTTTGGCCACTTAGGCCATACGTTCAATATTCATCCTCGCCCATACTGAAAAACACGAATGTACTTTTGCACTAACTTTGCACTAAACTTGCACTAACTGCACTAACTTTGCACTAAGCAATGCATATTTCCTCAACCCATCAACCTAATTTACAACACTATAACATTTTCCCAATCAAGTAAGTGCAACAATTCCCATAACTTTCATTTTGTATTGCACTAAGACATTTTTCATCCAATCTTGCATTATCAGATAAAATGATTATCCGCAACAAGGTGATAATGTCTGCAAAATATTTCCTTAAGGTGGGTTCTATAAATTGATTTCTTGGGATTTTGAGTTGGTTTTGGAACAGATTGCTGAGCGGAACGAGGGAGTGTAGCGGGCTACATGACCGAGTGACAAACAGCAAGATGACCAAAAACGGCCAAAATCACAGA
>JAZUIX010000119.1:0-11116 GCA_045642445.1 Bacteroidales bacterium | reverse complement strand
ACGACATACGGGAAACGAAAACGAAGGACGAAAACGAAGGCTGCCGCCACCTAATCACAAGTCACTAATCACAAGTCACAAAAAATAACAACAACTATGGAAAACAAAAAACAATATATTGCACCCACAATGAAATGTGTGGAATTTAAAGTTGAACGGGGTTATGCTATGAGCCAGGGGGTAGGCAACAATATCCTTGGTGATGCAAGCACATACAACTTTTTTGAAGACCCCAATGATTTCAGACATAGCGGTCAATGCTACAGAGGCTATTTTACTGGCGACAATAGCGACTGGGACTGATTCTTGAATTGAGAATTGAGAATTAGGGCGGAAGCCGTTATGGGCGGCAGCCAATTTTCAATTCTCAATTAAAAAAGGGCCGCGAGGCCCTTTTTTTTAATCGTTATAGATTTCGTGGAGTTCGACTTCGTAGGTGACGGGGGTGTTGGCGGGGGTGCCGATGGCGCCCTGCACGAGTTTGTGGGGGAAGTAGAAGCGGTAGTGGCTGCCGGCTTTCATCATTTGGAGGCCGTCGTAGAGCCCTTTGAACATCGAAGGGCTGACTACATGCACGATGGGTTCGCGTTCGCCGTAGGTCTGGGTGATGACTTCGCCGGTGAGCATGTTGGTTTCTTTGAAGTCGAATTTGACGCGGAGGCCTGCTTTCGCCTGCGGGCCGTTGCCTTCGGCGAGCACTTCGTAGAAGAATCCTTCGTCGGATTTTTTCACGTTGGGGTTGTCTTTCACCAGCTGGTCGAGGTATTCCTGCTCTTTGATGGTGGCTTTTTTGTCGGCATGTTCGGCCATTTCGGCTTGGCGTGTGACGGTGAGTTCGGTCATCTTTTGGCAGAGGGTTTTGTAGGAGTTTTCGTCCAAGGGTTGTTTTTTGCCTTTGAGTGAGCTTTTGAAGGCTTTGATGAGCAGGTCGTTGTCAAATTCGTAGAAGCCGCTTTGGGCGGTTTTGGCAAGGCTGATGCCCATGACTTGGCTGAAGAGGGTTATTTCTTCTTTGTCGGGTGCGCCCTTTTTGTCGAAAATCATTTTGCGTTGTTCGGGGGTGCAGCCGAAGAGGAAGGAGATGTCCTGGCTGGTGGCCATGAAGCGTTTTTCGGTCAGGGGGCTTTCTTCGCCGTCCATCATGGAGTAGAAGGTTTTGGAGGCGATTTTTTGGTCGAAGGGGTAGAAGTCGCTTTGCAGCGTTTGTGCAAGGCTCATGCCCATTGCCCAGCTGAGGCTGTCTTGTTCGTCGGCCAGTTTTTGGTTGGCCACATTGCCGCACGAGGTGAGGGAAAGGGCTGCGATGCAGGCCATGGATAGGGCAAGAAGAGTTTTTTTCATTTTGATTTTGTGATTTATGATTTGTGAATTATGATTTCTGATTTCTGATTTCTGAGTGGGGGCGGCAGTCAATTTTCAATTTTCAATTTTTATTTTCCTCGGCCTTGGAAGATGATGCCTACGGTGTAGATGAGTATTTTGATGTCGGTGGTGATGGACATGTTTTCCATGTAGAGGAGGTCGTATTTGAGGCGTTCGCACATTTCGTCGACGTTGCTGGCGTAGCCGTATTTGACCTGTCCCCACGAGGTGATGCCGGGTTTGATGCGTTGCAGGAGGAGGTATTCGGGGCAGCGTTTGATGATTTGGTCGATGTAGTATTGACGTTCGGGGCGGTAGCCGACGATGGACATGGTGCCTTTGAGCACGTTGTAGAATTGCGGTATTTCGTCGAGGCGCACTTTGCGCATGAAGCGGCCGAAGGGGGTGATGCGGGGGTCGTCGTCGCGCGAGAGTGCGGGGCCGCAGGCTTCGGCGTCGGTGTACATGCTGCGGAATTTGTGCATTTTGAAGGGGCGGCCTTTGTAGCCGATGCGTTCTTGGGCGTAGAAGACGGGGCCGGGGCTGGTGCATTTGACGATGATGGCGGTGATGAGGTAGACGGGTGAGAGGAGTATGAGCGCCAGCAGCGAGAGGACGATGTCGCAGATGCGTTTGACGCTGTATTGCCATTCCTCCATGAGGCGGGTGTTGATGGTGATGAGGGGCGAATGGAAGATGTTGTCGACTCGCACCATGCCGAGGATGATGTCGCGTGCGTCGGGGGTGATTTTGATGATTACTTCGCCGCAGCCGTCGAGGGTGCGGAGTATCTGCTGGATTTTCTCTTTTTCGTTGTCTTCCACGGCGATGATGACCTCTTCGATGTGGCGTTCTTCGATGATGCGTTTCATCTCGGAGGTGTTGCCGAGGCAGGGCATCACGGCCAACAGGCGGGTTTCGGACGATTCTTCGGCATCGCCGTCCACAGAGATGAAGCCGATGAACTGTTCGCCCGAGTAGCGCTCTTGGTTTTCGAGGTCGAGGTAGGTTTGATAGGCTTTGCTGTGGCTTCCGACGATGATTGTGGGGAATCCGATTTTGCGGTTGTGCACCTTGTTGACGATGCTGGAGGTTTGGATGACGCGGCAGGTGTAGGTGAGGGCGAAATGCACCACCAGGAGGAAGAGGAACGAGCTGTAGTAGTTGTGGTAGGTGCCCACTTCGTCATCCAGCAGCAGGGCGAAGAATATGACCACTACGCCGATGATGCTGGCGGTGATGGTTTGCTGCAGCTCTTTGAGGCGGGCTTTGCGCAGCACGTTTTTGTAGGTGCCTTGGATGGCGTACAAGGCCAGCCACCCGAGGGGTACCACGACGATGCCCCGCCAGAAGTTGGCGTCGGCGAACACTTGGTTGGCGTCTTCCATGCCGAGGTGTTCGATGCCGAGTTTTCGGAACAGGAATAGCAGCGCCCATGCCAACATGGCGCTGAGGATGTCGAAGATGATATATCGAAGGGATGCTTTCATTGTGAATCGGACAGGTTTAGAAGTTAAAATTTAAAGTAAATGGGGCAGGAGGGGGTGTCTACATGGCGATGATTTTGAAGTTGTCGAAGCGGACATAGCCCTCTTTTTTGTCGGGGTTGTTGGCTTGGAAGAAGATACCGATGGGCAGGTTGTAGTTGAACTGGCTCCAGGTTTTGCCGAGGTTGATGTAGATTTTCTGCCATCCTTTGTTGGCGTAAAGGCGCATCACCTCTTTCTGCGACTGGTTGCTTCCGCCCACTTCGAAGCCGGCCATGCCTATCATCAGCTCCACATCCGTCCAATAATCCATTTCGAGGTAGAGGAGGTCGGTAGGGCGGAGTTGGTTGGAGGTGAATTCGTTGTTGAGGTGGAAAGCCACGATGGAGTCGTTGGCATGCACGTGGCCGTAGCCTTGGCCGGTGCAGGCGTTTTCGGGGTCGTTCTTCTCCCATACCATCATGCTGTCGAAGCTGGTGGTGAAACTTGTTGGCTCGAAAAAATCGGCAGCAAGGACCTTGATTTGGTTGCTGTTGAGGTAATTGGCATGGAGGAACCAGTCGTGGCGATCGGGGTCGTATTGGCCGATATTGGTGGTGCTGTCGGCGGCGAGAGGCATGTTGTCCAATCGGATGACTTGGTAGAAGGGGTAGGAGATGCGCGAGGCGGAGATGCCGTTTTGCTTTACGCAGGGGACCACCTTCAGGTAGGTCATGGTGCCGTAGTGCAGCACGGGCACGGTACATGGCAGCTGGTAGGTGCCCAACCTTGTCTCGGCGTTGTCGCCTTCAAACAGGCACACCAGTTCCACAGCATCGACCAGCGAAGAGTAGAAACCCGGCTCCACCGAGGGGGCGGAGCTGTTTTGTGGCACCACATCGATGCGGTCGAGGTGCAAATACGCGGGGATGGTGACATCACCCGAAAATTTCTTGCAGGAGTTGAGCATTAGCACAATAAAGGCCATTGCCAGCAGCAGACGGAAGTTGTTTTTCAAAAAAATCATATACCTTATAACGTATTAAAATATTTTTTAGTATTTTTGCATCACGAAATTTTGCATTATGAAAAAAATCGGAGTATTATCAGACACCCACGGAAGCGTTCCCGAGCAGGTTTACACTTTTTTTAAAGAGTGTGACGAATTATGGCATGCAGGCGATATGGGGCGTGGGGTTCTTGAGGAGTTGCGCCAGTTCAAACCTTTGAGAGCCGTATACGGCAACATGGATGATTACGCCTTGCGCTACGAGGTGCCTCAAACCGACTTGTTCAATTGCGAAGGGCTCAAGGTGCTGATGACCCATATCGGGGGATGGCCGGGGCATTACGACGCAAAAATACTCCCCATACTTCAGCACGACCACCCCGATATTTTTGTGTGCGGACATAGTCACATTCTCAGGGTGATGTACGACAAAGATCTAAATCTGTTGCACATCAACCCCGGTGCGGCTGGCCGTCAGGGGTTCCACAAAGTGGCCACCCTTGTGCGTTTCACCATCGACGGCACTCCCAAAGACCTCGAGGTGCTCGATTTCCCCAAATTTTAAGAGATGTTCATTTTTCGCCACGATTGCCTCTTTCGGGCAATTGGGCGATGATGACGCCTACAACGACGATGATGATGCCAACAGGCTTCGTCCACGAAAGTTGCTCTTGGCCGATGAGCAGGGCGGCAATAAGCGAGAAAACGGGGATGACGTTGGTGAAGATGCATGCCGCCGTGGCACCCAATCGTGCGATACCGATGTTGTAGAACATATAGGCGATGGTGCTGCAAAATATACCCAGCACGAGCAGCAGGAGCAGCATCTTGGGAGAGTAGGAGAGGAGGGGGAGGTGGCTGCCGTCGAGAATCAGCACGAGGGGTATGAAATATATGCAGCCGAAGAGGTTTTGATAAGCCGTGATGGTGAAAGGCTTATATTTGTCTACAAGTTTCACAAGCACAATGGTGAAGATTACCGCAATAAACACGGCTCCTGCCAGCCATGCGAGGCCTAAAGGATTGGCGTCGAGGTTCCCATCACCCCCAAAAAGAAGCATCACGGAGAGACCTATGAGCGAGAGGACGATGCCGACAAGGGTGGCGGGGCGGATGCGTTCTTTGTAGGCGATGGCCATGCCGAAGGGCACGAAGAGGGGTATGGTGGCCACCACGATGGATGCCATACTTCCGCTTACAAGACGCACGCCGCTGGTTTCGCAAATGCTGTAGATGAAAGGTTCGCAAAGGGCCAACAAAAGAAACCATTTGAGGTCGCCCCGACGTATGGGTTCGAGCCGACGGAAGAGAAGCAGGGCGGGTATGGTTACAGCCGAGGCAAGGAACAGACGGAAAACCAATATGATGAGCACGGTTATATGTTCTTCCGAGGCAAAGAGCTCTTTGGTGATGATGAAGCTGATGCCCCACACGATGGAGGCAAAAGCCAGGAGGATGTAGACGAGCGATTTTTTCATTATTTTATATTTTTTTGTCCTTTGTGGCAATAATATTGTATAAGATACGTTATAATTTCAAAATTATTTGTCGACAAAGTGAAATATTTTCCCTTTTGCGGCAACTAAATAATAAACGTAAATAATTAAAAAGTATTTTTATAAAATGAAGAAAATTTTTGTTGCAGCCGTCGTGATGCTGCTCGCAATGGGTTCCGTGAACGCTCAGAACACGTTCCGTGGTATTGTAAAGTACAAACTCACCAGCTCTGGCAAAGTGGATGTGAAAATCCCTGCCGAGAATTCCGAAGTCGAGGTGAAAGTGTATGACAACAAGATTATGTTGGGCAACAATATCCAAAACGGATTCAAACTTTCGGTTACGATGGATTTGAGCCAGGCAATTGCCTATCTCGCAGCCAACGACATCGAGTTGGAAAGCTATACCGGCGATGGCAAACTGCTCATCCGTGACGAAACCACCAAAGCCGAAATCGACAGCATCGAGATTCCCGACAAGGACCCCGGCCACTATTATTATGAGTATCTTGACGAAACTCAGGAGATGCTGGGTTTCACGGCCAAAAAGATGGTCATGCATCGCTATGATGAAGAGGGTGTCGACAACCCCACCACCTGCTGGTACACCACCGAAATCGGCCCCGAATACTGCCTGTTGATTGGCAACATCAAAGGTATGCCTCTGGTGTTCACCTCCGAACAGGGCGAAGGCAAAGCCATCACCTATACCGCCACCGAGATTGTGAAGGGCAAGGTGAAAGAGGCCGAGATGCTGCTGCCTGCCGGTTTTACCGACACCAGCGAAGAGGAGTTTAATCAGCTTATGAAGGAACTCCAGGATGCTTTCGAGCTGCTGGAAGAATAATATCCTCCGATAGAGGTGCTTGAGGGGCGTAAAGCCCCGAGGCGGCAATTCAACGACTCGGTTCGACAAGGGTCGTTGAATTGCTGATATTTGAGGGTGAAGATGTGGGCAAATGATTAATAACTAATAAATAACAATTCAGATGGCGAAACGAAAGAAGAAAAAAACCGTCCGACCTACGGGCAGATTTAAAGAGTTTTGGAGGACCGAACGCAGCCGCAGGCTTCGCGGCGCTTGCTACATCCTTTTGGCTTTGTTTGCGGCCGTGGCTATGGTTTCGTTCTTTGTGTCGTGGCCGAGTCACGACAATTGGTTGGGCAAGGTGGGTTATCATTTGGCCGCCTTTGTGGTGCAAAACACCTTTGGTGTGGCCGCTTTCGGTTTGCCGTTTCTGCTGTTTCTCTACGGCTTGAGGATGTGGAAGGTGCAACCCTTGCCTTTGGGCAAAACCTTGTGGTGCACGTTGTTTTGGATGTTGTGGCTTTCCACGGTATTGGGTTATCTCGGCGGCACCCGCTTTAAAAGCGACACCTTTGGCAACTATGTCGGGGTGACGGGCGAGTTTGTGGCGTTGCAGCTCTATGTGCTTATCAAATGGGGCACCATGGTGCTGCTGTTTTTCTTGGCTGTAGTCTTTTTGGTGTTTGTCCACAAGGTGCGTTTCGCATGGCTGGGTCGTTCGGTAAGCAAAATCCGCGATAACGCCATCGAGGCAAAGAACGAGCGCGAATTGGCAAGAGCCAAAGAGCGCGAGGAGGAAAAAGAACTTGAACGCGAGCGACTTGCCATGTTGAAGCAAGAGGAATTGAAACGTGGCAAGGAGCAGAAGTCGGAACCCGATGCCGAACCGGAACCTGAAAAACCCGACTTCGAAGAGGTGGCGGAAGATAAGGCCGCACAAGAACCGGGGAAGGAGGAGCCGATACGTTTCTCTATCGACGACGAGTTCGGCCGCATCAACGCCAAAGCACAAGGCGAAAAAACTACCGATCCCGCTTTCACCATTACCGACAATCAACCCAATACCCCGATTTATACCGAGGTGGAAGCCGAACAGGCAAGTGGCGTGAATATGCATTATGGTGAAGATCAATTGTATGATCCGCATCTCGATTTGAAGCAATATATCATGCCCTCCACCGATTTGCTTACCGATTGGGAAACCCGCAACGTCAAGGTCACCAAAGAAGAACTGGTGGCAAACAAAGACCGCATCGTGGAAACCTTGCGCAACTATGGTATCGAAATCGTGGAGATAAACGCTTCGCCGGGACCCACGGTCACCCTCTACGAGATCAAGCCCGCCCCGGGTGTGCGTATCTCCAAAATCAAGAGTTTGGAGGACGATATCGCTTTGAGCCTCTCGGCTTTGGGCATCCGCATCATCGCCCCAATCCCCGGCAAGGGCACGGTGGGTATCGAGGTGCCTAATGCCAAGCCTCAGATTGTGTCGATGAAGAATATGCTCGAGTGCGAGGCTTTCCGCAATAGCGGCAAGATGGAGCTGCCTATTGCCTTCGGCAAAACCATCAGCAGCGAGCCTTTCGTTACCGACCTTGCCAAGATGCCCCACTTGCTCATGGCTGGTGCCACGGGTACGGGTAAGTCGGTAGGCCTCAACGCGGTAATAGCGTCGTTGCTGTTCAAAAAACACCCGTCCGAGTTGAAGTTTGTGATGGTCGACCCCAAAAAGGTCGAACTCTCGCTTTATAACAAGATCGAGCGTCATTATTTGGCCAAACTCCCCGATAGCGAGGAGGCCATCATTACCGACGTGAAAAAGGTGGTGCGTACCCTCAATTCGCTTTGTATCGAAATGGATCAACGCTACGACTTGTTGCGTCAAGCCGGGGTTCGCAAGATTACCGAATACAACGACAAGTTCATCCATCGCCACCTCAATCCCGAAAACGGACACCATTATCTGCCTTATATCGTGTTGGTTATCGACGAGTTTGCCGACCTCATCATGACTGCCGGCAAGGAGGTGGAGATGCCTATCTGCCGCCTCGCGCAGCTGGCTCGTGCCGTGGGCATACACCTCATTATCGCCACGCAACGTCCTACCACCAACATCATCACGGGTACCATCAAAGCCAATTTCCCTGCCCGTGTGGCATTCAAGGTCACGAGTGGTATCGATTCCCGAACCATTCTCGATACTGGTGGCGCCCAACGTCTTATCGGTCGTGGCGACATGTTGATTTCGCTTTCCGGCTCCGATTTGGTGCGTATCCAATGTGCCCTCATCGAAACCGAGGAAATCGAGCAGCTGGCCGAGTTTGTGGGCGAGCAGAGGGGCTATCCCGACGGATTCTTGTTGCCCGAATATCTTGACGAAAACGAGGAACCAAACAAAGAATTCGACCCGAAGCAAAAGGACGAATTCTTCAACGATGCCGCACGTCTGGTGGTGGCAAGTCAGTTTGGATCCACGTCGTTGCTCCAACGCAAATTGCAGCTGGGTTACAACCGTGCCGGACGTATCATCGACCAACTGGAGGCAGCCGGCATCGTAGGCCCCTACAACGGCTCCAAAGCCCGAGAAGTACTCGTCCACGACGAAGTACAATTAGAGGAACTGCTGAGAGAATTGTGAATAGTGAGGGCGGCAGCCAATTTAAATCGGCTCCCGCCCCACTACTAATAAGAACCCGGCCTTTCCGGAATCTCCGGAATCTCCGGATTATCCGGAATCTCCGGAATCTCCGGAAAAGCCGGCAACCCTTAATCTTCCAGCACGATGGCCTCCACCTCCTTGTCGCCGTCCATGACGACCGTGATGTCGGGGTCGGTTTCACCACTCTTCCAGCCGCCGAAGCTCCAGCCGGAAGCGGCATCAAAGTGGATCTGAAGTTCCGTGCCGGCGGGATAGGTGTATTCGCCCACCTCGGCATGCTCGCCGTTCACGGTATAGGTGCCGGCATCCTCGGGGTCGAGGGCGAGGGTCAAGGTGTAGTCCTCAGCAGGAGGCACAGGGCCGGGACCCGGGGCCTCTTCGTCCTCCATGTCGGGGGTGAGGAAATCCATGGAATCCTCGACACCATAGCTGGCCATGGCCTCGTCGCGCTTTGCCACCGTCTGATACGAAGCCAGGATGGTGTTGGTGACCTCGAAACGCTGGGTCGAGACCTTGGTGCCACTCTGGGTGAGACGGCTGTGAACCCACACGATGCCGCCGTTCACGGCTGCGCTGGCTCCGAGACAGTCGTCAACGACGCTGAAACCAGCGGCAGAAACAAGGCTGCGGACGGTGGTCACATCGTCGGAGGTGTTCAAGGTCAGCTCGTAGGCATCGATCACGACGTAGGGCACACCCGTGGCGGCGTTGGTCATCTGCTTGGCGATGTAGCACGAAATCTGGTCGAAATTCTCGTAGCCGGCATTGTGGCCGATAACCGCCTCGGAGAAAGCCTTTACCGTGGTGGCGGCGGTAATGCTGAAACCGGTTCCGAGGTTGATGTCGGAGCGTGTCACGCCGCCGGTGCCGTCGCTTACGATGATGCTGGGCAGCGAACCGCGGGTGATCTGATAGGGAGCCACCACGCAGCCGCCCTGACGAGCCTCCATCTTGACGAGGTACACGGGCACGATGCCGAAGTTGGCCGACGTAAACTCGTTGTAGTCGCTCACCCTGGCGGCCTTGCCCTCGAACGACGGTTTGAGTTTGTTGGAGAAAGCGCTCCAGATGTTCTGGATGTTCCGCATCTGCACGCGGCGCTTCATCTGTTTTTTGGAACGTCTCGGGTTCTCCTTGGGGGCAACCTTTTCGCGCACGCAGGTCTCGCCCGCACGTTGATAGAAATTGTACTGGCCCACGGAGCCACGCATTTTAGTGTTAATACCATAAAGTTTTGCCATAACGCTTTTGTTTTGCCTTGCAGAGCCGCTCCCCGAATGTGCACCTTCAAAGATTCAACCCTGCTTTTTGTTGGCAAGTTTCGCCCGTTCCTTAGTCGGGTTTGTTTGTGAAACTCGATGCAAAGATACGAACATTTTTTATTGTCAAGAGCGATGGTGAGCGATGGTGAGCGATAAAGTGCGATAGTGAGCGATAAGGCACCATTATGGCGGCCCCATCGCGGCAAAAATTTCCTTCACTTGGGCGCGTGAAAAGATTTTTCCAGTCTTTTTGAAGCCAAGGGCAACCAATCTGTCGTACAGCCCTGGGTACTGGTTTATTTCGTTCATCAGCCATTTTCTGGCCACGCTGTCGGCCACAGGTCGGCCATAATAGAGTTGTGCCAACTCGGCACGACCGTAAACTCGTAATATGTTTTTTTGTTCCATGATTGTTGTTTTAGTGACTTGTGACTTGTGATTTGTGACTGGGAGGGCTGCCGCCTTCGTATTCGGTTTTCGTTTTGTAACATAGGTAATTCGTTTCATATCCGAATGTCGTTCTTAACTCTTAACTCTTAACTCTTAACTCGCTCCCACCTCCGGTGGGAGGATATTGGGAGGATATTGGGAGGATGTTCAGATAGTAATCGGAAAAGTCTTTGCAGCCTTTGGGCAGCTGGTGGTGCTCGAGGGTGGACAGCAGGTTTTTCAGTTGGAGGAAGAGGCGTTCGCCGGGTTCGTCGTTGTCGGGGTACATGTGGAGGGGTGTTGAGAGTTGAGAGGTGAGGGTTGAGAGAACTTCGAGGTCTTGGGGCTTGAGGAGGGTGGCGGAGGGGATGGCTATGGCCTTGTTGCCGGCGGAGAGCATCGCCCAGCAGTCGGAACAGCCTTCGGTGATGTAGAGCTCTTCGCCTTCGCGGAGGCGGTTGAGCACGGGCAGGTTGTAGATGCAGCATCGGCTTCCCTGCGGAAATCGGAATCTTGGCCCTTCGGTGCCGAGGTTCCTCCACTGGACTCCCGTCAGATGGCCGTCAATGTCGAAGTACGGTATCTGGAGCCAGTTTTGCCAGCTTGTGAGCCGGCACCAGCGCAC
>JAZUIX010000118.1:0-6879 GCA_045642445.1 Bacteroidales bacterium | reverse complement strand
ATGTCCGACCTCAAAAGGATGATGTAGCATGAACAATATAACCATTACCGATAAAGACTACCTCCTGTGGGTGAAAGATTTGGCTTCACGCTACCGCCAGAGCCAGATCAAGGCTGCCGTAAAAGTGAATGCCGAGCAACTAAGGTATTATTGGCTTTTAGGTCGTGATATTGTTCTTCTGAAAGCAGATGCAAGATGGGGCAGCAAGTTTCTTAAAAACCTAAGTGAAGACTTGAAGAAAGAATTGCCTAGGGCCACATGTTTTTCAGCCACTAACATCCTGTATATGAAGAATTTTTATCTTCTATTTCAGGATTATATCTCAAATGCTCCACAAGTTGTGGAGCAATACACGGATGTGGATATTTTTGCTGTGCCATGGGGCCATTATCGTTATATTATAGACCGCTTTATGCATGATAAACGCCATGCTCTCTTCTATGTCCGTAAAACCATTGAAAACGGCTGGAGCCGTGCCATGCTGCTCAACTTCCTCGACACCGACCTCTATGAACGGGAGGGCAAGGCCGTGACCAATTTTGCCCACACGCTGCCCGAACCGATGAGCGACCTAGCACGCGAGCTAACCAAGAATCATGAGCCTGGAAGCTGAAATCCAATCAGCCCTAGAGGCTATAGGAAGCCTAGGGAGTCCTAGGGAGTTCTAGGCCCTCATAGGAAATCCTAGGCCTCCTTAGAAAAAAAGAAAGAAAAAAAATCAACCAACTAAAAAAAACACCAATCCCATGCCCACTCAGCACCCCACCTTCCTGCGCAAGCAGACCCACTGGGAAGACCTCTACTTCTACCAAAAGGCCAACACGCTGTATATGCTCACATTTAGGTTTACGGAGCGGTTTCTTCGCAGGGGTGACCGCACCATCGACCAGATGGTACAGGCGGCTCGTTCGGGCAAACAGAATATTGTGGAGGGGGCGGCCGATGGCGTCACCAGCATGGAAATGGAGGTGAAACTGCTCAACTGTGCCCGTGGAAGTCTCAAAGAACTGCGCGAAGACTATCAGGACTACCTTGGTGCCAGGCAGCTGCCTGTTTGGACGGAGGGGCATCCTCGCTATCGGTCCATGCTCAAATACTGCCGCACCTACAACAAGGTGGAGGACTATGAACAATACTTTGAAGTGTGGGACGATGTAGAGATGGCCAATGTGGCACTCACCCTCTGCCATATCACCGACAGGCTGATGACCACCTACCAGGAACGGCTGGAGCAGAAGTTTGTGGAAGAGGGTGGAATACGCGAAAGGATGACGGCGGCCAGGTTAGGCTATCGCAACAACCAGAAGCAGCAGATAGAAATGCTTCGCAACGAGAATGCAGCCCTGCACGACCGCATAGAGCAGCTCGAACAAATACTTAAAGAGAAAGGAATAAAAGTATGAAGCACGATTGGGAATATAAGAAGTTAGGGGAAGTTTGTACCATTGAACGAGGCGGTTCACCTCGACCGATAAACCAATATATTACAGATGATCCTAATGGGGTGAATTGGATTAAAATAGGTGATGCGGTTGAAGGCCGTAGATACATAAACTCAACAAAGGAGAAAATCCGTCCTGAGGGGATGAAGAAATCTCGTTTTGTACATAAAGGGGATTTTATCCTATCAAACTCAATGAGTTTTGGTAAACCGTATATTCTTGGTATTGATGGATGTATCCACGATGGATGGTTGGTTGTTCACGATGACAATAATACTTTCAATAAAGACTTCCTCTACTACTACCTTGGAAGTCCTTTGATGTGTCGGAAATTTGAGAGCCTTGCCGTTGGCGGAGTCGTAAACAACTTGAATAGCCAGCTTGTTAGAAGTGTGTCTGTGGCAATTCCCCCGCTACCCATCCAAGAGCAGATTGTTTCAGAATTGGACAAAGTGAGTGAGATTATAGAGAAGAAGAAACAGCAGGTGAAGGAACTTGACAACCTCGCCCAATCCATCTTCTATGATATGTTCGGCGACCCCGTGGAAAATGAGAAAGGGTGGGAAAAGTGCAAATGGAGCGACTGCTTGACCATTTATAATGGCAAGAACCAGAAGCAGGTTGAGTGTGCCGATGGAAAATACCCTATTTGTGGAAGTGGGGGAATAATGGGTTATGCAAACAATTATATCACTCCATCCGATTCGGTTATTATTGGCAGAAAAGGGAATATAAATAAGCCAATATATATGTCGCAGAGTTTCTGGAACGTTGACACGGCTTTTGGGTTGCATCCCAAAGAGAACCTCATAGCAAAATATCTGTATTTTTATTGCATTATCTTTGATTTTGAACAACTAAATAAGGCTGTGACTATCCCAAGTCTGACTAAGTCGGATTTGCTGAATATCGAAATATCCCTTCCTCCACTCTCCCTCCAACAATCCTTTGCCCAAAAGATTGAGGCGATAGAGAAGCAAAAAGAACTAATCAACCAATCCATCAAGGAGGCTCAAACCCTCTTCGACGCAAGGATGGACTACTGGTTTGGAGAATAAACCGATTAGTCCAATTAGCCCAATTATCAAAATTATGGAGAACGACTATCAATTTCTGAAGCAGAAGGGCAATTACAAAGGTCTGATTGCCTACCAGAAGGCGGAGTGTATCTACGATATTACCCACTACTTTGCCCACCAATATCTGGAAAAAGGAGACCGCACTATAGACCAGATGGTGCAGGCAGCACGCAGCGGGAAACAGAACATTGCCGAAGGCGCCTCGGCATCCACTACCAGCAGCGAGACTGAACTGAAGCTGATGAATGTAGCCCGCGCCAGCTTGCAAGAGTTGCTGATCGACTACGAAGACTATCTCCGCGTAAGGGGTTTGGAGCAGTGGGCAGTCGATGACCCCCGTGCCGAGCAGAGCCGCCGCGTGTGCGCCGCCCACAACGACTCCGCCTACTATCGCGAGCAGATACAAAGTCGTTCGGCTGCCACTATTGCCAACATTGCCATCACCCTCATCCACCAAGAAGATGTGGTGCTGAGGAAGCTCATCAACCGCCTACAAGCCGACTTTGTCAAAGAAGGCGGCGTAAGAGAGAAGATGAGCCAGGCCAGAAGAGAATACAGAATGAAAGAGAAAGAATATTAGACCAATTAGACCAATAGGGCCAATAAGCCTAATTAGTCTAATTAGCCCAATTGGTCAAATAAAACCCAACTACAATGCTAAACTTTGACTACATCAAGGATGAACCCTCGCTCAGCGGATTATACCACTTCTGCAATGTGGCGGAGTTGACCCAAGTATGCGACCCTGAGACGAGTGCCATCAACAGCCGCAAGGCGTTGGAGTGGATAGTGAGAGCCATATATGCCATTAAAGACCTCGAAATTGGAGAAAGGACATCCCTGTTCGAGTTGGTGGATGGTGAGCCTTTCAAGGAGTTTGTGGCCAACGACAAATTGATGATGGCTGTGCATTATGTGCGCAAGGTGGGCAATGCAGGAGCCCATTCGGGCAAAGTGTCAAAGAAGGAGTCGTTCTTCGCCTTGTTGAACATCTACAACTTTGTGGGTTCCGTGTTTGTGAAGTTGGGAGCCATGGAGAGCTATCCTTCCTTCAACAAAGAACTGATACCGCAGAATCCCTCCGTCTATGTGGCGACCCCTGACAAGCCTGAGTCAACTACGGAATTTGTGGAGAGTGTAGATATTGCCAAGGTGGATGCCACCCCCATACCGACCCCCATGACCGATATCAGCGAGGCTGAAACTCGCAAGCTCTACATCGACATGATGCTGAAAGAGGCAGGTTGGAACGTGCTGAACGAAGATGGAAAGATACTGCCTTCAACCGCCTGCGTGGAGGTTGAGGTGTTCGGGATGCCAAACAATGAGGGGAAAGGCTATGCCGACTATGTGCTGTTTGGGCAAAATGGAGTGCCCTTGGCTGTAGTCGAAGCCAAGCGGACAAGCAGGAGTCCCGAGGCAGGCAAACATCAGGCGGAGCTGTATGCCGACTGCTTGGAAAAGCAGTACAAAGTGCGACCTGTCATATACTATACCAACGGATTCGAGACCTACATTATCGATGGCTTAGGCTATCCTCCAAGGAGGCTTTACGCCTTCCACACAGAGAAAGACCTGCAACTGCTGATAGACCGCAGGAAAAGAGGCAAAATAACCGATTTTTCGATAAATGACAATATAACCGACCGAAACTATCAGAAAACCGCCATCAAGGCCGTCTGCGAGCATCTGAACACGATGCACCGCAGAGCCCTGTTGGTGATGGCCACGGGTACGGGCAAGACCCGTGTGGCGATATCCTTGGTGGATGTGCTGATGCGGAATGATTGGGCAAAGAATGTGCTATTCCTTGCCGACCGTACCTCTTTGGTAAGACAGGCACATGGAAAATTTGTCAAGTACCTACCCAACACCACAACCTGTGTGTTGAGCGAGACCGAGACCGACACCAAGAAAAAAGACAAAGAAGCCCGTATTATATTCTCCACCTATCAGACGATGATAAACTACATCGACACCGATGACAAGGAGTTTTCCGTGGGCAGATTCGACCTTATCATCATTGATGAGGCTCACCGCAGCGTTTTTGGCAAATATGGAGCCATCTTCAACTATTTTGACTGTATGCTCGTGGGATTGACCGCAACACCAAGAGAAGACGTGGATAAGAGCACATACGAGCTACTTGGATTGGAAGACGGATATCCCAACTATGAATACAGCCTGACCGAAGCCGTGCAAGATGGCTATCTTGTGCCCTACACCGCCTTCAAGAAGGGTTCGATGATACTGAAAGAGGGCATCAAGTACGACAGTCTCAGCAAGCAGGAAAAGGAACAGTTGGAAAAGATATGGGAGTATGAGAAGTTGGTGAAAGCCGTGAAAGACAATTGTGGCAAAGGCAGGAATATCGAAAGCAAGGAGGTATTCACCTACATCTTCAACACCGACACCGTGGACAAGGTGCTGCAAGACCTGATGAAGAACGGATTGACGGTGCAAGGGGGTGAGCGAATCGGCAAGACCATCATCTTCGCCTACAACCACCAACACGCCGAGTTGATAGTGCAGCGGTTCAATTTCCTTTTCCCTGAATACGGAAGCGATTTCTGCGTGCTTGTCGATAACTATGTGAACTATGCTCAAGACCTTATCGACAAGATGGAGAAGAGGGATGGGAATCCCCAGATAGCCGTAAGCGTGGATATGCTCGACACGGGTATCGATATTCCCGATGTGCTGAATCTCGTGTTCTTCAAGATAGTGAAGAGCAAAATCAAATTTATACAGATGATAGGCCGAGGCACCCGACTGAGCGAGGACATATTTGGAACTGGCAAGGACAAGGAGCGATTCTATATCTTCGATTGGTGCAGGAACTTCGAGTACTTCGGCAAGAATCCTAATGGCGTGGAAGCCAGACCGACCCAGTCGCTGACCGAACGGCTGTTCTGCATACGGGCAGAACTCGCCTTTGAGCTGCAGCAGGCGCAACACCAAGAAATACCATTCAAAAAGCAGCTGCACGACGACCTGAAAGCCCTGATGCTGGTACAGGTACAGATGCTGAGCGACAGCCATATCTCTGTACGTGAACAGTGGGCTAATGTGTCGAGGATGAAGCAGCCTGAGAATTGGGTGTGTCTGTCGCTGATAGATGTGGAGGTGCTGAAACAGGACATCTCACCCTTGCTGACCAAGAGTCAGACCGACGAAGGGGCAAAGAGGTTCGACCTGTTGGTGCTGACCGTAGAGCTGTCGCAGGTGAGCGAATCTGTGAATGGGACACGCAGTGTAAGGAATATATGCACCATAGCAGATGCCCTATCAAAGAAAGCATCTATCCCGCAGGTACAGGCAAAGATGGAAACCATTAATATGGTGCTGAGCGATGTGTTTTGGGAGAACCTGACCCTCGATGGATTGGAGAAGGTAAGAACTGACCTTAGAGACTTGGTTAAGTTTGTGTTCGGGGAGAACCGCAGGTCGTTTGAGGTGAATATCGAAGACACCATCACCGATGATGGTGTAGCTGAAGAGATGGCCACCTACACTACTTATCGACAGAGGGTGTTGGATTACCTTGCCGAGAACCGCAACCTGCCTGTGCTGCAAAAGATACTGAACATAGAACCGCTGACCGAATCAGATATCCGAGAGCTGGAACGCATCCTGTGGAACGAACTTGGAACAAAAGACGAATATCGACACTACACGCAGAATATGATATGTGGCGACTATGTGGCTGCATTCATTCGCTCCATCATAGGAATCGACCGTGCTGTGGCTCTGAGGATGTTCGCTCAGTTTATCAGCGACAACGACCTGAACTCGCAGCAGGAAGAATACTTGAAGACCATCATCAGTTACGTATGTGAGAATGGAGATATCGAGGTGAATACCTTAATCAATGACACTCCCTTCATCGACTACAACATCATTGATGTGTGGGGAGAATACGTTCAGAATATCAAAATGTATATCAATCGCTTGCACACCGCAATAACTGCGTAGTGATACATAATATCGGGCAGGTTTCTACGTGCGTTCCGTTACCGGGCATTACGGGCTATACTATAGTGCGGATTTTTGCGTCATCGGGTGCAAAACAGGTGCGGAAAAATGTAGTAAACCTACGAAAATACATGCAGAAAAATGTAATACACAAATGGAACGTACTGTATACAAAGAACTCTCCGCGCTGAACGTTACTCCATTAAACCCTATATCGAACAATCTCAACGATTGATATTCCCTTATACGCCTTCTAAGGCATGCATTTTATTCCTGAACACAAAATCAGGTAGGTCAAAAAACGGGAAAGTGACAATGCCTTTCGGAGTTTAAACTCCGAAATTCATTGTAAGGTTAACCTTGCATTCGCTGCTCAAGGTGTT
>JAZUIX010000117.1:0-2998 GCA_045642445.1 Bacteroidales bacterium | reverse complement strand
ATAGCACGAGCAAGCTCGTCCTCTGCTCTCGCTCTGCGAAATGTTCATCAGTCGAGTAGCCCGCTACACTCCTTCTTCACAATGAAAAAATAGTTCGACAATCTAAGCCAAATCATATCAACTTATTTTTTCATCATCACTTAATGGATGAGGACAATTTGTTGCTTCGCATTTCCCAATCTGTTCGACCACAACCTTCATTTACAAAATCTAAATTATAATGTAATATATATAATAAAGCAGCGTGCGTGGGTTCCGCAACGCTGGTAAGGGGATTTCAGAATGAAAAAGGGGGGCTATCGCGTGAAATTGGAAAGGTCAAAATCTTTAAAGTACTCTCGCCCTGCGCGATAACCTATCTCAAAGAGTTCGTCAGCATCATCAAAGTCGGTGAGCCAATAACCCACGGGGTCAATAATTACCACATCATCGAACTTTCCAAGGTTGGCCAAAGTGTTGGCGTAGGTGGCATAGGAGTAGGCATGTTTCCAAATGCCTCGTCCGTTTTTGATGTTGTGGGGCTGCTCGATACGGATGGCCACTCCAATACGGATGTCGCAACCTTCGCCGATGAGGGGTACAACGGGGAGATTGTCGTGTATGCCACCATCGACATAAAAGATGTTGTTTATTTCCACGGGGGCGAGAATTCCAGGAAGAGCCGCTGAGGCCATGACAAATTGGGCCAACTGATCACCATGACCGATATAGTCGGGTTGGAGATTGTTCATGTCGGAAGTGCAGCAATAGAAGCGGGTGGAAAGTGAGTCGAAACTGTTGTGGGGAATGTAATCGAGGAGTATTCGCTGGATACGACGGGTGTCCATGAGGCCTCCGTTGAATCGGAAATTGAGGCGGAAGAACCTGAAGATGCCGTCCATGTGTTCGCGGTGCACGATTTGCATGATGTCACGGGGCGAATATCCCGCAGCATAGAGCACTCCCATTATGGCGCCCATAGAAGTGCCTGCAAGGCAGTCGGGTTTAAGGCCCGCCTCGTCCATGGCTTGAAGAAATCCGAGATGGGCATATCCAAGGGCCCCTCCGCCACTGAGGGATACGCCGACTTTGGGTTGATTTTTTTGACAATCCTGCTGGGCATATATCGGGGGCACAGCCACCATTGCCCATAGGACAACCAAAAGCATGTATCGGCATATTCTTCGCACCATATTTATTATATTGATATACAATAATAAAATAAAATTATGTACTTTTACTGCATTTGCAAATATACGATAATTTTTTGATTTGGCAAAATAATCTTTCCGAACCAAAAATAAAGAGGATTAAGGCAGCGTTAGGGTCACGGAAGGAAAGCCCGTGGAGCGATATTTTTGGTGGAAGATGATGCAATAAATTGGCGGTTGCAGCGTTTTTATTTTAATGAAACATTTATTAACCAAATCGAAATATATCAGAGGTCTGCAATGCGAGAAGGCAATGTTTCTTGAGGTTTACAACCCAAAACTGGCACGATATTCGGCGGAGACTTTGGCCAAATTTCGCGGAGGGCGAGATTTTGAGCGCACTTTCAAGGACACCTTCCCTACGGGCATCGATGTGAGCAAAGCGCTGCGTTGGCAGATGGACAAATATCCCGCCTACACCTCCGAATTGTTGAGGCAGGAGGGCGATGTGGTGTTGTTTGAAGCTGGTTTTTTATACGACGACGTGCTGGTTCTGGCCGATGTGGTTCACAAAAACAGCGACGGAGGTATTGAAATATATGAGGTGAAGAACGGCTCTTCGGTGACCGACACTTTCCGCAACGATGTGGCCATACAGCAATATGTTGTCCGTGGTGCCCTCAGAAAATGGGGAACGGGGGATCTTTTTGCTCCAAACTTCGATTTGCAGCATTTCTATGTTTTATACAACGGTGGCGAAGAGGGATTTCGGCAAGAGGACCTTTTGCTTCCTTCGCGCGAACGTGAAAAGGAAGTGTGTGAGCATGTAGCTCATTTTAAAGAAGTGCTGAGTAATGAAGAGCCTCAGACACCCATGTCGGAACATTGCGACATCCCCTACGAGTGCCCCTTCAAGCATTATTGTGGCCGCAAAATTAATAACGCCAAATAACGATTAAAAAATAAGTTGTAGTGATGTTGTCGTTTTCGATGAAACAAAACTGCCTCAATTATACCCCAAGGTCGTGTCATGTTATTTTTTTTTGGGGGGGGCTATCATAGTGATGCGGCATGTCCCGACGATGAAGAAGTCCTGTGGACTTCGATAGTGGACCCGAAGGGATTGCGAACAGAGTGAAGCAAAACGTAGAACTTTCTCCTCACCGACAGGTGCTTTAACCTCACACATCAGGACGAAAGTCCGATGTGTGGGGTATGTGTGACGAGAGAATCGCGTCCCGAGGGGACGCTCTATATTGTCTGCCACATTTTGGAGCGTGCTGCCTGCACGCAGATACATTTATGCATCTCCTACCCCACACTGCAAGTGTGGGGTTATAGCACCGAAGTCGGTGGGATAGTGCCTTCGGCACTTTTCTATTCATTGTCTCACTTATACGATAGGATCGTCTCATGTTATTTTTTAATAGTTACCAAATAAGAAGGCGCGGATTGGTGAATCCGCGCCAATGTGAGATTTAAATCATCTACAAGGAACTTCTTAGTCCCAATCGCTATTGTCGCCAGTGAAATAGCCTCTGTAGCATTGACCGCTGTGTCTGAAATCATTGGGGTCTTCAAAGAAGTTGTATGTGCTTGCATCTCCAAGGATATTGTTGCCTACTCCTTGGCTCATAGCATAACCCCGTTCAACTTTAAATTCCACACATTTCAATGTGGGTGCGATATATTGTTTTTTAGTTTTCATAGTTGTTATTATTTTTTGTGACTTGTGATTAGGAGGCGGCAGCCTTCGTTTTCGTCCTTCGTTTTCGTTTCCCGTATGTCGTTCTTAACTCTTAATTCTTAACTCTTAACTAATCAAGGGCTTCCGCCTTACTCATAATTCATAAATCATAATTCATAAT
>JAZUIX010000116.1:0-3154 GCA_045642445.1 Bacteroidales bacterium | reverse complement strand
GGTATCCTTATGGTATTCTGGATACGATAACGATACCATAACGATACCATAAGGATACGATAACGATACCATAACGATGGGAGAAGCATGGGAGAACATGGTAACCATAGCACCCGGATCGGCATCACCCCTCTGCCGGTGGGCGAAAAGAGGTCGGGAAAGGGAGGGTGAAAAATATTTTTATAATAAATCGTCATTATTGCAAAAAAAAGTGTATTTTTGCAGATTATGAAAATAGTATCCAAAATAGGAATCATATTCCTAACTTTCGTTATGCTAACAAGTTGCGGAGGCTACGAGAAGCTGATGAAGGGTAGCGATTTCACCGCAAAGTACGAAGCGGCAATGAAATACTACTACAACACCAACTACACCAAGGCCATCCAACTGTTCGAAAATCTGATAATGCACTACCACGGCAAGGAGAACGCCGAGAACATCGCGTGGTACTACTCCGACTGCCTTTTCAAGGAGAAGGACTACTACACCGCCGGCTACCAGTACAAGAACTTCTTCAAGCACTACCCCTACAGCGACCGTGCCGAGGAGGCCCTGTTCCGTGCCGCGTTGTGCAAATACTACGAGTCGCCCGACTACTACCTCGACCAGCAGACGACCAAGGAGGCCATCATGGAGTTCGAATCGTACCTCGACCACTACCCCAACAGCACCCATGTGCCCGAAATCAACAACTACCTCGACGAGCTGCGTGCGAAGCTGATGCACAAGGACTACGACATCGCCTACGGCTACTATTTCATCGAGCAGTACCATGCCGCCTACGTCTCACTCCAGACTTTTCTCAACAACTACCCCGACTCGCCGTACAAGGAAAGCGCCATGTTCTACATGCTCGCCAGCGGCTACGAATACGGCATCAACAGCACCGAGAGCAAGATGAAGGACCGTCTGCAGCAGGTGGTGAACGATTTCGACCGTTTCGCCACTTCGTTTAAGGATTCCAAGTACCTCGCCCAGGCTCAGGACATCTACACCAAGACCAAGGCCGCTATCGCTAAGTTGGAGGAGAAGTGACTGGTGACTAGTAACTGGTGACTGGGAGGGCGGTAGCCGCCTAATCACAAGTCACAAATCACGAGTCACAAAAATTACGAATAACAAAAAATACTATAATATGGAAGAAAACAAGAAAAAAGTTCCCAACACGACCATCACCCGCAACACAGCCGAGTTCAGCCAAATGACCGAAAACATCTATGAGACTGTGGCTCTGCTCTCGAAACGTGCCAACCAGATTGCCACCAAAGAGAAGAAAGAGCTCAACAAACGCATCGAGGAGTTCTCTATGGGCAACGATGGTTTGGAGGAATATTTCGAAAACCGCGAGCAGATTGACGTGGTGCGCCATTACGAGCAGATGCCCAAGCCCGTGCTCACGGCTACCGACGAATATCTCGAGAACAAGCTCTACTACCGCAACCCCGCCAAGGAGGACCTGCAGCAGCAGAAGATGGAGGCTCTCGAAAACGAGGTTATCGCCGAACAGAAATAAGGCAGAAGAGCGTTTCGGATTTTGAGAAGATTTTCGGGTCGGCAGATGTAACATCCGAATATCTGTAAAGTATACACATATAAACATCTAAGCTATGAATATCATCGTCGGCATTACTGGCGGTATTGCAGCATATAAGACCCCCATGCTCGTGCGGCTCCTTTGCAAGGCAGGCCACACGGTGAAGTGTGTAGCCACCGAGCACGCCCTGCAATTTGTCACCCCCCTGACGCTGGAGACGGTGTCGGGCAACAAACTGTATGCCGACCTTTTTGCCCCCACCAACGACCACACCACGGAGCATATCTCGCTCAAAGACTGGGGCGATATGCTCGTTGTGACTCCCGCCACGGCCAACATCATAGGCAAAATGGCCTCAGGAATAGGCGACGATGCCCTCAGCACCCTGCTGCTCTCGTTCACGGCCAAACCTATATATATGGCCCCAGCCATGAACACGCAGATGTGGGAGAGCCCCATGGTGCAACGCAACCTCGAATACCTCCGATCCATAGGCGTCCATATCATCAGCCCCGATGCGGGAGAACTGGCTTGCGGAGCCTCGGGCACAGGTCGCATGGCCGAACCCGAAGCAATCTTTGCCGCCCTGCCCCTAAGGCCATATTCGAACGACTTGGCCGGAAAGCGAGTGCTGGTGACCGCCGGGCCCACTTACGAGTGCATCGACTCGGTGAGGTTCATAGGCAACTATTCCTCTGGCAAGATGGGCTTTGCTTTGGCCGAAGCCTTGGCCGCCCACGGCGCCGAGGTGGAGCTGATCACAGGTCCCACGGCCCTGCACACGGTGCACCCCAACATTCACAGAACCGATATCGAGTCGGCTCGCGAAATGTTTGATGCCGCCACTACCCTTTTCCCCTCCTGCCAAGCGGCGATACTCTCTGCCGCCGTGGCCGACTACAGGCCCGAGCATACCGCCGACCACAAGCTCAAAAAGCAGGGCGACGAGGGTATGACCCTCAACCTGGTGCAGAATCCCGACATATTGGCCACCCTCGGCACCATAAAACATGAGGGTCAGACACTTATCGGTTTTGCACTTGAAACTAACGACGAATTGGCCAATGCCGAGAAAAAGTTGAAGAAGAAGAACCTCGACTATATAGTGCTCAACTCTTTGCGCGACCCAGGTGCCGGTTTCGGAGTGGATACCAACCGTGTGACCATTCTCAGCCGAGAGGGACGTTCCTTCAACTCACCCCTGCTGCCCAAATCGCAGATAGCCGAAGAAATCATTCTCCACACACTTGTAAACTGCGAAGAATGAAAGTTTCGGTTTTCAACATTCAATTATTATTAAGGTGGGTTCTATAAATTCAACGTAAACATGAAATATTTTGAAAATATACTTTTCTGTGATTTTGGCCGTTTTTGGTCATCTTGCTGTTTGTCACTCGGTCATGTAGCCCGCTACACTCCCTCGTTCCGCCCAGCAATCTGTTCCAAAACCAACTCAAAATCCCAAGAAATCAATTTATAGAACCCACCTTAACAAAACAAAGACGTCATATCATGAAAAAACTGTCCATCGTAGCCATCGTTCTTGCCTCGTTAGCCATAGCAGGCGAAATCTTTATCTTTGCCACACAAAAAGAGGATAGCGAAGAGATCCAACGCAAA
>JAZUIX010000115.1:0-17520 GCA_045642445.1 Bacteroidales bacterium | reverse complement strand
CCTCCGCAGCAGTTTGCAAAACCTCTTCGGTGGCGGCGGACCCGGCTACGTGCCCTCCTCTACCATCATCTCCACTCTCTCGGTCAGCACCCACGGTTCAGGCAGTCTCAAACGCCAGTCACCTTTCGGCGACAGCACAGTGGTACGGGCCAACGGTAACTACGGCCCCTACATTCAAGACTTCCGTGTCACGGGATCCGCCACTTCCAACATCGTGGCCGGAACACACAAAAGTTGCGACTCACGGCTGCGACAATTCTCGCGTTTTCGCATGATCTTCTGCAACCGCCCAGGACCCCTCACGGTGACATTCACCGACCGTGATGGCGGCTACACTGACGAACAAACCTGCTCCGACCAAGGGGTCCATTCTTTGGACTGGCACCTCGACAGCGCCACCACAAATGTGCGTTTCGCCGTATCAGGCACGGCAGACATATATGGCTTCCTCGTGGACGACGGTCCGGGAGTGGCTGTGGACAACATACCCATGCGTGGATGCTCAGGGCAGCAGTTCACCCTCATCAACGCTGACCAAATGGCCGCGGCCTATAGCTTAATGGACGTAGGGCTCATCATCCTCCAGTTCGGCGGCAACTCGGTGCCTTACATCAAAGGAGAAAAATCGCTTGAGATATACTGCAACAGCCTCGGCAACCAAATCGACCGCCTCCACGAGTGCTGCCCCGATGCCCTCATACTCTTCATCGGCCCCTCCGATATGAGTACCCGCTCGGGAGGCGTACTCCAGACCTACCCCTACCTGCCCGAAATCATCAAAGGCCTTCGCACCATGGCCACCTCCCATGGTGCCGCCTATTGGAGCATCTACGATGCCATGGGCGGACTCAATTCAATGAAAGCGTGGGTGTCGCAAGGTCTCGGAGGTGCCGACTACATACACTTCTCGCAGCGCGGAGCTGACATCATGGGCGACCGTCTGGCCCAGGCTTTCAACAATATGTACACCATCTATAAAATGAAGAAAAAAATAACAAAATAACAGTATGCTCGTTTCATATCCGCCATATATCCTTTCTTTTCCCTTTATTATGATATATTGTAGGATAACGAGCAAAGGAACAACGAGAGAAATGATATTGAAACTATCGAAGAACATGACAAAATATCGAATATTGATTATCATTGCGGCACTTTTGGCGGTTTTCTCCCCGAAAACTCAGGCACAGGAGATGTACCCCTTCATTCGCTACGAGGCCAATGTGCTGCGCTACGATTCCACTGCCGCCCCGATGCGACATTTTTTCCAGAAATGGCAAAAAGTCACATCCACAGGGTCGGGTTCCATCAACATCGTCCACATCGGAGGCTCACACGTGCAAGCCGGCACCTTCCCCCACCGTGTCCGCACCAACATTCTCTCGGCGTATCCCACCCTGGTAGGGGGCCGAGGGCTGGTGTTTCCTTATTCAGCCGCAGCCAAGTGCAATAATCCCGGCGACTACAGGGTGCACTGCGTGGAAAAGGTAGACCTCATCCGCAATGTTCACAAAAATCCTGCCGAGCCACTGGGCCTTTGCGGTATTGCCATCACGGCTCACGACACACTCACCCGTATTCAGATGCTTTCGAACGACCACTCAGTCGATTACGCCGTGTCGCACATCGTCATCCTCGGTCATTCTCCCCAAGGCATCGTACCTCTCATCAGCTACGAGAATCGCGAGGTGTTCCCCTCATACGTCGACCCTGCCACACACCGATACATCTTCAACCTGAAACAAACGGTGGACTCGTTCGACATTGTCCTTCCGTGCGAGACGGGCGAAACCTTCACCCTTACGGGGGTGATGCTGGGAAGCCGTCACGCGGGCATCACTTATCATTCTATCGGTGTAAACGGTGCCTCGGTGCCCGACTATCTGAAGTGCGAAAACCTCACCAGCGACCTGCGTCTTGTGCGCCCCGACTTGGTAATTTTCGGCATAGGCATCAACGATGCCCACGGCACCGATTTCGATACAGTGACTTTCAAAGAAAATTATCTTCGCCTTTGCGATTCGATGCGTGCCGCCAACCCCGACTGTGCCTTTATTTTCATCACCAACAACGACTGCTATCGTAAGGCTGGCCGCCGTTACACGGTGAACAAAAATGGGGAGCTGGCCCGCGAGGTGTTCTATCGCCTGGCTGATATCACGGGCGGTGCTGTGTGGGACCAGTTTGAAATCATGGGCGGCCTCACTTCGATGGAGAAATGGCAGAAGGCAGGCTTGGCGCAGAGCGACAAGGTGCACTTCACCCATGCCGGCTATCAGCTTTTGGGCGATATGCTTTCTGAAGCCTTGACCACGGAGTTCAACAAGCCCCTTCCCAATACGCGCCCCTTGGCCCACAAGAAGGCAGAACCCAAGACGGTGCGGTCCTCAGCCGACACAGCACCTAACGAGAAACCCCTTCCCCGGGGTCTGCGACGCAAACCAGGCAGAGAAAAGCACGCGGCCATACAGCGGCCCAATAACGACAACAACCAACAATCTAATAAAACGGGAGTAGACGGTGACAGATTTCCTTATATATCTCAGTAATCTTTTCGCCTTCGACGATTCGCACCCGCTGCTGTTCACTCAGTTTAATTTCTGGGCGTTCTTCTTTATAGTGTACGGCGGGTTCTGCCTGATTATGTCGGTGCGTGAGGGACGCGAAGCCCACTCTATGGCCGACCAACCCACAAACCGTCGCATCAGCAAGTCGCGGCGATTGTGGCGCAACGGCTATTTGTTCCTTGTGAGCCTGTTCTTTTATTATAAAACCTCGGGCAACTATGTGGTCCTGCTGGCTTTTGCCACGGTGGTGGGCTACTGGCTCGGGGTGAGGTTCGATCATCTCTCGCGACGCGAACTGACCAAGGGGAAAAGCACTCGTGTCAGGCGCAAGGCACTGATGATTGTGGGCGTGGTGGTGAACCTTGCTGTGCTGTGCTATTTCAAGTATGCCTATTTCTTCACCGATATTTTCAACACCATCGCTGGCAGCCATTATTCTATAGCCAATGTCATTCTCCTGCCTGTGGGCATCAGTTTTTTCACATTCCAGAATATCAGCTATATCGTGGATGTGTACAAGGGCAAGGTGCGCCATGCCGACAATATCCTTGATTTCGGTTTCTACACCACCTTCTTCCCCCAGCTGGTGGCGGGACCCATCATCCGCGCCGACCAGTTTATCCCGCAGCTTTACAAGCCCTTTTTCCTCACACGCAAACAATTCGGCATAGCGGTGTTCTGGATTTTGAACGGTTTGTTCAAAAAACTGGTGTTGAGCGATTTCCTGGCTGTTTCGTTTGTCGACAGAATTTTCGACAATCCGCTATTGTACACTCCGTTTGAGAATTTCGCCGCCCTGCTGGTGTATTCGCTGCAGGTGTATGCCGATTTTTCGGGCTATACCGACATCGCCATCGGTGTGGCCATGCTCATGGGGTTCTACTTGCCCAAGAATTTCAATTCGCCTTACAAAGCCACCAACCCCGCAGGCTTCTGGAAACGTTGGCATATCTCGTTGAGTAACTGGCTGAAGGATTATCTGTATATCCCTCTTGGAGGCAATCGCAACGGAACTGTGGGCAGCTATCTTATTTTGGGAGTGATGCTGGCGGTGGTGGCTTTGATGGCCAAGACACTGTGGGTGACTATAGCGGTGTGTGCTGTGGTGGTCATCTTGGTGTGTGTGTATGCTTTTGTGCCCAATCATCGCAAGGTTTTTAATACCAATCTGAACAATTTCGACACCATGCTTCTGGGCGGCCTGTGGCATGGGGCTTCGTTCAATTTCATCACCTGGGGCACGCTGAACGGTGCGGGCATATTGGTGTATAAGAATTGGAAACGAAAGAAAACGGCGGCACGTATCACCATCATTGTGGCGGTGTATCTGTTGTTGGCAGTGGCCAACAGGTTGTTTCCCATGCCGGTGCTGAGCATGTTTGAGTATGCTTTCCGCATCATCGCGGTGGCCATCACAGTGCTCGAACTGTTCAAAGCCGCCACAGGCAGGAGTGCGTTTTTCTCAACAGTCGTCAAAGCGGTTTACACCGTGTGGAACACACTGTTGACGTTTGTGTTCATCAGCTTCACCCGATTGTTTTTCCGCAGCGGGTCCAACCTCAACCCAGCCGAGGCCAACGAGGTGGCATGGCGCACAGCCACACAGATGGTGGAACGCATCGGCAGCCATTGGAACTGGCAACAAGTGCCTGCTATTTTGGAGAATTATGCCGAAGTGTTCATCATCTTCCTCATCGGTATGGCGGTGCATTGGTTGCCAGAACGGTTCAAAAGACGCTACAGATTGTGGTTTGCCAAAATGCCATTGTGGTTGATGCTGTGTGTAGTGGTGATTGCAGTGTTTGTAGTGTACCAGTTCATCACTGCCGACCTGCAGCCCTTTATCTATTTCCAATTCTGATTAGTGACTTGTGATTAGTGACTTGTGATTAGGCGGCTGCCGCCCTAATAATTTTCAATTTTCAATTTTCAATTTTCAATTAAATAAACATGTCCTCTTTCATCCATCATCTTTTATCTTTCATCTCGAACATAGTGCTTGTGTACCTGCTATATATGGTGTGCAGAGTGGTGTATGTAATGGAGTTTTGGGACTTGTATTCCGCTGGATGGGATGCACTATCGTTGGGCAGCCTTGTGAGGGGTGGCTTGCGGTTCGACACATCGGCCATTGTATACACCAATCTGTTGTACGCTCTGCTGGTGTTGGCTCCGTGGCCGCTGAAATGGAGAAGACTCCACGGGTGGCAGATATTTGTCAAGACAGTCTTTGTTGTGGTCAATGCAGTGATGCTCAGCATCAATCTGGTCGACACGGTCTATTCCAGATATACAGGCCGCCGCACCACATGGACATTCTTCTCCGAGTTCTCGAATGAGAATAATTTGGGCAGCATTGTCGGAGTCGAACTTGTCAACCATTGGTACCTGGTGCTGATAGGGTTGGCGTTTATTGCCGCTCTGATATGGCTCTATCGGGACAGCGAAAGAATTAAGAACGAAAAACGAAATACCTTCGGTCACGAAAAACGAAAAACGAAGAACGGCACCACCCAATTCTCAATTCTCTCGCTGGTTTCGCTGCTGGTGTATGTTCCACTCGCCATTATAGGTATGCGGGGCGGAGCTTCAACAGCCATAAGGCCTATCACCATCAGCAATGCCAACCAATATGTCAACCAGCCTTCGGAGGCGGCCATAGTGCTCAACACCCCCTTCTGCCTTATCCGCACCATGGGCAAGACCACCTTTGCCGACCCTGGCTATTTCTCGGCAGAGGAACTGGACGAAGTATACTCCCCGGTGCATAACAGAGGAATGAAGAATGAAGAATTAAAAAATAAAAGTCTCAATTCTCAATTCTCAATTAAAGAGGGCTCCCGCCCAATTCTCAATTCTCAATTCTCAATTCTCAATTCTCAAAAGAACGTTTTCGTTAAGCCGAGAGCAGAGGGAAAGCTTGCTTTCACTATGCCGAGGCGAGAAAACGACTGTTGCGAAGAAACGAACGTCGTCGTGCTAATAGTGGAATCCTTTGCCAAAGAGTATATCGGGGCATACAACGACTATGCGGGCGACACCCCCTTTCTCGATTCGCTGATAAGCGAGAGCCTGACGTTCCGCTATTCCTACGCCAATGGGCGCAAGAGCATTGATGGCATGCCCTCCATCTTGTCGGGCATACCGATGTTTGTGGAGCCGTTTTTCGTCACCAGTTATTCGCTCAACAACGTCAGCGGCATCGCGGGCGAACTGTCCAAGGCGGGCTATACCACCGCCTTCTTCCATGGTGCCGACAACGGCTCTATGGGGTTCCAAGCCTTTGCCCGCACCACTGGCTTTCAACATTATTATGGCCGCACCGAGTACGAAGCAGCACATACCGACGGCACGAGCGATTTCGACGGCACCTGGGCCATCTGGGACGAAGAGTTCATGCAATACTATGCCGATCAAATGTCGGCCATGCCGCAGCCGTTCATGACGGCTCTGTTCACCGCCACGTCGCACCATCCCTTCGTGGTGCCCGAGCGTTATCGTGAGACGCTGCATCAGCCCGGGCACCCTATCCACACCTGTGTCCGCTACACCGACCAAGCCCTGCGCCGCTTCTTTGCCAAAGCGCGCACCATGCCGTGGTACAACAACACACTTTTCGTCATCACCGCCGACCACACCAACATCAACGAACAACCCGCCTACAACACCGCCCTCGGCACCTACAGCGTGCCCATCATCTTTTTCGACCCCTCGGCCGACATGCCCAAGGGAATGAGCGACATCGTGGCACAACAGACCGACATCATGCCCACCGTGCTGACCTATCTGGGCTATGGCAACCCCTACGTAGCCTTCGGCAAAGACCTGCTGCACACCTCGGCCGAGGATGGCTGGGCCATACACTATAACAATGGGGTATATCAGTATGTCCGCAACGGCTACCTGCTGCTGTACGACGGCTCACGGGTTCTCGGGCTGTACAACATCGTATCCGACCCCATGCTGCGGCACAACCTGAGCGACAAAACCGACTACAAATCACTGATAACCGATTATCTCCGCCACACCCAAGGCATCATACAGTCCTACATGACCAGGATGATAAATAATGAATTGTGAAAAGTGAAAAGTGAATTTCACTATTCACTAATCACAAGTCACAATCTAATAGCATATTTCACCAGATGGGGATCCAACATATCCTCGGGGACGATAGTTTTGATGCCGTCGGCAACAATATTCAGCAAACCTTCGCGCACATAGTCTTTGCGGACAAAGAGCGACACCTGTCGGGCAGGCAGAGGATCCACCAAAGGGCGTAGGTTGCCGCGGTTCTCCTCGCGGATCATAGGGATGTGGAGCGTGGGGATGACCGTGAAGCCGCCGTTTTCGTTCACGATATGCAGAAGCGTGGCCACATTGCCCGACTCATACAGCGAGCTTCGTTCCGACTCCTGGTCGCAGAACTCGCTGACCTGAATCTGGAAGCAGATCTCCTGTTTGAGCGTCCACAGTCGGTTTCGAGGCATGGTGGTGCTGCAGATAGTTTCTTGATTGTAGAGTGGGTCGTTGGGCGAAACGTAAGCCACGAACTCCTCGCGGTAAAGCGGTATCTCCAACAATTCGTCATCACCATGAGGCAGCGACATGATAGCCATGTCGAGCTGAGCGTTGCGCAGCTGCTCGATAATCTTGTCGCGGTGCAGTTCGCTGGCCTGCATGGTAACCTCGGGGACAGTGTCGATATAATGAAACAATTTTGGAATGATATAGGGAGCAATGGTGGGGGTGACGCCGATATGGATGTTGCCCGACACACGTTTGCGCTCGCTGAGGGTCATTTCCTCCAACTGTTTTGCATGAAAAATCACAATACGGGCCTGCCGTATCACCTCTTCACCAGCCAAAGTAGGCTTGACGGGATGACTGTTTCGGTCGAAAATTACAAGGTCCATCTCCTCTTCCAATTTGCGAATCATCGAGCTGAGAGTGGACTGAGTGATGCCGCATTTTTCGGCGGCTCTGACAAAATGGCGGTATTCGTCAACCGCCAAAACATACTCTAATTGTTGCAGGGTCATGGTGTTAGAAAGGTTATTGGTTATAGATTATTGGTCATCGATTATTATGATTTTTTTGCAAAGATACGAACATTTTTGTAAATGTATAATAAAAACTTTATTGATTTTATCAATATTGATATGCAAAAACTAAATTTGCAATGAACGAAAAAATGGTTGTATTTTTGCAGCCGAAAAAACCAAACCAACCATAACCAAATAACCATAACCAAACCATGAAGACTAAAACATTTTTTATCAACAACCATTCGCCCCCCCCCTTTTGAATTGAGAATTGAAAATTGTGATTAGTGACCAGTGACTGGTGACTGGGAGGGCGGTAGCCGCCTAATCACTAATCACAAGTCACAAGTCACAAAAAAAAGTCACAAGTCACAAAAAAAAAAAATCACAAATCACAAAACTTTAAAACCATAACCAACTATGATTAACAAAAAAGTAACCGAGATGCTCAACGAGCAAATCAACAAAGAACTGTATTCGGCATATCTCTATGTAGAGATAAACAATTATTTCGAAGGTCGCGGCCTCAAGGGCTTCGCCCATTGGTACAAGGTCCAAGCCGAAGAAGAGTGCGACCACGCCAAGCGTATCTATGAGTATCTTCACGACGAGGGTGTGAACGTGAAGCTCAAAGCCATCGAGAGTCCTCATACCGAGTTTGCCTGCGACATGGAGGTTTTGCAACGGGCATTGGAGCACGAAAAGTATATAACACGCAGCATTCACGAAGTGTATGATACAGCCTGGGAGGCTCACGACCATCGCACCATGCAATTCCTCGACTGGTTTGTGGCCGAGCAGGCCGAGGAGGAACGCAACGCCAACGATATGATCGACAATCTCCGCCTTGCGGACAATTGCTCAGCGGCCCTCCTCATGCTCGACCGAGAATATGCTAAAAGGTGAAATGTGAATAGTGATTAGTGAATAGTGACTGGGAGGGCGGCAGCCCTTGATTAGTTAAGAGTTAAGAGTTAAGAACTGCATTCCTGTATGAAACGAATGACCTATGGCTCGAAAACGAAAAACGAAAACGAAGACTTAATTTTCAATTCTCAATTTTCAATTCTCAATTAATAAAGGCGGCTTCCGCCCTCCCAATCACAAGTCACTAATCACAAGTCACAAAATCACAAGTCACAAAAACCAAATTAATTAACCAAAAACCAACAAATTTATGAAAACTGTATTTTATTACTGCCGTCATTGCGGCAATGTGGTCGTCAAGACCAGCGACTCGGGTGTCAACCTGGAATGTTGCGGCGAATTCATGGAAGAAATCATCCCCCATACCGCCGATATGGGATTGGAGAAACATGTGCCAGTCATCACGCATGTTGATGAACACACGCTTCGGGTGACGGTTGGCAGCACTGAACATCCTATGCTGCCCGAGCACCACATCGAATTTATCTGTCTCGAAACGGCCCATGGGTTCCAGGTGGCCTATCTCAAACCCGACGGCAAGCCCGAGGCAGAGTTTTGCTGCAAGGACAAACCCGTAGCTGTGTATGAGTATTGCAACCTCCACGGCCTGTGGAAAGCAGATGTAAAGTAAGATGAAAGATGAGAGATGACAGTTGAGAGCCCTTGATTAGTTAAGAGTTAAGAATTAAGAGTTAAGAACTGCATCCCGGTATGAGACGAATTACCTGTGTTACGAAACGAAAACGAAAAACGAAAAACGAAAACGAAGGCTGCCGCCTCTGTCATCTCTCAACTTTCAACTGTCATCTCTCAATTATCAACTGTCATCTCTCAACTATCATCAAATTTTAATAACCAATAACCAAATAACTATGTACGACGGTTTTATTTTTCAAGGACTTACTTTGGAGAAAGTAATGATGTGGTGCATTGTCACCCTGGCATTGGTGGTGGCCAACGAGTTGGCCCGAGCCAAACGCTGGATATCGTTAGTATTGTTCTTTTTCCTCCCATTGGTGCTGACTTTCACGGTGTGGCCCTTCACTGCCACGCCTGGTTCGGGGGCCAGCACAGGCACCTGGTTTCACTGGGTGAAAGTTTTCTCTGCGTTGGCGGGATGTCTCGGTTTCCTGCTGATACGTTTTTGGGGGAGATTTGATTCTGAATGCACTGTTAATGAGAATGTTCAAGATCGACCTATACCCAAATGGCTTTTGCTGTTCCCACCGTTTATTCTGGCTGTCAATATTGCCGAGGCCTGTGTGCGCGATTTCCAGGTGTATGGTTTTCACGCTACGGGGCAGGTGGTCGACGGTGTGGTGATGATGTCGGGTGCATGGAACATCATGAACGGTATTGCCGGCATACTGTGTATACTGACCATCTCAGGCTGGACGGGTATCCGCGTGTCGCAAGACAAGAAGCGCGATATGCTTTGGCCGGATATGAAGTGGTGGTGGATTATCGCATACGATTTGTGGAACTTTGCCTATGTTTACAATTGCGTTTCCGACCACGCTTTCTATGCCGGTGCTGCCCTGCTGGTGGCTGGCACTTTGCCCGCATTCTTGATCAAACGCAAGGCCTGGCTGCAACATCGCGCCCAGACGCTGGCGTTCTGGATGATGTTCACAATGACTTTCCCGATGTTTGTCGATAGTCCGCAATGGGGCGTGCAGTCGTCACACAATCCCACGGCTCTCTTTGTGGTAAGTGCTGTGGCGTTGGCCGCCAATATCGCGGTGTTTGTCTACCATATCTGCAGTATTCGTCGCAACCATCGCAACCCGATAACTCAAGAGGTCTATGAATATCAGTAGTTTTCTGCCTCCATCGCTGCACAAGCTCATCCGCAGCCAGTCGTTTGTAGGACTGCTGCTGGTGGGCTGTGCAGCGGTGTCGCTGCTGCTTGCCAACACTTCGGCTGTGGAGGGCTACCTGGCCCTATGGAACCGAGAGGTGGGGGGACATCCTTTGTCGCACTGGATTGACGAGGGGCTGATGGCGGTGTTTTTCCTGCTGGTGGGACTTGAGTTGAAATACGAGTTCCTCTTCGGATCGCTGCATTCGCCTCGCCAAGCTATGGTGCCCGTGGCGGCAGCGGTAGGAGGAATGGCAATACCTGCTGCAGTGTATCTGCTGCTGAACTGGGGCGAGCCGTCACGGATGGGTTTCGGCATCCCCATGGCCACCGACATTGCTTTCGTGCTGGCAGTGTTGGCGGTATTGGGCCGTCGAATACCCGCGGCGTTGAAGGTGTTCCTCACCACTTTGGCGGTAGTGGACGACATCGGTGCCATCGTGGTCATCGCAGTGTTCTACTCCTCACAAATCAGCATATCTTACCTGATGCTCGCCGTGGCATTGTTCGGCCTGCTGGTGCTCATAGGCCAGGCGGCGATGCCCAACTGTCGTGGCGAGGCCGTAGCGTTCTGGGTGCTCTTCCTCGTGGGAGGTGTGGCCTTGTGGCTGCTGATGATGCGGTCGGGGGTGCATGCCACCTTGAGCGGCATACTGCTGGCCGTGGCTCTGCCGGCCTACGAGGGACAGCCCACGGCTCCCGCCCAGAGGTTGCAGCATAAGCTTCACGAGCCAGTGTTCTACGGGGTACTGCCGCTGTTTGTGCTGGCCAATACCGCCATACCCCTCAACGGCCTGCTGCCCGAAGGGGGAAACTGGAGCAGCTGGCTCAGTCAGCCCCATGTGGTGGGCATCATGGCGGGACTGCTCTTGGGCAAACCTTGCGGCATACTGCTGGGTGCGGGGGTAATGAAGCTGATTTTCAGCACACCTCTGCCCGAAGGTCTCGGCTGGCGACACTTGGTGGGAGGGGCGATGCTGGGAGGCATAGGCTTCACGATGTCGATATTTGTCGCAGCCCTCTCGTTCGAAGACCCCGTGTGGGTGGCTTCGGCCAAACTGGCTATTTTCATCTCTTCAATACTTGCCGCCATGTTTGGAGCGTTGCTGCTCATAGGAGCCAAAGAGAGATGACAGATGAGAGTTGAGAGATGACAGTGGCTGCCGCCCTCTTTAATTGAGAATTGAAAATTGAAAATTATTAGGGCGGCAGCCCTCATATCAGATGACAGTTGAAAGATGAAAGATGACAGGAGGCGGCAGCCACTGTCATCTTTCATCTGTCATCTCTCATCTTTCAACGGTCAGCCCTCAAGCCAGTTGGCGAGGTCGGCTAAAGACTGGAGGCCTACACGGCGCTCTATGGTCCCATCGGGGTGGAAAAGGATGAGCGTGGGGACGCTGCGGACCCTGTAGGCACGGGCGGTCTCACGATTGGCATCGATGTCGACCTTGTAAAAATCCACACTCTCGGCCAACACTTCGGCGGCCTGCTCCAGCGTGGGGGCCAACATTTGGCAGGGACCGCACCATGTGGCGTAGAAATCCACCAACGTGGGACGGCGGCCTTTGAATTTGATGCTCCCATCCGGCTCGGGATGGTCCCAATCTGCTACTTTACGCAGAAACTCAAGTTTGTTTAATGATTTGATTGACATAATGATTTGGTTTTGGTTGGTTAATAATTTGGTTATGGTTTCGGATGCAAAGTTACGACTTTTCGCGCGCTCCAACCAAACCTAATTTCTCTATCGGGCGATAGATTTTTTCAATAAAACAAAGAGGAAGATTCGGAGAAGGTTCGTAGGTTCCTCGCTGTGATTCCGATATGCCTCCGATATACTTCCGATATGATTCCGATATGGTTCCGATATATATCGGATTTATATCGGAATCATATCGGAGGCATATCGGAATCAAGGCGAGGCTTCCATTACCCTACACCGGAGGTGTGGGAGCCCATTTTCGACATTTCAGCGGCAAAAAGTTGCACAAACGGAAGTTTTTGCGTAACTTTGCAAAAAAATCAAGCATGAATATTCAGATCGAACTCCTACTCCTTGTCGTGTCCGTCCTTTTCTTTGCCAGCATACTCGTGAGCAAGGCCAGCAGCCGCCTCGGAGTGCCTGTGTTGCTGCTGTTTTTGGGCGTGGGAATGGTGTTCGGGGTCGACGGTTTCGGCATCCGTTTCGACGACATCCGTGTGGCTCAGGTTGTGGGCACCGTGGCGCTCTGCATCATCCTGTTTTCGGGCGGCATGGACACGAAAATCGGCGACATACGTCCTGTTTTGGGCCCGGGCCTCACCCTGGCCACGGCGGGGGTGCTGCTCACGGCTTTCGCCACAGGGCTGGGCATCTGGCTGGTGATGGACAAGACGCCGCTGGGGGGCACCATAGGGTTTCTCTCGTCGCTACTGCTGGCAAGCACCATGTCGTCCACCGACTCGGCCTCGGTGTTCTCCATCCTCCGCTCCAAAGGGCTCAACCTCAAGCATCGGCTCAAGCCTACGCTGGAGTTGGAGAGCGGCAGCAACGACCCTATGGCTTATATCCTCACCATCACCCTCATCTCGCTTTCCACCTCGCAGGGGAGCCCCAACTACTGGGGTGCTATAGGCATGGTTTTTGTGCAGATAATCGTGGGTACGCTCATCGGTTTCGTACTCGGCAAAGGGCTGGTGTGGCTTATCAACAGGCTTAAAATCGACAATCCGTCGCTCTACCCCATCCTGGTGCTCACAAGCTGCATCTTTATCTTTTCGGTGAGCTATTACGCTCAGGGCAACAGCTATTTGGCGGTATACATCGGGGGATTGGTTTTTGGCAACAACAAGTTTGTCCACAAGCGTTCCACGCGCAATTTCTTCGAGGGCGTGTCGTGGCTCAGCCAGCTCACCATGTTCCTCACCCTGGGCTTGCTGGTCAATCCCAGCCAACTTACATGGCGGGGTGTGGTGCTGCCGAGCCTCATCATCAGCGGGCTCATGATTTTCGTCACCCGACCGCTGAGTGTGTTTGTGTCGCTGATACCTTTCCGCAAGTACGATTTTCGGGACAAATTATTCGTTTCGTGGTGCGGACTTCGGGGTGCTGTGCCTATCATTTTCGCCATCCTATGCCGAGCCGAAAATGTGCCCCATGCCGACGAAATCTTCAACGTGGTGTTCGTCTGCACCCTCATTTCGCTCATCCTCCAGGGCAGCACATTGTCGCTTGTGGGCAAGTGGCTCAAAGTGGCTGACGACCCTGAACCCGAACAACTTATCAGCAATTTCGACATAGAGTTTCAAGAAGAAATCAAGTCGGCCACCTGTGAGGTGACCATCACCGAGCAGGTGCTTCAACATGGCAACAGGCTGATGGATTACGCCATTCCCGAGAGCACTTTGGTCATCATGGTGAAACGCCAGGACAGCTATTTCGTGCCCACGGGCAAGACGCAGCTGCTGCTTGGCGACAAACTGATGGTTATCAGCGATAATGAGAGCGCCCTCCGAGCCTCTTTGTCGATGATGGGGGCCGAGATGGCGGTAAGCCCGTCGAAAGAAGGCCTCACCGATAGTTTCAAAAAACAGCTGGATTCGGGCAAAAAGGCAACACATAAAATCGCCTCCCGCCTTTTCAACAGCCTCAACGACCCCAATCCCGACTCCGACGCATATCCTGATTAAAGAGATGATAGATGAAAACTATGAAAAGACATATCCTTATCCTCACAGCCATCCTCAGCCTTGCGGCGGGATGTGCCAGCATGAAACCCAACCTGAGCCAGATACCAGGCCACTACACCTACCAGCACGGCTGGAGCTACGACACAAAGGAGGGCCATATCGAGGTGAATGAGACAGGCACAATGGATTATTATCCAGACGGTTCGGCTCTTGATTCGGCCCGACAGGTGTATGTTATGACCTGCCCCGACGGAGGGCGTGTGACGTGGGTGTTCAACTATGTCAGCCCCAGTCGTTGGCGTGCCGAGGGGAGCGATTTCTACTTTGCCGGCATAGAAAATTCTTTCCGCATGACGCTTTTGGAAACCCGCACCGAAGGGGGCGTGGACAAGATTTGGGCCGACAAACAGGCCCACCGCGTCATGAAGAATGTGGGCAGCAGCATCGGGCGCGAGACCAAGTTCAACATCGCCAAACTCACCCAGGAGCAGTTCGTTTGGAGCTACACTTACCCCGACGGCCACACCGACACTTGGGAGTTTGAGAGATGAGGCAAGATGAGAGATGACAGATGAGAGATGACGGATGAGAGATGACAGATGAGAGTGGCTGCCGCCCTAATAATTTTCAATTTTCAATTCTCAATTAAGTAACGATTAAAAATAAGTTGTAACGATGTTGTCGTTTTTGATGAAAACAAAACTGCCTCATTTGTACGATAGGATTGTATCATGTTATTTTTTTACCGTTACTTAATCACTTTTCATATAACCGGACTTTCACTTGTACCCCTCCTTGGTTGGCAACGGGGATGTCGAGGTGCGACTCGATGAGGCCGAGGCCTGAAACGGTGGGTGTGAGGGGTTGTTCTCCGCGCTTTGAAGGCTCATCTTTCACCGAGAGCATCACCCCGTCGGGGTAGTCGTAGGGGTTGGCGGTGAAGACAAGGATGGCCCCTTCGTTGAGTATGATGTCCACGTTTGATCTTAGACGGATACCGCCCGTGAGGTAGCGTCCCACAAAGAACTCCAGCACCCCGCCGCCTTGCTCGGCAATGTGGTCGATGGCGTGCTGTATGGAGGCGGTGTTGTCGGTGGTTCCGTTGCTTTTGATGCCGAAAAGCGATGCGCGATAGGTGGGCCGCTCATCGGGATTGAGAATGTCGGTAACGGCTTGGGAGACATGTTCGGAGCGGCTCTTCCGCAATCGCAGCGAGGTGTGCGGCATCTTCAACCCTTGGGTGTTGTTGGCCACAAGCTGCACTTTTCGGGGAGCATCGGGCTGTATGACCGAGACATTCTCGAGCACAAGGCCTCGCACATCGTCGCTCACTATGGCGGGACGATAGTCTTTGTCACCCACCCGCAAGGTCACGTTGCGGAGGGTGATATTGTCGGCATGGCGGATATAGAGGCCCCAGGCGGGGAGCTCTTTGAACATGGAGAACTCGGGGTATTGGCTCTCTCGCTCGGCAATGGAGGCCAGCGATTTGGGGTCGCTGCCGCAATAGGCGTAGGCACTGTCGGCACGGCCCGGATAGACGAGTTCCACGTTCTCCAGCAGCACATTCTCTATGCGCATCCCTGAGGTGCCCACGATGCCCGAGGGGGAGATGTTGCGGGGCTGATCTTCGACGGGGCCCTCGTAGTTGTAGCCAGCATCGGGCTTTTCAAAAGGCACCTCGGCATAAAAGTTGCGGAGGGTGATGTCCTTGAGGCGGGTCTCGCCTGTGCCCTTGAGCCTCTCGTCAAAACGGAGGAAGAGGGGGTTGCCTGTGTGGAGGCTTCGGATGCTGTCGAATACTATGTCCTCGACTGTGCCCCCATCCACACAATCCACCGTGATGGCGCTGCGGTAGGTGTCGCGGATGGTGATGTTCTTAAAACGGAAATGGCGAAAATGGCCACGGGTCATGGTGCCGAACTTGATGCCGTTGGCGCTGCTGCGGCCCGTGCAGTTCTCCACCGTCACATTCTCCGAGAGACCGTCGACGCTGTGGCTTTTGAAGCAGAAAACATCGTCGGCAGCATCCATGTCGCAGTTGCGGATGAGGACATCCTGGCAGTCAACAATATCGATGCCGTCGTTGTTCCAAAACGATTTGCTGTCCACGGTTTGGTCTTCCACTATAAGGTGGCGGCATTGGTCGTACTGCTGGTTCCAGCTGGCGGGGTTCTTGAGGGTGATGCCTCGGATGATGATGTTGTCGCACTCGCGAAAATGGATGTTCTCGGGGCGGTTGGCCTCGTTGGGTCGGTCGTATTTGAGAGGGTCCTGCACCAGCCCCTGGTGGATGTAGCCGACCATATTGTAGGCCACCTCGAAGCCGCGGCCATCGATGGTGCCTTTGCCACAGATGCCTATATCGTGCTGCTTCACGGCGAAGATGAAGGCTGTCCACTTGCAGTAGGGGTCTTTGATATAGTCGAAGGGGTTGGTGGAACCCAAGAGGGTGGCGAGGCTGTCGAGGCGCAGGGTCACGCCGCTTTTGAGGTAGAGGGTGCCGCTCACAAAGCGCCCCTCGGGCACCACAACCGTCTGGGTCTTTCCGCTGCGAAGGTAGCGGGCCGAGGCCGAATCGACGGCGGCCTGTATGCTGCGGGTGTTCAATGTCACACCGTCACCCCTGGCACCGAAATCGGTAACGACGATGTCTTGCGCCATCATCGTGGCCACACCTATCAAAAAGAGTATCAAGGAAAATATGTGTTTCATATACTTTTATTAACGAGAAATATTTAAAAATATTGTATTTGGTGACTTGTGATTGGTGATTGGTGACTTGTGATTTGTGATTTGTGACTTGTGACTTGTGACTTGGAGGGCGGCAGCCTCCTTTATTAATTGAGAATTGAAAATTGAAAATTGAGAATTATTAGGGCGGCAGCCTCCTATTCACTAATCACAAGTCACTAATCACTATTTTTAACATTTCTTCGGCTTTTTTGCGTTTTTTGTGCGTTCTATGCTGCTTCACATTCGGTAAAGCAATAAAGAACCCATATTAAAGCCATATTAAAGCCATATTGAGACTATATTGAATACTGCAAATTAACCATACTTAACATATTTGTTAAAACGCTCGGAGCAAAAATTAGGTGCTTTTTGATACACTTAGAGGGCATTTTTGAACACCAATATATCTTTTTTTGACCACTAAGGGGGTGTTTTTGACACACTAAGGGGGTGGATTTTGACACACTTTCTCCCAGTTCAAAAAATGGGAGGCTATTTTTTGGCATTTTTTGAGCGAAAAATAAACAAAATTGATCGAAAATGAGGGTCAAGTGTTGCATTTTTGGGGTCATCGTGTTTGATTTTTGGTTATTTTTTGGCTTGTTTGAGGTGATTTTGGTACTTTTTCGAGATACTTCATGTTACCTTTGTTACCTATTTCGATGCAAAGATACGAAGAAAAAACGACATAGCAAAATAATGAAACACAAAT
>JAZUIX010000114.1:0-9594 GCA_045642445.1 Bacteroidales bacterium | reverse complement strand
CAAAAGGTATCATGCAGAATGGATAGTAGAAAGCTAGTTTTTAATATATATGTATTTATTTTATTAATAATCAACCATATAAGCCATCCTCTTGTAAAGATATGTAAAAAATGATGGCTGTATAAAGAAAAATGTGTAATTTTGCAGTCTGAAACTGTAACGGCTGACTGATGGGGTAATGGGTTCTACTCATTTAGGAGGCCAAAAACGAATTTATAGAACCCGCCTTCAATTCTCAATTAAACATGAAACGTCTATCCCTTCTCTTCGCCCTCGTGCTGCTTGTTGCAGGATGCCACCGCAGCGATTTCAAAAGCATCGAACTGACCCATTGGCAATTCCAATATCAGGGAGAATGGCTCGATGCCACGGTGCCAGGCTGCATACACACCGACCTTATGGCCCACAACCTCATCCCCGACCCCTTCTACGGTACCAACGAGGACTCCGTGCAGTGGGTGGATGATTACGATAGTGCTTGGACCTACCGCACCTTCATCACATACGAAGAATGGGAAGACTACGATTCTATCGACCTCGTTTTCGACGGCCTCACTTTTGCCCACATCACCCTCTTTTCCGACAAGAAGATTGATTTGGGTTTTGCCGACAATATGTTCCGCCAATGGCGCTATTCTTTGCCCACCGCCGATTTGGGCGACACGCTGATGATTGAGGTGAATTTCATTTGCTCAGGGTTGAACGATTTCTCGGGATTGGAGGGGCTCGGGTATCATCTGCCCGACGAACGGGCCTTCACCCGCACCGCACCCTATATGCAAGGCTGGGACTGGGGTCCTAAACTCAACACCAGAGGTATATGGCAACCCGTGCGCCTGGAGTGTTTCAACCAAAAACGCCCCGAAAAGAAATTGTCCACACCCTCATCGTGGAACGTCGAGCTGCACCAAGACAAAGACTCCATCGGCCAGTCCTTCACCTTCTACAAGGACGGCAAGCCCTTCTTCGCCAAAGGCGCCAACTGGATCCCCTGCCACTCGTTTCCCATCCTCACACCCGCGCTCAAGGAGCAGTACCGCTACCTCCTCACCTCCGCCAAAGAGGCCAACTTCAACATGCTCCGCGTCTGGGGCGGTGGCATCTACGAGCCCGACTTCTTCTACGACCTCTGCGACTCGCTGGGCATCATGGTGTGGCAGGACTTCAATTTCTCCTGCGCCCTCTACCCTTCCGACAGCGACTTCCTCAACAACGTCCGCGAAGAGGCCCTGCAGCAAGTAAGACGCATCGCCCAGCACCCCTGCGTCGTCCTGTGGTGCGGCAATAACGAAGTGAAAAACGGATGGGAAGACTGGGGCTGGCAAGAACAATACAAGTGGACTCCCGAGCAGATTGCCCAGCTCCAGCACGGCATCGACACCCTCTTCGGCCCCAACGGCATCCTCGCCCAAGCCGTTGTGCAGAACGACCCGCTGCACCGCCCCTACATCTCCTCCTCTCCCCTCTACGGCTGGGGACACCCCGAGTGCGTCACCCACGGCGACAGCCACTACTGGGGCGTATGGTGGGGCGAAGAACCTTTTGAGATGTACAAAGAAAAGACCGGACGCTTCATGTCCGAGTTCGGATTCCAAAGCTATCCCGACTACAGCACCGTCTGCCGCTACTGCCCCGAGGATCAGCGCAACATCGACTCCCCCACCATGCGTCTCCACCAGAAGCATGGCCGTGGCCGAGAGATTATCGACAAAGCCATGATGCAGTACTACGGCGTGGACAGCCGCAGCCTCTCACTCGAAGACTATTGTTATGTCAGCCAGCTGCTCCAAGCCTGGGGCACTGGCTATGGTATACTCCAGCACCTGCTGGCGCAGCCCCACTGCATGGGCTCCCTCTACTGGCAGCTCAACGACTGCTGGCCCGTGGCCTCCTGGAGCAGCATCGACCACTACGGCAACTGGAAAGCCCTCCACTACCGTGTGAAAGACCTCTTCCGCGACGATGTGGACTTAAAACTTTACGAAGCCTATTTCAAGACCTATCCCAAAGACCTGCATCTGCCCCAAGCCAAGTACAATCTCACGCAAAACATCGACCGCCACGGCCGCCTCACAGCTACCATTAAAGCCGACACCTATCTCCGCGATGTGATGCTACAAACCGAACCCCACGTCGACGGCCACTTCGACCTCAACTACTTCGACCTCAGCGGCGGACAAATCACCGCCACCTTCATCCCCCGCGACCCCAAGGCCGACATCTCCCACGTCCGCGTCACCCTCAAATGCCTCAACCAAGTCCTCGTAAAATAACGCCATATCCACCCTCTCATCACAAAGTCTCAGTGGTCAGGGAGGAAAAACCAACTAAGGCACTTTGTGCCATTGAAGGGGTCGTCATTTTGAAAACCGAAGTTTTGTCGTAGTTGTTCCCTAATTATGTAGATATGCTGTGGTGAATTGTCCCTTGCGTATGGTAACGTCAAGCACTTGGTAGCTGTCAACGGGCAGAGCTTCCTCGCCTTCCTTCGCGGCATATTTTGCCGGCTGCCATTGCTGAGGCAGCTGACGGATGGCCTGGAGTATGGATTCGCCCCAGTCAATCACCTTGGAGTCTCTGAGATCGGTCATCCAGAAGTGGTCGGCCACTCCGTTGCGGTTGAGACCGAAGCCGATAAAGAATCGTCCGCTGATGGTGGTGTCGCTTAGCGGATGCTGCTGGAGGAAATGGAGCATGGCGTCTTTCTCGCCCAAATATGCAGCATCCTCTGTCACCTGGGGCAGTTTCTTGATGTCCACGGGCAGCCAATAGCCAAAAGTGGTGCAACATACTTTGTTGGGGTTGCAGAAATGGGTGGGACGGTCGAGACCATTGGCCTGGTCCTGCTCGAAAGTGGTTGGGTAGAATTGCGAATGCACCACCACGCCGTCCTTTACCTCAATCCTTTGGATTTTATCCACATACGATCGGCTATAGTCATATTCCTCATAATCATCGAATACGGTATATTGTATTGTCTTTTGCCCATTCACCCAACTGGCAAAGAGGCGTCCGTTTTGCAGCGTCTCTGGTGGGAAGATGCTGTCCATGGGCAGGTCGACGCCCGCCGTCTCAAACATCGACCCCGCCATTACTATAACTTTCAGACCAGTGATGAATAGCGAGTCGTTGATTATCTCCACCTGTGCTTGAGGAGCACCGCAGAGGTTAAAGTTCTCCCAGTTGAATGGCCAGTTGAGAGGAGAATTGTCAAAATAATCCATCACCAGTGAGGCATCAAAGTCGCCCCCGGCAAACATTCCCCCATGCCCGTGTACCAATACGGTATCATGTGCCAAGCCTTCTGTCAAGTGGTACATCCTGTAGTTCTGGTCGAGGTAGAGCAACTGATATTTCAGCATAAACTCATGGTCGGAGGTGTCCTTATCTGATATATTGCGAGCGCGATCCATGTCGTCATGATTGATGGCTCGCATTACAGCCATCTTACCATTGCGAAAATACAGGTAGTAGTCGCCGGTCTCGGCATTATACTTCTTCTGTTTTTTAAGGCGCTTCTCGGCTTGTCTTTTCTCCTTCTTGCTGCTTTTGTCGCTGTAATAGATCTTCTCATCATCATAATTCAGGAACCTTCTGGCCTCAATGGTTCCTGTAAACCAGTCGGCCACCACGCTGCCGTCTTCCATCTGGGGTTGTCCGTTCACCGAATGGATGCCGAAGTAGGCAGGTGACGCCACGGTGTCGATACGCTTCTGGGTGTTGGGGAAGTAGGTGCCAGTGCGCCCGCGATGTGGGCGACTGTCCACTTGGACGAGGCAGAGTGCCGAGTCGCGAAGTTCCCATGTGGCTATATGGCCGCGATAATTGGCGGTACTCCACGAGTTGAATGGCGTCTGCTGCTTGGTAGCGCTATAGTAAAGTTGCAGCACCGATGGGAAAGACCAATCGACATAGAGTTCAAACTTCTCCCCGTTGATGATAATATAGTCGGGGTATTGCTCGGTGGCTTTGGCTCTATTCCCTACTGCGCAAAGCAATAGGATGACGAAAAAGAATGACAAAAAGCGTTGATTCATGGCTATTAGTTTAAATTGCTAACAATGTACAACTTACTAAAATTATTTAAAAGGCAAATAGATAACCTTCTTAGTGTCAAAGAACTCCTCTTCAAAGAAGTCGGAGATGTCCCAGGTGCGGACTTTCTTCTTGAATGGGGCTAATTCCTCTGTGAGGTCGCCGCCTTTGAGGTACAGGATGCCGTTGCGGAGGGTGTGGTAGTGGCTGTCGGAGACTTTGCCGCGCACCCACTGGGTGAACTGGCTGAGGTCGGTGACGGCACGCGAGACGATGAAGTCGTAGTCGCCTTCGACCTGCTCAGCGCGTATCTGCTCGGCACGCACATTCTTCAAACCCAGCTGCTGCGCCACATCCGACACCACCTTTATCTTCTTGCCGATAGAGTCTATCAGATAGAAATTGGCATCGGGGAACATAATAGCCAACGGTATGCCTGGAAAACCGCCACCTGTGCCCACATCCAATATCTCGGCCATGGTCTTGAACTGCATCACCTTGGCAATGGCGAGGCTGTGGAGGACGTGGTGCTCATAGAAATTGTCCATATCCTTGCGCGAGATGACGTTGATTTTCGAGTTCCAGTCCTCATACAAGGGCAACAGAGCGGCAAACTGTTCCTTCTGCCGCTCCGTCATCTTGGGGAAATATTTTGTGATGAGATCCATTTTTGTGATATGTGTATTGTGATATGTGAATTGTGAATTGACAAATGACGGCCACCGCCATCCTATTCACTATTCACCATTCACTGTTCACCAGAAATTACAAATACGACTGTAAATGTTTGCTCTTGCTGCTCACACGCAGACGCTTGATGCCTTTTTCTTTAATCTGACGCACGCGCTCGCGCGTGAGACCGAACTTCATGGCTATCTCGTCCAAACTCAGCGGATGAGGCAGACCGATGCCGAAATACATCTTGATGACCTCGCGCTCATACTCTGTGAGGGTCGACAGCGAACGTTCTATCTCCTGCGACAACGACTCCTGCATCAGCGCACTGTCCGTAGGAGGCGTGTCCTCGTTGGGCAGCACATCCACAAAGTTCACATCCTCATCGGCCACCAGCGGGGCATCGATAGAGATATGACGGCCCGAGATACCCAGAATACTCTTGATCTTGTCTTCCGGAATATCCAACAACTCGGCCAGTTCCTCCTCTGATGGGGGACGTTCGAGTTCCTGCTCCAGTTTGCTGATTTCCTTCTTGAGCTTGTTGAGCGCACCCAACTGGTTGGAAGGAAGACGCACTATACGGGAGTTTTCAGCAATGGCCTGAAGAATCGACTGACGGATCCACCACACTGCATACGAAATAAACTTGAAACCACGCGTCTCATCAAAACGCTTGGCAGCCTTAATCAATCCCACATTACCCTCGTTAATCAAATCGGGCAGACTCAGTCCCTGGTTCTGGTACTGCTTGGCCACCGATACCACAAATCTCAGATTTGCCTTGGTCAGACGATCCAATGCAGCCTGGTCTCCGTTCTTAATACGCTGAGCCAACTGCACCTCCTCTTCCGGTGTAAGCAGTTCCTCACTGCAGATATCCTGAAGATACTTGTCAAGCGATTTGATGTCGCGATTGGTGATCGAATGGGTAATTTTTAATTGTCTCATACCGTTATTTTAGTTCCACACATCGTTTTGTCTCTTGTCGACTTCACAAAAATAATTTATAAAGTCATACATAATAACGTGAAAAATCAAAAAAAGTTTCATAAACTTAAAAAAAATTTCAACATTTTATTTTTTAGAGGTCAAAAATCGAAAAAAAATCTGTAAATTTGCAACTCAATAGCAAGAGTAGCAACATTATGTTTGAAAGCATTAGTAACAAGATAGAGAAAGCGTTACACACGCTACGCGGTAAAGGCAGCATCACCGATATAAATATTGCGGAGACCGTTAAAGAAGTGCGCAAAGCACTTTTGGATGCCGATGTCAGTTACCCCATCGCAAAAGAATTTACCGATAAAGTGAAGGCCGAAGCTCTCGGCCGCAACGTCATCCAGAGCATCGAGCCCGGCCAATTGATGGTCAAAATCGTCCACGAAAAGCTCACCGAGCTCATGGGCACCGACGCGGTGGATATCAACTCCAAAGGCGCTCCCGCCATCATCCTCATCGCAGGTCTGCAAGGTTCGGGTAAGACCACCTTCTCCGCCAAACTCGCCTACTACCTCAAAAACAAGAAGAACAAAAGCGTCCTGCTCGTCGCCGGCGACGTCTACCGTCCCGCCGCTATCAGCCAGCTGCAGACTCTCGGCGAGCAGATACAGGTGCCCGTATTCACCGAAGAGGGCAACAACAACCCTGTCGACATCGCCGAAAAGGCCATCCGCGAGGCCAAAGCCAAAAATATCAACGTCGTCATCGTCGACACCGCCGGCCGTCTGGCCGTCGACGAGGATATGATGAACGAGATTTCCAGCCTCAAGGAGCACCTCAAACCGCAAGAGACCCTCTTCGTGGTCGACTCCATGACCGGTCAGGACGCCGTCAACACCGCCAAAGCCTTCAACGAACGCATCGACTTCGACGGCGTGGTGCTCACCAAACTCGACGGCGACACCCGTGGCGGCGCCGCCCTCACCATCCGCTACTCTGTCCAGAAGCCCATCAAGTTCGTCGGCGTGGGCGAAAAAATGGACGCCCTCGACATCTTCCACCCCGACCGTATGGCCAGCCGAATCCTCGGCATGGGCGACGTCATCTCACTCGTCGAACGCGCCCAGGAACAATACAACGAGGAGGAAGCCCGCAAGATCCAAAAGAAAATCATCCACAACGAATACAATTTCGACGACTTTCTCTCGCAAGTGGGCCAAATCAAAAAGATGGGCAGCATGAAAGACCTCATCGGCATGATTCCCGGCATGGACAAAGTAACCAAAAATGTCGAAATCGGCGACGACGCCTTCAAACCCATCGAGGCCATGATCAGCAGCATGACCCCCTACGAACGGCAGAACCCCTCCTGCATCAACGGCAGCCGCAAACAGCGCATCGCCGCCGGCAGCGGCCACTCCATCCAGGAGGTCAACCGCTTCATCAAGCAGTTTGAAGAAACCCGCAAGATGATGAAGAACTTCAGCACCAAAGGCAAACTCCAACAGTTAGCCAAAAAACGCAGATAATCTTTTTGTCCTCAACCACTCATATATATAAATCATAATTCACAACTCAATATGCTCCAACTATTAGACGGCAAGGCAACGGCTTTGCAAATTAAAGACGAACTGGCCAACGAGGTACGGCAACTCACCATCCACGGCAAACGCCCGCCTCACCTGGCAGCAGTCATCGTCGGCACCGACGGCGCCAGCATGACCTACGTGGCCAACAAAGAGAAATCCAGCCACGAAGTGGGGTTCACCTCCTCGGTCTACCGCTATCCTGAAAGCACCACCGAAGAGGACCTCCTCAAAGCCATTGACTTTCTCAACAACGACCCCGAAATCGACGGCTTCATCGTCCAGTTGCCCCTGCCCAAGCATATCAACGAGCACCGCATCATCAACGCCATCTCGCCCGACAAAGATGTCGACGGCTTCACCGCCATCAACGTCGGCCGCATGGTGCTCAGCGAGGATGCCTACCTGCCCGCCACCCCCATGGGCATCTGCACCCTCCTCCAGCGCTACGGCATCGAAACCGCCGGCAAACACTGCGTGGTCCTCGGCCGCAGCAACATCGTGGGCACCCCCGTCGCCAACCTCCTCTCGCGCAAAGGCTTCGACTGCACCGTCACCCTCTGCCACAGCAAGACCCAGAACCTCGCCGACATCACCCGTCAGGCCGACATCCTGGTCGTAGCCATCGGCAAACCCGAATTTGTCACCGCCGACATGGTCAAGGAAGGCGCCGTGCTGGTCGATGTAGGCATCCACCGCATCCCCGACGAAACCAAGAAAAGCCACTACCGCATCATCGGCGGCGTCAAGCACAGCGAAGTCGACGCCCACTGCAGCTGGGTCACACCCGTCCCCGGCGGCGTAGGCCCCCTCACCATCGTCTCCCTGCTTCAGAACACCATGAAAGCCTACAAACGCAACAATCCCGAATAACTAACTGTTTCATAATGACGATACCGCCATGTTATCATGGCGGGTTTTTTATTCTCAAAAACTAAGTGAGGGCCGCCGCGGCAACCCTCACTTATTCTGTTTTCATTTTTGAATCAAGACTGGGAAGAGACTCCCGCCCAACTCTTAACTCTTAACTCTTAACTCTTAACTCTTAACTCTTAACTCAAGAAGAGTCAGTCTTCCAGCACGATGGCCTCCACCTCCTTGTCACTGTCAAGGACAACGGTGATGACGGGGTCGGTCTGGCCGCTCTTCCAGCCGCCGAAACTCCAGCCCGAGGCGGCGTCGAAGTGGATTTGAAGCTCCGAGCCTGCGGGGTAGGTGTGCTCGCCCACCTCAGTGTGCTCACCGTCGATGGTGTAGGTGCCGGCATCCTCGGGGTCGAGGGCCAAGGTCAGCGTGTACTCCGAAGGAGGCACAGGTCCCGGACCGGGGCCGGGAGCCTCATCGTCGGTGGGGTCGGGAGTCAGATATGCCTCCTCGTTCAGACCGCCATAGCTCTCAATGGCGCTGTTCAGCTTGCCCACGGTCTGATACTGCTCCAACAGCGTGTTAGTCACAACGAAATACTGCGTGCTCACCTTGGTGCCCGAAGCCGTGTTGCGGCTGTGCACCCAGGCAATGGCGCCATTCACTGCCGCGGCAGCGCCCAGACAGTCGTCCACCACGCTGAAACCAGCCGCACCCACGAGGCTGCGCACCGTGGTCTCGTCGTCGTTCTGGTCGAGAGTGATACGCTCGGCCTCGATAACGATATAGGGCACCTGCGTGGCCGCATTGACCATCTGACGGGCGATGAACACCGTAATCTGGTCATGATTCTGAAAATTGGCGTTGTGGGCGAGAACGGCGTCAGTGAAAGCCTTGACGGTAGTGGCAGCGGTGATGCTGAAACCACTGCCGAGCTCGATATCGGTCTTCTTCACACCGCCGGTGCCGTCGCCCACACTGATGCTGGGCAGCGTACCGCGGGTCAGCTGATAGGGACCCACCACACAGCCGCCCTTGCGCACCTCGTCCTTGTCGAGATACACCGGCACGAAACCGACGTTTGCACATACAAACTCGTTGTAGTCGGTCACAGTCCTTTCTTTGCCCTCAAACGAAGGGTGCAGCTTGGCCGAAAACGCGCGCCACAGGGTGACGATATTGGCCCATTGCATACGGCGGCGCATCTGCTTGCGGGTGCGGGTGGGAGTATCCTTGGTCTCGACCTTCTGTTTGGCCACAGTCTGCCCTTTGAGACGGGAGAACGTCCAGTCTCCCGCCGACCCTTTGAGTCTTGTGTTGATACCAGTTAAAATAGCCATAATTGTTTTGTTTTTGTGAGAGAAGGCGTTATAGCCGAGTGTGCACGCCTCGCCTCCTTCCCTCCCTCGCGAATCCCGCCCGGTCCTTAGTCGGGTTTGTTGTGGAATTCGTTTGCAAAATTACACCCTTTTCCCGACCCCATCCGCAATAC
>JAZUIX010000113.1:0-5239 GCA_045642445.1 Bacteroidales bacterium | reverse complement strand
CATTCCTCCGTGATAGTTCATCAAAATCGCGCGGTGTTGTTTTTGGGCGAATCAGGTACGGGTAAGAGCACCCATACCCGCCTTTGGTTAAAGAATATTCCCGATGCTCATCTGCTGAATGATGACAGTCCGATTCTCGTTATTGAGGATGGTACTCCTGTTGTGTACGGATCTCCGTGGAGCGGAAAGACACATTGCTACCATCAAAAGCATTTTCCTTTGGCAGCGGTGGTGCGCCTTTCGCAGGCTCCTTATAACAAGATTCGTCGTTTGGGTATAGTGGAGGCTTTTTCTCAAATACAGCCTTCGTGTCCGCCTGCTTTGGCACAGGACGACGTGTTTGCCGACTCTATTGTTTCCATGTTGGGGGATGTTATCTCAGCTGTGCCCGTGTTCCATCTGGAGTGCCTGCCCGATGCCGATGCTGCGCAAACTTCATATAAGGCTATTTTTGGATGATAGATTCTTATGGAAACACGCCAAATAACTCTGCCCAATAGTCCTGACAACTTTTTGTTGCAAGAGATGTGCGAACGTCTCAAGAATGGAGTCTCAGTCAGGATTGCTTTTGGCGGTCGAAGCATGTTGCCTATGATCAACGGCAATGGCGACAAGATTCATCTTGCGCCCATAGCCGAAGGGGAGAAACTCCGTCCTGGCGAGATTTACCTTTTTACTCACGCCAATCATTTCATCATTCACCGCCTTCTCCGAATCAAGAATGGGGATTATGTTTTCCGGGGAGACAACTGTTCTAGTTGCGAGCATGTGCAGAGAAATGCTGTTTTGGCCCGTTTGACGGCTCTGGAGCGTCCCGATGGCACAATGTTAAGCACCGATAGCCCCGAGTGGCGCAGAAGGTCTCTTTTTGTCTCAAAACGGCGTTCGTTGCTCAATATGCTCGGGCGAATGTTTGGCAGCAAGAATAGAAAATGGGAGTCAATAGTATATTTTGTCTGTCTGGCTATATTGATGTGGGCACCTTTGAACGGTGTGGGTATTCCGCTCAACAATTTTGTGTTCGGAATACGTCTCGACCATCTCCTTCACGCCTCGGTGTATTTGGTGTGTCCGTTCTTTCTGCTGGACATACTGTATCGTCGCAAAAAGCCCATATTGCTTGTAGCAATGGTTATAGGCATCTGTACCGAATTCGTACAGTATATCCTGCCGTGGCGAGGTTTTGATATCAATGATTTGATAGCCAATTTTCTTGGCTCTTTCTTGGGGTGGCTGGCTTTGTTGCCCTATTTTCGACGTCTGAAGAGGGGTTGAGAATCAACCTTTTTGAGCCGTCATATATTGCTCGAGGAGTCGTTGGACATATTTGCCAAAGACATCGAACTCGATATTGACAATCGTTCCCGGTTTGAAATTGTGGAAATTGGTCACCTGATAGGTGTAGGGGATAATGGCTACGGAGAACATTCCCGGCTCGCTGTCCACCACCGTCAGACTCACACCATTGATTGAAATGGAGCCTTTGGGCACGGTGATATTCTTCTTCTCCTGGCTGTATTCGTATTCAAAGTAGAAACGCCAGCTGCCGTGGTCATCGACAACCTTGGTGCAACGTGCGGTTTGGTCCACATGTCCTTGCACGATATGGCCGTCAAAACGTCCGTCCATGCGCATGGAGCGCTCCACGTTGACCTCTGTTCCCACCTGCCAGGTGGAGAGGTTGGTCTTGAGCATGGTTTCGTCCATAGCGGTCACCACATATTGCTTCTTCTCCTTGTCCACCTTCACCACCGTGAGGCAGCATCCGTCGTGTGCCATGCTCTGATCAATGGCCAGCTCATCGCCAAAAGGCACCTCAAGGGTGAAGTGGAAATTGGTGTTCTCTTTTTCTATCTTGACGACCTTGGCGGTCAGTTCTATGATTCCGGTAAACATCTTGTTCTAAATTGATTAGTGCTTGATTGTCTATTTCAGGAAAGTCTCGTAATAGTCGAACATCTTCTCATAAAGGTGGATGCGGTCGTAGCCTCTCACATTATGTTCGTGGTGCGGATAAATAAAGTAATCAACTTGTTTTCCCGCCTTGATGCAAGCTTCGATAAACTCGATGGAGTTCTGCCACACCACCGTGTTGTCTTCCGCACCATGGATCACCAGCAGACGGCCTTCGAGGTCCTTGGCCTTGCCTGTGAGGCTGTTGTTCTTATATCCTTCGGGGTTCTCCTCGGGGGTGTCCATATAGCGTTCGCCGTACATCACCTCGTACCATTTCCAATCAATCACAGGGCCGCCGGCGCATCCCACCTTGAAGATTTCGGGATGGGCCAACTTCATCGTGATAGTCATAAAACCGCCGAAACTCCAGCCTTCCACACCCATGCGGTCTTTGTCGACGTATGGCAGCGATTGGAGGAATTTCACACCCTCCATCTGGTCAGCCAACTCTATGGTGCCCAGCTGACGGTGGGTGCAGCTTTCAAACTCGAAGCCACGGTTGTCGGTGCCGCGATTGTCTACCGTGAACACCACATAGCCCTGTTGTGCCAAATAGAGGAAATACAGATTTCCGCCTCCGAGCCAAGTGTCAGTAACCAATTGGCTGTGAGGACCTCCATACACATACACCAACGTCGGGTACTTCTTGCTTTTGTCCATATTGGGAGGAGTAATCAAGCGGTAATAAAGGTCGGTAACACCGTCGGCTGCCTTGATGCTGCCCATCTCGATGCCGGGCATGGCATATTCGGCCAAGGGGTTGTCCGATTGGTAGAGGGTGGTCAGCACCTTGCCTTTGGCATCCAAAACCTGTGCCGTGCCGGGGTTCTCAACGCTGTTGAAAACATCAATCAACGCGGTGCCGTTGCTGTTCATAATCACGTTGTGGGTGCCTTTGGCAGGAGTGAGCAGGGTCATCTCGCCGCTCTGCAGGTTCACCTTATAGGCAGCGCAACCTGTGGCGCTCTCTTTGTTGGCAAGGATGAAAATATTCTCGCCCTTGGCGTCGAATCCCACAAACTTCTCCACCTCGTACTGACCCTTGGTAACCTGCTTGAGCAATTGGCCGTCAGTATTATACAGGTACAGATGCTTGTAGCCGTCGCGCATACTGAACCACAGGAACTGGTCGTTGTGTTTGGGAACAAATATCATCGCATCGCAAGGCTCCACATAGCGGTCGTTCTTCTCTTCAAAAAGCACCGTGTCGAACTCACCGTCCGTCACATCGTAGCGCTCCAACCACATCTGGTTCTGTCCGCGATTGATTTTTGCAATATACAGATAATCCTCCTCGGGGCTCCAGCAGAGGTTGGTGAGATAGTTCTCGCGCTCGGCCACAGTCGCGTCCCTGCGGGTGTCCAAATAGAGAACGGTGCCCTTCGCCGCGTCATATATGCCCACCGTCACCTCATGGCTCTTCATGCCCGCCATAGGATATTTGAAAGGCTGTTCGCGGGCGATGCGCGACGTGGTGTTGACCAGCGGGTAGTCGGTCACCATCGACTGATCCATGCGGTAGAAAGCCAGATAGCTTCCCATCGGCGACCAGAAAGTGCCCTTCTCAATACCGAACTCATTGCGGTGTACCGTCTGGCCGATAATAATGTCCTTATCGGGATCCTCGATGGAGAATATTTTTCCGTTATTGCTGATGTACAGATTATTGTCCTTCGTATAGGCAAATTGGCCGCTGTGCTCCTCCCAATCCACGTTGGCGGCATCCGCTTCGGGTGCCGTTGCCAGGCTCACCAAGGTCTTCTTGGCCGTGTTGTAGAGCATAATCTTGCCGTCAGCCACAAAACGCAACTCCTTATCGCTGACAAACTCCATGTCGGGCATACGTCTCACACCCTCCATGCCTGCAGCCGCCAGCAGTTTGTTCAAACCGCCGAGGGTGATGCATTGTTTGGCCTTGCCTGGCTGCCCCACAAAGAGCACCGAGTCCTGTATATAGGCAATCTGGTTGCTGCTCCCCACAAACTGCATGCAGCGCATCTTCTGTTGGGGATACAATCCGCGGGTCATCAGTTGCTTCGAACTGAGCATTTTGTCCTGAGCGAAAACGTTGGCCGCAACAACCAGCGTCAAAGCGATAAGAAACAGTCTTCTCATAATCCTATATTCCAATAATCAATAATTTTTCCAATTGCGAAGTCTCAGATTGAAGACACCGAAAAATGCCTCCTTGAAAATCTTCATACTCATCTTCGAAGTGCCCAACACACGGTCGGTGAACACGATAGGCACCTCGTAGATCTTAAATCCCAGACGGGTGGCGGTATACTTCATCTCAATCTGGAAGGCGTAGCCAACAAACTTCACCTTGTCAAACTTCATCTTCTCCAGCACCTTGCGGCTGTAGCATACGAAACCTGCCGTGGCATCCATCACCTTCATGCGGGTCACCGTGCGCACATACACCGAAGCGTAGTACGACATCATCAGACGGCCCATGGGCCAGTTCACCACGCTGATCTTGCCACCCACATAGCGCGAACCCACAACAACATCGCCCTTGCCCGTCGAACAGGCCTCATACATGCGGGGCAGATCGTCGGGATTGTGCGAAAAATCGGCATCCATCTCAATCATATAGTCGTAGCCGTGCTCCAAACCCCAGCGGAAACCGTCCAGGTAAGCGGTGCCCAGGCCCAGTTTACCCTTGCGTTCCTTGATGAAAAGGCGGTTGGGGAACTCCTCCATCAGACGTTTGACAATATCCGCGGTGCCGTCGGGCGAGTTGTCCTCCACAATGAGCATATCAAACTCTTTGTCGAGCGAAAAAACCTTCCGAATAATGGCCTCAATGTTCTCTTTTTCGTTATAAGTCGGCGTAATTACAAGGGTATCAGACATATTGATATTATTTTATTATATGGTACAAAGTGCAAAGATACAAACTTTTTTTGAATTGTAAGAATTAAAAATAAGTGAATTGTGAACTGTGAACAGTAAGCTGTGATTAGTGAATAGTGATTCTTTTGGAGACGACCATTCTATACTTCGTATCTTTGCATCACACTGAGTAATTTATTCAAATATGTTTGTACGACTTTATCATCTGATTAAGTAATGTTTAAAAAATAAGTTGGTACATTTTGAATATCACACACCACACATCATGACGGGCATGAAAAACATAAAGGTGGGTTCTATAAATTCAACGTAAACATGAAATATTTTGAAAATATACTTTTCTGTGATTTTGGCCGTTTTTGGTCATCTTGCTGTTTGTCACTCGGTCATGTAGCCCGCTACACTCCCTCGTTCCGCTCAGCAA
>JAZUIX010000112.1:0-4642 GCA_045642445.1 Bacteroidales bacterium | reverse complement strand
TTGTTATTTTTAGGATTTCGAATCCGTCTTCACCAGCCTTTCATTCCACATCAGATGGAAATTGTTCGCAACGAAAATGTTGGCGGATTGCAAATCCTGATAGTATATCGTGTTGGATTGCAAATCCAACACAACGGAGTTAAGAACTGCATTCCGGCTTGAGACGAAAAACGAAAACGAAGAACGAAAACGAGAACTTAATTCTCAATTCTCAATTCTCAATTTTCAATTCATAAAGTTCACTAGTCACAAATAATATTTTATTATTCTCAATTATTTTTTGTATCTTTGCATTACAAGATTCGTTGTCGTTTTGACAACAAAATATTGTATTTTAGCAACCTATATATATTTTATCATCTTTAAAAAATAATAATTTATGAGCGGTCTTTTTGGAGTCATCACCAGCAAACCCTGCGCATCGGAACTTTTCTATGGTACCGACTACCATTCTCACCTCGGCACCCGCCGTGCCGGTCTCAGCACTATCGACAACGGCGTTGTCCACCTCAACATCCACAACATCGAGAACACGCAGTTCAAAACCAAATTCAACGCCGACATCCACGAGATGTTGGGCAACAAGGGCATCGGCGTCATCAGCGACTCTGACGCACAGCCTATTGTGTGCAATTCTCATCTCGGCCGCTTCGCGGTATGCACCGTCTCACGCATCAACAATATCCCCGAACTCGAAAAGCTCTGCCTCGACCAGCACCAGCAATTTACCGAACTCAGCATGGGCTCCACCAACCCCACCGAACTTATCGCCCTCCTCATCACTCAAGGTGCCACCTTCGCCGACGGCATTCGCAACGTGTACGACCATGTGCGCGGCAGCGTATCGTTCCTTATCCTCACCAACAACAGCATCATCGCCGTGCGCGACAAACTGGGCCGCACCCCCCTCACCATCGGACGTCGCGGCAACGACTATGCCGTGGCTTCCGAAAGTCACAGCTTTGTCAATCTCGGCTACGAGACCGATTATTTCGTCAAAGCCGGCGAGGCTGTCGAGATCACTCCTGAAGGCATCAAACAGATCATCGCCCCCAGCGGCAGAATGCAGATTTGCTCTTTCCTGTGGATTTACTACGGCTACCCCTGTACCGAATATGAAGACATCAACACCGAAGAGGTGCGCTACCGCCTGGGTGAAGTGATGGGTAAAACCGACGATGTGGAAGCCGACTATGTGACAGGCATCCCCGATTCGGGCATCGGCATGGCTCTGGGTTACGCCATAGGCAAAGGCATCCCCTACAAACGCGGCATTCTCAAATACACCCCCACATGGGCCCGCAGCTTCATGCCCACCAACCAGGAGGCCCGCAGCCTCGTGGCCAAGATGAAACTCATCCCTTCGCGCAAAGTTCTCGAGGGCAAAGATGTTGTTTTCTGCGACGACAGCATCGTCCGTGGCACCCAGCTCCGCGACCAGGTCAAGATGCTCTACAACAGCGGGGTCAAGCATGTGCACATCCGCATCAGCTGTCCCCCATTGGTGCACGGCTGCAATTTCCTCAATTTCTCTGCCTCCAAGACCGACAAGGAGCTCATCACCCGTCGCATCATCGCCCAGCTTGAAGGGGGCGAGGTGCGCAACATCGAAGCCTACCAGGACGACACTTCCAATGAATATGCCGCCATGGTGGAAGCCATACGCAAGGAGATTGGGGTCGACACCCTCAAGTTCAACACCCTCAGCAACGTCTGCAACGCCATCGGCCTTGACAAATGCAACGTCTGCACCCATTGCTTCGACGGCAGCTCTTACGATAAATAACGATAACCCCAAAACCACGAAATGTCTAAAACGCTCCATACTCTCAAAAAGTCCTGCCTCGCCCTGTGGCTGGCAATGATGGCCCTCTCGTCCGGCATAGCCCACGCCCAGCAGGTCGTACCCCTCTCCGTGCGCGACATCGCACCCGAGTTCGGTATCCGCTCCGATTTTTTGGACGACACCATCCACCTCATACGCTATCTCGAGACCCTCTCGGTGGACAATCATACGCTCACCGACACCTGCGTGGCCACCAACGCCCGACTTATGTCGATGCAGAACTCCATCCGCTACGACTTCCGCCACAGCCGCGACACTATCTGGATAGACGCCACGACATACCTTGCCGACTACAACGAATACAGCCAGCGCATGGAGGACCTCTCCGCTCTTCTCCTACGCCGCGCTCACTACTACATCGAACGCGAACACATTCGCACCGACTCGCTCCAGCAATCCGCCATCAGTCTCACCAAGGACAGCATCAGCCGACAGCACCGCACCATCGTCAACGCCTGTGACGGCATCGGCATCAGCGACAAAATCCGTCAAAAGGAGCTCAAAGACCTCTACTACGCCTATCTCTCCGTTTACAACCGCTACGACTTCTCTATGCGCCGAGGCGACAACGACTACATCAACGACCTCAACGAGTTTTCCAACTTCCAAAAGCACATCATCGCCAACCTCCTCAGCAACAACAACTACTCCGCCCGCATCAACAGTTTTGCCAACACCTTGCGCATCCGCTGTGGGCACAACCACACCGACGTCTACCGATCCTACTCGCGCGTTTTTGTACAAAAGCCCTTCCCCGTCGACTTTTCCACCATCAAGGAGTACTACGCCTACGCCGAAAAGCAGCAGGAAATTCTCGACCTGCAGAACTGCTACCTCGAGGTGGTGGACCTCCGCGAAAAAATCACGGCCTCCAACAAACGCATCAGCAGCCTCTACAGCCCCAAATTCCGCGATGTGGCAAAGACCTACGACGAAGTGGTCAACACCATCAACACCGTTCCCACCTTCACCACCATGTCCGACGCCCAGTTCTTCATCGGCGAACTCAAAGAATTCATCCAAGTCCAGCAATGCTACCAAAACGACTATGACCGCATAGCCTCCATTCTCAACCACTCCGACACCATATCCCGCCACTGCTCAGTACATTTCCCCGATGTTTCAAAAGCCTACCGCACACTCTTCTCCACCATCACCGTCACCCCCAACTACCACACCCTCGACGACGCTGCCCGCTACAGCAAAGAACTTGACTACATCGAGATTATGCAACGCCAATACGACACCATCGTCGAACTACGCACACTCATCGAATCGACGAAAGACTCCATCAACCGCCACTGGCTCCAGCACCTCAACGTCTACAACGGGTTCCAAACCATCCGCAAACAATACGTACTCACACCCAGTTTCATCAACGTCGACGGCGGCCACGAATTCATCAACAGCCTCAACGACTGCCTCGATATGGAAAATCTCTGCGTGGAAGTCATCAACCTCTACAACGAGTACAAAACCCTCGACTCCAAAGTCCAATCTGCCATCACCCCCTACAAGAATATCCGCAAAGCCTACAACAAACTCGAAAAGGACTACATCACCATCAAAGGCATCAACCACACCACCGAAATGGAGCTCTACCACCAGCAGCTCAAGGCTTTCATCACCGTGCAACAAGCCGTGTTCGACAAAGCCTACAGCAGCGATGCCGCAAACGCAGACCTCCGTCTCAAAGGCATCAAGGAGAACGACAAAATTGAGCTCATCCTCGGCATCTGAAAACATAAGGTGGGTTCTATAAATTCAACGTATGAAGATAATGAAAAATAAAATACTTTTCTGCGATTTCGGGCGTTTTCCGGCATCTTGCTGTTTATCACTCGGTCATGTAGCCCGCTACGCTTCCTCGTTCTGCACAGCAATCTGCTCGAAAACCACTCCGAAATCCCAAGAAATCAATTTATAGAACCCACCATAAAAACCTAAAAAAATGAACATAGCCATCATCCTCTCCGGCTGCGGCAATCGCGACGGCAGCGAACTACAAGAAACCCTCTCCCTCATGCTCGCCATAGACAGACGAGGTTGGACCTACCAATGTTTCGCCCCCGACGGCGGGTGCCGTGTTGTGAGCCACCTCGACGGCAAAGAGACAGGCGAAGTGCGCGACCTCTACACCGAGGCAGCCCGTATTGCCCGTGGCAACATCAAGCCTCTGGCAGAATACTCACCCGACAACTACGACGCGCTCGCACTCCCCGGCGGCATGGGTGCCGCCCGCAACCTCAGCAGCTATGCCTTTGAAGCCGAAAAAATGGATGTCCGTTTTGATGTCCAGCAGGCCATACTCCAAACCTACCAGGTTGAGAAGCCCATCCTCGCCATGTGTATCGCCCCCATGGTGCTTGCCAAAGTGCTCGGCCCCTACGGCGTCACCCTCACCCTTGGGCAGACCTGCGAGGCCTCCCGTGTGGCAGAAACCCTCGGCGCAAAACACCAATGCTGCCAAGCCACGGAGGTATGCATCGACCATCAGCACCACGTATACACCACTCCCGCCTACATGGTTGCCACCCGCATCAGCGAAATCTTCGCCGGTGCCGAGAACCTTGTCAAAGCATTGGAATAGTCCTCGATATCGAGGCTCAAAAAAAATAGTGCGGATTCTATCACGAGTCCGCACTATATTTTTTCAAGGTGGGTTCTATAAATTGATTTCTTGGGATTTTGAGTTGGTTTTGGAACAGATTGCTGAGCGGAACGAGGGAGTGTAGCGGGCTACATGACCGAGTGACAAACAGCAAGATGACCAAAAACGGCCAAAATCACAGAAAA
>JAZUIX010000111.1:0-2088 GCA_045642445.1 Bacteroidales bacterium | reverse complement strand
TTGGTTATCGGTTATCGATTATCGATTTGTAAAGGTTATTGGTTTTTGAATAATACGAGGGTCTAGTGACTAGTGATTAGTGATTAGTGATTAGTGACTTGTGAATAGGAGGCTGCCGCCCAATTCTCAATTATCAATTCTCAATTCTCAATTCTCAATTCAAGAGTGCCTTCGTTTTCGTTTTTCGTTTTTGAGTCATAGGTAATTCGTTTAATACCCGAATGTCGTTCTTAACTCTTAATTCTTAACTCTTAACTAATCAAGGGCTGCCGCCCTCCAAGTCACTAATCACAAATCACAAGTCACTAATCACAAGTCACAGGTCACAACAGAGAATCAGTCGTCGCAGGCGTAGTCTTGAACTATTGTGTCGGGGGTGATGGGGTGGGAGGTGATGACGCCGATGAGGGAACTGTCGAAGGGTCGTTGAACACGGATGTAGTTGTCGGTCCATCCCTGCATGAGGGGCTTGCCGGAGGCGTTGTGGATGGTGTGCTCCCACAGCACGGTGCGGCTTTTGCCCAACTGACTTTCTATAAAGGCGTGGCGTTTGTGGTCGGAGAGGATGTGGAGTTCCTGGCTGCGGGCTTTGCGGACAGGTACGGGTACTTTTTCGGGCATGCGTAGGGCGTAGGTGTTGGGACGGTCGGAGTAGGGGAAGACATGCAGGTAGGAGATGGGGAGGCTGTCGATGTAGGCTTTGCTTTGGGCGAAGGTTTCGTCGTCTTCGCCATTGAAACCGGTGATGACATCGGCGGCAATACAGGCGTCGGGCATCACCGACTTGATGTGTTCCAGGCGATTGGCGTAGAGCTGTGTGTCGTAGTGTCGGTGCATCATTTTCAACACCTTGTCGCTTCCTGCCTGCAAGGGGATGTGGAAGTGGGGCAGGAAGGCCCGTGAGGAGGCCACAAAGTCGATGATTTCATCGGTGATGAGGTTGGGCTCGATGCTGCTGATGCGGTAGCGCAGGATGCCTTCTATTTTGTCCAATTCGCGGAGCAGGTCGATAAATGTTTCGCCTTGATGAAGGCCGAAGGTGCCTGTGTTGACCCCTGTGAGCACCACCTCGTGGGTGCCAGAGGCGGCTATCTCCCGAGCCATGGCAACGGTTTTGGCGATGGTGGCGCTGCGGCTGCGTCCACGGGCGAAGGGTATGGCACAGTAGGTGCAGAAATAGTCGCAGCCGTCCTGTATTTTGAAAAAAGTTCGTGTGCGGTCGTCACCAGAGTATGCCAAGGCGAAAGGCCAGGGACCTTCGGTGTTGGAAATATTGTTGCTTATTTTTTTATTTCCATTGAGTTGCGAAATGATTATATCGAATAATTGGTGCTTGTTTTCGTTGCCGAGGACGATGCTCACACCAGGTATCTGTGCCAGCTTTTGAGCCTCGTTTTGTGCGTAACAACCTATGACAGCGATTATTGCATCGTTATTTTGAGAAATTGCCTGTCGAATGGCGTTTCTACACTTTTTTTCGGCAACAGCGGTCACCGTGCAGGTGTTTATGACGTAAATATCGGCTTTTTCGTGAAACCCGACTATGTTAAAATTGGCTTCTTTGAAGGTTCTGAGCAAATGACTTGTTTCGGCGAAGTTTAACTTGCATCCTAAGGTGTGAGCAGCAATATTCATCGTTAGTTAAAATTAGTTAAATAATGTTCAAACATTTGCAGATTCGAAAAATCTTCGTACTTTTGCAATCGCATTTGAGAGGGAAAATAAGCATGTCCGAGCTTAAAATCAAGTGCTTAGGTAGTTCTTACCTAAAAAAGGATTTTGTAATAGTGTTTAATGGGAAAATGGGGTGTCGTGAGACACCCCGTTTTTTTGTCCATATTTTCAAAAAAAATTATCGGATTTTTTATGATGGATAATTTCAAATGGTAAATGATAAATTTTGTGTTGGACGTGGTCCTGTTTTTTGAATGTCGCATCATTTAACACTTAAGGTGGGTTCTATAAATTGATTTCTTGGGATTTTGAGTTGGTTTTGGAACAGATTGCTGAGCATGAAGAAAGCCAGTGGCTTTCGATAGCGGTGCCGATAGGCAATGCCGACGCTCCAAGGAGGCATAGCGGAGAATT
>JAZUIX010000110.1:0-8682 GCA_045642445.1 Bacteroidales bacterium | reverse complement strand
TGAATGTAGCTCCCGGAAAAGACCAGGATTCCTATCAGATCAGGGTGCATGATAATGCTGTTTCCAACGTCGGTTTCGGTATCACTTACGCTCTGCCTATCCTAGTAAGTGGCTTGACTGTTCCTGAAGGTGGCATGCTGACAGTGGAGAATCCAGAGGCTCATCTTCATGCTAAGGCACAGTCGAACATGGGTTATTTCCTTGCTCGCATGGCAGCAGCAGGTGTGCGTGTAATCATCGAGACTCACAGCGAACATATTGTCAATGGTATCCGCCGAATGATTGCTGAGGGCAAGACAGAAATATCGCATGAGGATATGACAATCTATTTCTTCCAGAATAAGGATGGCGAGAAGAATATCATGGAGTTTGGTATGGACGAATGGGGGAATCTTGACGAATTTCCTGTTGACTTCTTTGATCAAGTTAGACAAGATATGTTTGAGTTGATGGATTTAGGACGTAAACGTGTAGAGGAATATCATGAAGGTTAAAGGAAGCATATTCATTGATAAAGAAGGAATCGTGTTTTCCAAAGTGAGAGGCGATTCGCAATCTACAATAAGACGGTTTTACGATATGCTTCAAGAAGCTAAAAGTTGCAAAGATAAACTTTACTATGTATATAGTGATGAGTGGAAGGATTTTTGGCTAAAGAGCGAGAATACCTCTGATAATTATTGGCAAGGAGCAGGTCAGATAGCGAGTCAACTATTGTTTAGTTACAGTAATTTTGTTTTTCAACCTATAAATATAGGTAAACCTGAATTATTTGATAATAAACCGTTGCCGAGAACACATGGCGGTTTTGAATATGATGGATGTCCAAAGTCGGATTATATTTACGATAAACCATCCATAGATGCGTGGCATAATCAATGGTTCGAAAACAATCCTGATAAGATTGACTGGTCAATGTCTCCAAACCAATACCTACCATGCTTCAATAAGGCTATCAACATCATGAGAACCGAGTTAGGAAAATTGAAGATGTCAACCGTGTTAGTCCAAAAATTGGAACATATAGATAAAATTTATGTGGCTACTATGGATGAGAAAAGTTTGGGTACGGATGAGGTTGTATCAAAATTCTATTCTCTGATTATGAATCACAAAAGTGAAGGAAATGAGAGGATATCATATGCCAAAGAAATAGGCTCCAAGATTTGTGAAGCTAACTATTATCACCACGAAATAGAACTGGAAAATTTGAATAGGGAAAATGATAGAATTGTCAAGATTTACAGCATCAAGAAAGACGGCAAATATCTGTTCCTGTCCATCGACAAAAAACATGGCAGGTTTGAGCTGTGTGATGACAATGGCGATCACATCTGCGAACTCATGTTTGATGGAAGTAAAGTTGAACATAGTCAAGAGGCAGGACATTCCATCGGACATGTAGAGAAATGGAAACGAACTTCTCATGAGAAATAGCACTAAAGCATATGGCAAAAGACTATAGCGAAGACCTGCTCATACAGAAATCAACAGCCGAACTTCTTGAAAAGGAACTCGGCTGGAAGAGCGTCTATGCCTTCGACAGCGAGGTGCTGGGCGAAAACGGTACGCTTGGCCGCAAAGCCCAGAACGAGGTGGTGCTGATCCGGCACTTGCGTATGGCTTTGAAACGTCTGAACCCGTGGATGAACGACAAGCAGCTGCTTGAGGCTGTGGAGCGCATGACCGGCTATATGAGTTCGCAGACGCTGATGCAGATTAACGAGGAAAAGTATGGTTTCCTTCGCGATGGTGTGCCTGTCACTCGTTTGAAGCCAAATGGCGAAACGGAAACCGTCAAGGCGCGTGTCGTGGACTTCGCTAATGTCAATAACAATGAGTTTGTTGCCGTAAGGGAACTCTGGATAAAGGGGCCAATACATAAGCGCAGAGCCGATGTGGTGTGTTATGTGAACGGACTTCCCGTCATCTTCATCGAACTGAAAAACCACGACCAGGACATTCAGAACGCCTACACCGACAACTATTGCGACTATCTGGACACCATTCCGCACCTGTTCCACCATAATGCAATGATTATGCTGAGCAATGGTATGGAGAGCCGTGTGGGAACGGTAGGGGCCAAGTGGGAGTTCTTCCATGAGTGGAAGCGTCTGACGGAGCTGGATCACGGCAACATCGAACTGCCAACGATGCTGCGCGGTATTTGTAAAAAGGAAAACCTTCTGGACTTGCTTGAAAACTTCATCCTCTTCGACCATAGTGGAGGTTCAACGGTGAAGATTCTGGCTCGCAACCACCAGTACTTAGGCGTGAACCAAGCCGTGGAAATGTATCGCCATCGTGAGGCGATGAAGGGAAAGCTGGGCGTGTTCTGGCATACACAGGGGTCTGGAAAGAGTTATTCGATGGTGTTCCTGGCTCAAAAGATCAGACGTAAGTTTGAAGGCTCTCCAACCATTGTGGTGCTTACCGACCGCGATGAACTGAACAAGCAGATTAGCGACACATTCGAGAATTGCGGATTGTTGGGTGGGTTGAAAGCCAAACAGTTCATTGCCTATAGTGGTGAGGACCTGAGGCAGAAGCTGACAGGCAATCCATCGTTCATCTTCTCATTGATACAGAAGTTCAACAAGGCAGATGCAAAGCCTGTATATCCCGACCATGACATTATCGTGATGAGTGATGAGGCACATCGCACGCAGAATGGCATCTTTGCCGACAACCTCATGCACATGCTGCCTACGGCAAACCGTATCGGTTTCACTGGTACGCCTTTGTTGCGAGACGATAATATCACGGCTCGTACATTTGGACAGTATGTGTCGGTGTATGACTTCAAACGTGCCGTGGAGGATAAGGCAACCGTACCTCTCTACTACGAGAATCGGGGTGAAAAACTGCAGGAACTGAAGAATCCGGAAATCAATGCCGAGATTGCCGCTCGATTAGATGAAGAGAATCTTGATCCATCACAGCAAGCCAAACTGGAGCGTGAGTTTGCTCAGGAGGTGCATCTGCTCACGGCAGAGAAACGACTGAGAGTTGTGGCACAGGACTTCGTGCGCCATTATAGCGACTTGTGGACAAGTGGCAAGGCTATGATGGTGAGCTTCAACAAGGTGACCTGCGTGCGCATGTACAACTATGTGCAGGAATATTGGCAGAAGGAGATTAAGGCTCTGCGAAAGCGCATAGAACAAGATCCCTGGCAACAGGAAGTTCAAGAAATGAAGCGCAAACTGCAATGGATGGAAGAAACGGAAATGGCCGTTGTGGTGTCGCAGGAGCAGAACGAGATACAGACATTCAAGAAATGGAGACTCGACATCACACCACACCGCGAGAAAATGGAGAAGCGGGAACTTGACAAAGAGTTCAAGGATTCTGATAGTAATCTTCGAGTTGTGTTTGTCTGTGCCATGTGGCTGACTGGATTTGATGTGAAGACCCTCTCTTGTCTCTATATTGACAAGCCTATGAAGGCACACACCCTGATGCAGACAATTGCTCGTGCTAACCGTGTGGCAGAAGGCAAGTCGAATGGCCTTATCATTGACTACATAGGCATCGTAAAGGCTCTGCGACAAGCATTGGCTGATTATACGGCTAATCCTGAAGGAGGTGAAGGAGGCAATGATCCTACCGTCAACAAGGAGGAACTGATAAAGAATGTTTGGGAAATCATAGCCACGGCAGTATCATTCTTGCATGACAAAGGTTTTGAATTACAGGAACTCATAGATGCTTTATCATTTGAGAAACTGTCTCTCTTGAAGAAAGCAGCAAACCTGCTGTGCGATACGGTTGAAACCAGAAAATCGTTCTGTACATTCGCCACAACATTGCTCCGACTTTGGAAATATCTGGATCGTGAAGATATAACTGAAGACATGCGTAAAAAGAAGGATGCTCTTGAGGCTATCTATAAAGAATTGCAGAAGAAACGCAAACATGCTGATATAACAGATTTGAGCGTGGCAATCAATGACATTGTGAATGAGCACTTGGAAATTGATGGCGAACATGTTATGGTTGCTGATGCTGGTGGACGCAGATTTGACATCAGTGGCATCGACTTCGACTTATTGCGGAGAGAGTTTGCCAAGCGTGAAGACAAGAATCTCGTGCTACGAGACATTCAAGACTTACTTCAAGAACGTCTGGCTCGACTCTTGGCAGAGAATCCATCCAGAATAAACTTCTACGAGAAGTATCAAGAGATAATCCAAGCGTATAACCAGGAGCAGAATCGTGCAACGATAGAGAAAACTTTCGAGGAGTTGATGCATCTGTCGCAGTCTCTCAGCGAAGAAGAGAAACGTTATGTACGAGAAGGTTTCAAGAGCGACGAAGAACTCTCGCTCTATGACCTCCTATTGAAAGACAATCTGTCAAAGGCAGAAGTCAAGAAACTGAAGGACGTAGCCATAGAACTGCTTGCAAAAATAAAAGGACAGCTGGCAGGGATGGATCATCCATTTGACAAACCAACGACACGTGCAACACTCATCATCACTATCCGTGATGTTTTGTGGCAGGAACTCCCAGAGAGTTATAGCGAGGAAAGTATAAACTACTACCGCGACACCATTTACAACTATGTTAGTCAAAGATATGGCGGTGTAGCATAAAAACTCAGAGTGAACAGACTTGCCCTCGGTATCGCTAGAGCAGGCTTTTCATTCGTGTTTGGCTCATTCGCATTCGTTTCGCATGCTGTATCTGTTTTAGAATCATTTTGTTATGAGTGATTTTTTATATATTTCATTTTGCTTGTTTTGGTGCTGTATGTAATTTTATATCAGTTAGTTGTATGGTGTAAAACGAATAAAACGAATGAGACGAATGGACGGAGCAATAATTGTGTCTATCAGATGGTCATATTTATTTGTTATCGGTCAGGGATGGGCTGTCTTATCGGGGTCTTAACGGGGTTTATCGGGGTTACCCTGTTAAGTCCCCGCCACGTGGCCGCTACAAGCCCGTTTGGTCAACGACCCAGCCGTGTTCGTCGGATGAAAAGTATCACAAGGATGACCTATGGAATTGAGATAATATTTATTTTTATTATTAATTCTAAAAAAAATAGTATTTTTGCATTTTGAAAAATAGTGTATATGGAGAATCCGATAATCAAGCTGGCTGATATGACCATAAGCCATGACAATGGTCCGTTACTGACACATGTCAACCTTACCGTCAATGCGGGAGAATTTGTGTATCTGATAGGTAAGAGTGGTGCGGGCAAGACTTCTTTGTTGCGGACGCTCTATGCCGACCACGATATTGACGAAGGCCAAGCAGAGGTTTGTGGATATGATTTGAGGCATCTCGAACGTCGTCAAATTCCTCTGTTGAGACGAAAAATCGGTATCGTTTTCCAAAATTTCAGACTTTTGAAGGACCGAAATGTGTACGATAATTTGGTCTTTGTGTTGAAGGCAACAGGTTGGAAAAAAAATGAGATTGATGAGCAGGTGATGCATACGCTGACGGCTGTCGGCATAGCCGATAAGGCTAAAGCCACGGTGTACCAACTTTCTGAAGGTGAGCAGCAACGTGTGGGTATCGCCCGTGCTTTGATAAATAATCCGAGTTTGATTTTGGCTGACGAACCTACGGGCAATCTCGACCCTGCCACGTCGTCGGACATTATGCAGTTGTTGGTGAATATCAACCAACAAACAGGAACCACGATGTTGATTTCGTCGCACGATTTTATGATGATAGACAAGTTTCAGTCGCGCATGTTGGTGTGCGAAAATGGATCTCTTGTCGATCCGCAACAATAAAAAAACATTTATCACGTTATAATAGAAAAATATTTCAAAATGAATAAGAGAATCCTCATATTGCTTTTGGTGGCGCTTGTGGCAGTTCCGGCTACGAATGTTCAAGCCCAGTATCGTAAAAAGAAACAAACTACGGATATTATTAAGGAAGGTAACAACCGCCGTATATGGTTGGGCCGCAATGCCGATACAACTTGGCATCCCACTCCTGGAGGCCTGTACGACCAGTATACCAACCCCGAGGCTCAGAGCAAGAAATCGAAGAAAGAAGAGTCGGTTATTGATGAGAACGGCAAACGCAAAGTGCGCGAGGCGGCATACGATACTGTTTGGAAATATACAGTCTTTGATGCCAAGACCCGTTACTATGTCAATTATAACTACAATAAGTTCCGCGCGCTGAGATGGGAGAAGGACGACAAGCGTGACTGGGGCACCTTCGACCCCGTGATGGATTATCTTACCAGTGCGGGCCGTATTCCGATGCATATCTGCGCCATTTTTGCGGTCAATCCCTCGGTAACAGATCCCGAGCAGCAGGCCGAACTGGTGGAGAATGCCCAGATGGAAGCTTTGATTTCGTTGGATTATTTCCGCGACATCCTCATCGACAAGGAAATGAAGAACAAGGTGAGCTACAAGGTGGCTCAGATTGACTATCGCTATTGGAAGGACGAGGCTTTCTATCTCGAGGAACAACCTACGGACGAGTTGATTCGTGTGGGTCTGATTATCGATTTTACCTCCAAGAAGACCGACCTGTTGCCCAGTGCTGCCGCAGGTGCTCAGACTTGGCCCGACATCAAGTTCTTCCCCAACGATGCCACGGTTCAGGAGTCCTATATCCCCCAGTTGGACAATCTTGCCAACTATATGAAGGAGAATAAAGGCCTTGAGGTGATGTTGACGGGTTATAGCGACAATGTGGGTACCGAGGCCTACAATACAGGTCTCTCTCGTCAGCGTGCTGTTGAGGTGAAAAAGGCTTTGATTCAGCGCGGTATTGATGAGCATCGTATCGAGATTGCCTATAAGGGCGAGGATGACCCTGTGGGTGATAACAACACGCTCAATGGCCGTCTTGCCAATAACCGTGTCACGGTGGTCTTGCAGTAACTATTTGATGTTCATTTGACAAACAAGGAACTATATAAAGAACTATGCGAAACAGAGGGGTCTAAGATTCCTCTGTTTTTGCAATATTGGTGGATGGAGACGGTGTGTGAGGGCAAGCATTGGGATGTGATACTGGTTCGCGACCGTCAAGGAAAAGTTGTGGCGGCTATGCCTTACCTGATTGGCTCGAAGATGGGATTGCGGTATGTGCTGCAGCCACAGTTGACACAATACAATGGCCCTTGGTATGATCCTCATGCGGGTATTCCGGTTTCGGAACTCGACCGAGAGTTGATTGCTGAACTCAACAATTTGCATCTGCTTTTGTTCCAACAGAATTTTTCGCCGTCAGTAAGCAATTTGGAGGCGTGGAAGTATTATCGGGTTTCAGCACGACGCACATACCGCATCGAGGATATATCCAATCCGCAACAAGTGTTCGAGCACTTTGATAAAAGTCGGAGACAACGTCAAATCCGTCGTGCTGAGAAGGTGCTGACTCCGGTCGAAGATCTCACGCCCGAAAGGTTCGCCCAATTCCATAATGAGTATTGGCAGTCGAAAGGGGAGAAAGATTTGCTGTCTCACGATTTTATTGTCAGGGTGGTGTCGCAGGCCCTTCAGCGAGGACAGGGTGTTTTGTTGGGGTTGAAGGATGACAAAGAGGTGCTTCGTGCGGCCCGCTTTGTGGCATTCGATAGCAACAGCGCCTACGCGCTCCTCTCGGCACTGCATCCCGAGCAACACCCCAACGGAGCCTCTGCGATGCTCTTTTGGCTGATTATTCAGCGGCTGTCCAAGCATACGCGGAGTTTCGATTTTGAGGGCAGCATGGACGCAAAGATTGCCTATTCCTACAGCCTCTATGGTGCGAAACCTGTAACCTACTATCAGGTGCGAAGGGTTCGCCCTCTGTGTATTATTCCAAAATTATCTGCCCTATGAATATCAAACTCGTCGTTGTTGGCAAAACCGATATGTCCTTTGTGCAAGAAGGCATAGATGTTTATGAAAAACGGTTGAAACATTATGTGAATTTTGATATTGAGGTCATTCCCGCCTTGAAGGATCAGAAGGGCGCCTCGCCCGAGGAGATTAAAGAGCGTGAGGCCGCCTTGCTGTTGAAGAAGTTGGAAGGGGCCGACAGGATAGTGCTTTTGGATGAGCACGGCAAGGAGCACACCTCTGTGGGATTTTCCGAATATTTGCAGAAACAGATGAATGCGGGTGTACGATCGTTGGTGTTTGTGGTAGGAGGAGCCTTCGGTTTTGCTCCGAGCGTGTATAAGGTGGCTCACGACAAAATATCACTTTCGCAGATGACGTTCAATCACCAGATGGTGCGTCTTTTCTTTGTAGAACAACTGTATCGAGGCTTTTCTATCCTCCATCACGAACCTTATCATAATGAATAATTTTCGAAATCTATAAATCTGTATATCTTCAATTTGTTACAATATGCAATTCAAATTATCTTACCAAGAAGTAGAACGTTTTATAAACGACAAGAGTGGCAAGGAACTGCCAATGTGTTTTGGAGGTCCTCATACGCTGCGCATCTCCTATAAAGTGCCCTTGATGGGTGCTGTGGGGCTGGATATATCGGTCGACCGTGTCAATGGTAGCGACGTGTTCCTCTCGTTCGGAGGTGGTGCAGGGATAGAGTTCATGCTCAAAACTGCCATCAGTCAGGCCAAAAAACAGCCAGGAATGGAGATGCTGGAGATGCTTGATGGCAATCGACTTTTGTTAAGTCTGAGCAAGAATCCCAATCTTGCCCCTTTGTTTGAGCGCATCACTTTGCAGG
>JAZUIX010000109.1:0-18235 GCA_045642445.1 Bacteroidales bacterium | reverse complement strand
AGGGTGGTGTCGCAATGGTCGCCTTCCCAAAAGATGTAGAGGCTGTAGTGTATGGTGCTGTCGCAGCCGGCTTGGTTGTAGGTGTGGTAGAGGTAGTCGGATATGGTGTCGGTAAACAATGTGTCGAAAATGGGCCACGGCAACTGGGATTCGAGAATCGAGTCGCGAATGGTGGTGTCGGTGCTGGGGATGATGTGGAGCGAGATGGTGAATATGCTGTCCTCGCCGTGGCTGCCTGCGTGGGCAAAATCGTAGTCGCCCTCTTGAGCGAAGGTGAGGGTGTCGATGGTCACGGGCAACTGGTCGGGGCAGAGGTAGTAGAAGGCAGTGTCGTAGTGGTTGAAATAGACTTTCAGGTGATAATTGATGACGCTGTCGCAGGCGTTGTCCGTGCCCGGGCGGAAGATGAGGGTGTCGGCATCGTCGGAAAAGGTGATGCCGAAGCGTTGCCATGGCAATTGATTCTGGACTATGGTGTCGAAGATGGTGTCGTTATAGCTTTCTATGACGGAGATGGTGATGGAGTCGGTGAAGATGTTGCTGTGGCAGCCCATGATGTCGAGGGCGGAGATGTGGTAGATGCCCGAGGCTGGGGTGTCGGCAGGGAGGACGACGGTGTCGGTGGCGACGGTGAGGTGCAGGCCGTTGGGGCCGTCAATCACGATGTCGTCAGTACCGTAGCGGTGGAGGGGCAGACGGATGCTGTCGCCCGTGCAGAAGATGTGCCGCGAGGTGTCGAAAAAGAGGAACGACGATGACGCAGAGTCGTAGCTGGTGTGGCATGTGAAAGTGCTTATTTCGTGGCCAAGTTCGTTGGAAAAGAGAAGAAAGTTGCCCGTTGAATTTTTTATGATCAAGACATCACTCCAGGTGAGTGGATTAACCGTCCATGACAGGGTGCTGTCTCCGGGAATTGGGCGGAAAAATTGTCGGTGGGCGAGCCAGTGTGGATCTAAAATGCCGCCTGTCGCATACGTTGCTGAGAACGAGGCTGTGTCAGCTGTTTTGCAGATGATATGGCAGCCACTTTGAATTGACCACCTCGCCGGATCGTGTTGATAGGTGAGTGCGGAAGCCTGTCGGGATCCTGTGCAGTCGAGGTGGGGTAGGAGGATGCCGGCAGGCTGTAGGTATCTGCGGAAAATGGTCGAGTCCATTCTGGTCTGAAAGACGGCGATGGGTTTGTCGGCAGTGATATAGTGGATTTCTATGGAGGTGTCGAGAAGGTGATTGCAGAAGCCGCCAGGGCTGAGCGTTTGTCCGATGTCTGTTCCGTTGATGGTGACGGAGGTGTTGCTCTCGGTAGGGAAGATAAAGACGCGGCTTTCATAGCTGCGTTTTGAGATGGCGGCGTAGCGTGAACCCAACAGGGCTGTGGGGACAATCTGATCGCCGACGTCGTCGATGGAGAGCGAGTCGGAGAGGATGGGGAAGACCGAGGGATAGGAGACATTGACGGCGACGGGGTGGGAAGAATGGATTCGTGTGCCGGTGATGTCGCCGTTGCCATCGGGCATGACGGCATAGCATTCGCCTTGCTGTAGGGTCACGTTGACGGGAGTGAAGGCGGGGATGCCGCCGTAGAGCGATACGTAGGCGTAGATTTGGATGTCGGTGCCATCCTCAGTGGCAACAATCTCGGCAGAAGGGTGCTTGCCCGAGACGAGCGGATAATAATTCTGCCCGGGGACAAGGAAGTCGGTGCCGAGGGCGGAGTGGCCTTTGAGGGTGTAGCGTTCGCCTGTGGGACTGCGCTTGTCGTAGTAGCAGTCGATGGGGACGTCGGAAGTGACGTGGACGCTGCGCCGTTGTGGCGTCATGACTTGGTAGCCATTCATGGCGGGGATGGGGATGCCCTGCTGGTCGAGGGTGTTGAGTGTGAGGTTGAAGGTGTAGGTGGTGTCATCGTAGAGAAACTCCACGGTGATGTTGGCTGAAGAATCGGAGGTGGTACAATGTATGTTCTGCGAAATCGTATTCTCTGTGTCGTAACTCATCACTGGCAGTGCAAACCAGAACTCGGTGTCGGTCTGTGCTTTCGCACCGAGGAACAGAAGCATGAGTACAATCGTTATGAGCAGTCGTTTCATGTCTTATTTTTAAGTATATATAATTTGCAAAAATACACTTTTTTTCGATATGGATGACTTTTTTGAAAAAAATACAGGGTACCACACATCGCGATGCCATGTATCTTTATGTATGATAGGTGATTAGTATCCGAAGATGTCTTCGAGGGTGAGTTTCTTCACTTTGCCGAATTTGGCCAGTTCGTTGAAGTTCATGTCGCTTTCTTTGCCTAAGCACATATAGACTTTCTTTTGGCCTTTGATGTACTTGTGGTTGAAGTCAACGATGTCCTGCATGGTCACATTGGGATAGGCCTCGAAGAGGATTTCGGCACGGGTCTTTTTCTTGGTGTCGAAGCCCATCTTCTCGTAGTGGAGGTAGGTGTTGATGATGCCGTTCTTGATAACGCGCTGGGTGCGGATGGCGTTGATGTTGGCATCCTTGGCAAGCTGGAAGTTGGCCTCGGCCACGGGCATGTTGTCAAACAGTTCGTTGAAGGCGTTCATGGCATCCACCAGCTTGTCGTTCTGGGTGGCGATAACGGCGTTGTTGGTAAAGTAGCCGTCCTTGTCGTTGGGGGTGCTGTAGTAGCTCTGGGCGCTGTAGGCAAGGCTGCGTTTCTCGCGCATCTCTTGGAATACGATGGCGTTCATGCTGCCGCCGAAGTACTCGTTGAAGACATCCATGACGGCTTCGTTCTTGGTGTTGAACTTCTCGCCGCGGAAATATTCGCGCATGTAGGTCTGGTTGGCGTTGTAGTCGACAAAGTATACGATGTTCTCGTTGACGGTCTTGGGGGTGATTTTCTTGTTGGCGAGGGCTTTGAGGTTCATCTTGTGGTTGTCCACAGCGGTGATGGCCTTGAGAGTCTCGGGGCCATAATAGAGAATGCGGTGCTTGTAGTTGAACAGGTTGTGGATGGCATCGGTGAGCTGTTTGCAGGTGAAAGCCTTCAACTCGGACTCGGAGAGCTGGTCTTTGGTGGGGCTGTCGTCGCCATATACGCCGTAGTTGGCCAGGGCGCTGAAGCAGCGCTGCTGATTGTGCTTGGCGTCGGAGCGGCTCTTGATGATGCGGCCCACGAGCATCTGGAGGGCCTGTTCGTTGGGCTGGCACTGGGTGATGATTTCCTCGGTGAGCTGGAGGGCTTTGTCCATGTTGTCGCTCAAACCGCTGACGGAGATGCTGATGTTCTCGGCTCCGACGGTCACATTGTAGTTGCAGGCCAGTTTGTAGAACTCCTGCTGCAGCTGCTCGGCGGTGTGTTTTGGGGTGTTGAGATATTCGAGCATATCGGCGGCCAGGTCGAGGGTCTTGCCCTGCATACCGGCACGGGTGCCGAAGTCGAAACGGTAGACGAGGTTGAAGGTCTTATTCTCGTTGTTCTGCACATAGAGAATTTCCGCACCGTTGGCGGCTTTGCCTTTCTGGAGGTCGGTGGCGAAGTTGACAAAACGAGGCTCGATGGGTTTCACCTGGCGGCTCTTGATGTCGCTAAGAAATGCGCTCTCGTTGTCGCGGCCCACTTCGATGGGGGTGATTGGGGGTTTGGAGACCTTGAGGATGGGCTCGGGCTCGCCCTTCAGTTTGTTCACAATGACGTAGTTGTTGTCCTTGAACAGGCGGTTGGCGAAATCGACGAGGTCCTGCTTGGTGATTTTGGATAGTTCCTCAACTTCGTTGCACACATCGCCCCAGTTGCGGTGTTCCACAAAGGCGTAGGCCATCTGGCTGGCGCGGCTGTTGTTGCTCTCGGCGCGTTTCATGATGGCGAGCTTCATATTGTTGATGGCTGCTTCGAGCATCCAGTCGTCAAAACGGCCTTGCTTTACCAGGGCAATCTGCTCGTCGAAGAGGGCCTGCACCTGCTCGAGGGTCTGACCTTGGATGGGCTGGCCGCCGAACATGAAGGCGCCGTAATCGTTGAGGGTGTAGGTGCCGGCGTAGGCGCCCATGCACTTCTGCTGCTGGTTGATGTTGAGGTCGATGAGGCCGCACTTGCCGTTGTTGAGCACGCTCTCCAACAGGTCGGCGAGCATGGCGTCATGGCTGCCGTTGCCGCTGTCGAGGCGGTAGGCACGGATGGTGTTCTCGGCATCGAGGCCGGTGACGGTCTTGGTGATGACGCTGGTGATGGGCTGTTCTTTCTCGTAGGTGAACTCGGGCAGGTCCACGGGCTTCATGCCGCCCCAGTATTTGTCGATAATCTTGATGGCCTCGTCGGGATTGAAATCACCGGCCAGGGAGATGCAGATATTGTTGGGCACATAGTATTGGGCCACAAAGTTGCGGATGTTGCGCATCGAAGGGTTCTTCAGGTGTTCCTGGCTGCCGAGGGTGGTCTGGTTGCCGTAGGGGTGGTGGGGGAAGAGGGCGGCAAACATGGCGTCGTTGGCCTTGCGGCCGTCCTTGGTGAGGCTCATGTTCTTCTCCTCGTAGATGGTCTCCAACTCGGTGTGGAACAGGCGGAGGACAAGGTGCTGGAAACGGTCGGCCTCAATCTCGCACCAGGTCTCCAACTGGTTGTTGGGGATATTTTCGACATACATGGTGTAGTCGTTGCTGGTGAAGGCGTTGGTGCCCGTCGAACCTATGGCGCTCATGGCCTTGTCGTATTCGTTGGCCACGGCAATCTTCGAAGCCTCATAGCTCAGGCTGTCGATCTTGTGGTAGATGGCCGTGCGGGTAGGCTGGTCGTCGAACATGCGGTAAGCCTCGAAGAGGTCTTCAATCTGCTGGATGAGCACCTTCTCCTTGGCCCAGTCGGTGGTGCCGAGGCGCTCGGTGCCCTTGAACATCATGTGCTCCAGATAGTGGGCCAGACCGGTGGTCTCGTGGGGGTCGTTTTTCGAACCGGCACGCACGGCGATGTAGGTCTGCACCTTGGGAGCCTCATTGTTCACACTCATAAAAACTTTCAGACCATTGTCCAGAGTATACTCGCGGATATTCAGCGGGTCGTTGGGATAGGTCTTGTACTGGTACGTTTTTTGTGCCATCAAAGTGCCGCAAGACACCATTGCAATGGCCACAAAACATAAAATCAGACGAATCTTTTTCATGTAAATAGTTGTTTATTAATTATATTATGTTGTACATTATCAATAATCCCAAACTCCAAAGATACAAAAAATAAATGAAAGAAAAGAAAAAACCGACGTTTTTTGGGTCAGATATCCGTAACATGCAGTTACTGAAGTATTGCTGAAATGGCGTACAAGGGATAGTTTGTCATCCAGTCTTGTTCTCTATATGGTGACATGGAAAACCGGATGCCATGAAGGTCGGGGTGGCTTGTTATGAAGGAGTGGAGTGAGCGCGATTTGACGTTTGTTTCGGCCTTGACTTCAATGGGGAGGATCATGGATTCCTGTTGTATAAGGAAATCCAACTTCGCATCGGCTTTGCTGGCCCAATAGTGGATGTCGAGATTGTCGATGTTGGTTAGTTGTTGCAATACAAACTGTTCGGTGAAAGCTCCTTTAAATTCGACAAATACATTTTCTCCAATCAACATTTGGTCGGCAGGGGCATTTGCCATGCAACCCAGCAGGCCGCAATCACATATATAAAGCTTGAAGAATGATGGATTTTCATAAAACTTGAGGGGGAGGGTACCTTTATCGACTTTGGTTACTTGATGAATTATCCCACTGTCTTTAAGCCATTGTATGGCGGTCTCGTAATCATTTGAACGACTGCCTTTCTTGATGCTTCCGTAGGCAAACTTTTTGTTTTCTTTGGCCAATTGGACAGGGATAGAATCCAACACTTGGTTGATGCGGATCACCTCATGAGTCGGAGCATGTTTGGAGGTGTCGTTGCGATAGGCCGAAAGAATATTGTTTTGCAGTTGGCGTACCTCGGCCAAGTCGCCTCTCTCCACAAAGGATTTCACCACCTCGGGCATTCCGCCAACAAAATAATACTGTCGCAGATATTCAACATACCGATTGTGCATGGTTTCAATCAGTGCCCAGTCTTTCGAAAGCAATATTTCAACCAAAGTGTGTTGGCCCATAGCATCAAGGAATTCAAGAAAATCCATAGGGTGCATGGGCATCAAGTCCACTTTCCCTACCGGGAAAGAAGTTCCTTGATGTAAGGTGATGCCCAGCAAAGAACCCGCCACCATGACATGGAGTTGGGGCGCCTTTTCGTAAAAATATTTCAAGGCTGTCAGTCCTCGGGGCACCTCTTGTATTTCGTCCAAAATGATGAGCGTTTCCTCATCTGCTTTAATGCCCGAAATTGCCTGAAGGCCTAAAACGATTCGCTCGATATCAAAATCGAGCGACAGCAAAGGTGCAACACGAGGCTCGTCCTCGCAGTTGATATATATCATTTTTTTGTACTCCGACCGACCAAATTCCTTCATAATCCAAGTCTTTCCAATCTGTCTTGCCCCTTCAAGGATGAGAGGTTTGCGATTTTTGGAAGCCTTCCAATCGATTAACTTGCTGTATATCTTTCGTTTCATTATGTATGTATATTGCTGTTCGAAATGCAAATATACATTTTTTTGGAGATGATTTGTGGCTTTCTCTACACTTTTTGGGAGATAGATTGGCTTGTTTTCTACATTTTTTTGGAGATAAGGTGTTGGACGACCCATGTGCTGGAGCTATAAACAAGCATCCTTCTTAGTGCTCAAATGGTAGCAAAAGCTTCGGCATTTTGTCCTCCCACTCTTGATTGTGGTGAAAAGGCTCCACGACGAAACTTCTACGATGAAACTCCTTCCCAAGTGCGAAATACAAATAATTCTCCAATTTATGCACCAAAAAAATGCAGAAAATGCAAAAATCTGCACTAAAAAAGTGCAAATTATTTAAAAATTATCGGCCAACATTGATCACAGCTTGGGCGCATGATTGTAGTTGGGTACTATGACTGATACCTGAGGCATAAGCACCATTTCGTCATGAAAACGGAATTGCTATTGCGGATCAACTCTCATTATCCGTCCTCTATTCTTTTATCGTTATGGTATCGTTATCGTATCCTTATGGTATCGTTATGGTATCGTTATGGTATCCGGAATACGATAACGATACCATAACGATACCATAAGGATACGATAACGATACCATAACGTTGGGAGAATGGTGGGAGGAGATTGTACTCTTCCGCTTTTTTTCGACGGATGCCGTGAGGGGCGTTTTGACACTATTTTGGGTGGTCATCTTCTTGTTGTTGCACTATAGGGTCGGGGTGGAATGATGTCCTTCGGGAAACTTGGGTGGGGTTATGAACCGTGGTAGTGAATAACTTTTTTTGCATATTTGCAATTTATATAGTATCTTTACAAATTATTTTGCACTATATGGTTCGGTGCAATGTTTTTGTAGTCAATGAAATAAAAAGCACTATACAATGAAGAAATCTGAAAAATCGCTTGTCGAAGGTATGGAGCGGATAGGTTTGATGGCCTCCAGTATCCGTAAGAATGATGGTTTGACCCCTATCGAGATAGACATTTTGTTGCAGGAGCTCCGCGATCTGTATGTTGCCGCACTTCAGGCAGGAAAAGTTGATACGGCTGAGGATGATTCTGCCGCTGTGAAGGCCGCCGAGGAACAGCGTGCCGCCGATGAGGCTGCCGCCTGTAAGGCTGCCGAGGAAAAGAAGGCTGCCGAAAAGGCCGCTGCCCGCAAGGCTGCCGAGGAGAAGAGGGCTGCCGATGAGGCTGCCGCCCGCAAGGCTGCCGAAGAGAAGAAGGCTGCCGAAGAGAAGAAGGCTGCCGAAGAGGCTGCTGCCCGCAAGGCCGCCGAGGAGAAGAAGGCCGCCGAGATTGCCGCCCGTAAGGCTGCTGAGGAGAAGAAGGCTGCCGAAGAGGCCGCTGCCCGCAAGGCTGCCGAGGAGAAGAAGGCCGCCGAGGCTGCTGCCCGCAAGGCTGCCGAGGAAAAGAAGGCTGCCGAGGAGGCTGCTGCCCGCAAGGCCGCCGAGGAGGAGTTCAATCCGGTGTTTGCCCCTGCCGAACCCGAGAAGGAGTCGGAGCCGATTATGCCGCCCATTTTGGAGAATATCGAGGGCAACCCCAACGAGGGTCTCTTTGCCGATTCGCTGTCGTTTGACGAGGCTCCCAAGGCCAAACAGCAGGAGTCGTCGCTGTTTGACTATTTGAAGGGCGACAAGGTGGAGGAGCGTCCCACGGTTCGCACGTTGGCCGATACGCTCAATCATCCGAGCCGCAATATCGAGGACCAGCTGGAGACGACGGTGAGGAGCAAGAAGGTGGACGATTTGCGTACCATTATCAACATCAACGACAAGTTCAGTTTCATGAGCGAGCTGTTCCGCAACAATATGAAGGCCTATAATGACTTTATCCTGCGGCTGAACAGCATCGCCGAGCGTGAGGAGGCTTTGGCGTGTGTGGCCGAGGTTGCCGAGCAGTACAAATGGGACGTCAATTCGCTTGTGGTCAAGAATTTTTACAAGATTTTTGACAGAAAGTTTTAGAGATATTCGGATTATCAAGTTATAGGAAATAACAACATGAATAACAGAAAAGCAATATTGTTTTCAGCCCCTTCGGGATGCGGAAAGACCACTATCATACGGGAGATTTTGAAGCGTTTTGACTGTTTCGAGTTTTCCATTTCGGCCACAAGCCGACAGGCACGTCAGGGCGAGAGGGATGGTGCGGATTATTATTTCCTCACCCCCGAGGATTTTGAACAGCGTGTGCAGAAGGGCGATTTTTTGGAGTGGGAAGAGGTGTATGCCGGAACACGCTATGGCACGCTCAAATCGGAAATCGACCGCATCTGGGACAATGGGCATGTGATTATTTTCGACGTGGATGTGAATGGAGGCATGAATATCAAGAAGTATTTTGGTGCTGATGCCTTGGCCATATTTGTCATGCCGCCGAGTGTGGAGGTGCTCGAACAGCGTCTGCGCAGTCGTGGCACCGAGAGCGAGGAGTCGATTACGAAACGGTTGGCCCGTAGTGCCGCCGAATTGGAGATGGCCGAACATTTCGACCTGACGATAGTGAACGATGTGTTGGAACAGGCGGTGGACGAGACACAGCAGGCGATTATTAACTACTTGAACAAATAACGGATGGATTCATTACTGGCTTTTCTCAAAAAATTCGACTACGTCTTTGTCTTCCTCCTGCTGGAGATTCTGGCCATCGTGTTCATGACGCAGAATAGTTATTACCAGGGGTCGAAGCTGGTGCATGTGGGCAACTCCATAGCGGGTAGGTGCTACGGCATCGTGTCGTCGGTGGGGGATTATTTCGGTTTGCGGCATGAGAATGAGCTACTTGCCGCCGAGAACGCGAAACTGCGTGCCCAGATGGAGGAGTCGTATATCAAATACAACAACCACCATTTCGAACGCAACGATACTGTTTATAATCAGCGCTATAGCTATACCGAGGCCCAGGTGGTGAAGAACTCTTGGAACCAACAGGACAACTATATCATGATCAACAAGGGCCGCAACCAGGGTATTCGGGTGGATCAGGCGGTTATCTCGCCGCAGGGCCTTGTGGGTGTGGTGGTGCATACCACGGCCAACTTTTCCACGGTGATGCCTGTGCTGCACTCCAACAGCCGCAACAGCGTTCGCCTTACCCGCACCAACACCAATGGCTCGCTGGTATGGGAGGGTGGTGATTTCCGTTATGCCACCGTGGTGGATATTCCCACGACCTACAAACTGTATAAGAACGACACCATCGTCACCAGCGGTATGGCTAATGATTTTCCCGAAGGGGTGATGGTGGGATTTGTTGATGGGCTTTCTACCGCCCGAGGCAGCGGATTCTACAATGTCAAGGTGCGTCTGGCCACGGAATTCCCAAAACTCGACCATGTGTATATCATCGACAATCGTTTCAAGGCCGAGCAGGATTCGCTGATGGCTCAGACGAAGGCCAATCTTCTAACCACTAAAGCAAACTAAAGATATGACGAAACTTGTTTTTTCCAATATTTTCCGCTTCCTGATACTGCTGCTGTTGCAGATATTGATATTGAACTTTGTTTACCTTGGGGGGTATATGGTGCCGTTTATTTATATTTTGGCCATACTGATGCTTCCCACTCGTATGGGGAAGGTTCCGATGTTGTTGGTGGCTTTTGCTACGGGCATGATTGTCGATATTTTCTGCAATATTCCCGGTTTCCACACTTTCTGCTGCACGTTGCTGGCTTTTGCACGCATTTTGTTCGGCAACCGTATGCTTACACGTGACGACCCTATCGATATTGATGTGCCTGGAGTACACACGGTGCCTTTCCAGTCGTTCACGATGTATCTTCTTATCATGTCGCTCATCTATTGTTTGGCATATTTTCTGCTGGAGTCGTTCAGTTTTGCCAATTTCTGGTGGATGCTTGTTTCGGTGGTGCTGAGTACGATTGTTACTTGGGTGATGATGATGCTCTGTCAGTTGCTCTTGCCGAGGAAGAATAGGTGAACTGTGAATTGTGAATTGTGAAATGTAAAATATGAAATGAAAAGGCTGGCTTTGATATTGATGATGCTTTGCGCGGGTATGGTGCTCTGCGCCCAGTCGGCTGTGGGTAAGTGGGCCGACCATAATTCGTATGTCACGGCTCGCCAGATTTATGCGGGTGAGCATCGTGTTTATGCCGCCACGCGGATGTCGATGTTCTATTACGACAAGGCCGACAAGACTTCCACCCCTTTGACCAAGGTGGGCGGATTGTCGGATGTGGGTATCGGCACTTTTGCCTATGATGAAGGTAACGACTGTTTGGTGATAGCCTACACCAATTCGTCTGTGGACTTGCTGGTGGATGATGAGATTTATCATATTTCCGACATCAAGAACAGCAATATCAGCGGCGATAAGCAGATTTATCACATCCGTTTCCAAGACAACAAGGCCTATCTTGCCACAGGTTTCGGGTTGGTGGTGCTCGATTTGAGGCAGCACGAGATTCGCGAGACCTATTATCTCGGCCCCAACGGTGGTCAGGGTGCGGTGTATGATATTGCTTTTGTTGATACCGCGATTGTTGCCGCTACCAATGACGGGTTGCTCTATGCCCCTCGCCAAAGCGAGCATCTCAATATTTTCGACACTTGGAAGCGCGACACACTCTCGCCCCTCCGCCACAAGTTGGTGCGTATGTTGGAGGTGAACGGGCAGTCGTTGGTGGCAGCCTCCACAGTTGTCGCTACCGACACCCTTGACAGTATGACTGTCTATTATCAAAAGATGGGTGTTTGGGACAGCCTTCCCACCACTGTGGTGACCTCGATTCGTTGCCACAATGGTCGCTTGATGGTGTGCGGATTCCGCAAGGTGGACATCTATGATGCCGATTTTCGGTTGCTGAACAGCATGAGCGATCTGCCCTATTATGGTTTGACCGTGCGCGATGTGGATATCGATGAGGACGGCACCCTGTGGATGGGCCACTCGTGGGCAGGACTGCTCGATATTCCACAAGGTTCCACCGAGGCCTACAGCCATGCGCCTCAGGGGCCCTTCAACGACGACAATGTATTCTTTCTTCATGCCACCTACGATGCGATGTATCTCTGTCCCGGAGGCAAGCAAACTACCTATCAGAGCTCTTATCTTGAGGGCAATCTGCACACTTTGACCAAAGGTGAGTGGAAACAGCTTGATTTCGGCGATGTGGGCAAAATATTCCAAGATGTGGTCAGCATGTCGGTAGACCCCACCGATAAGAAACACATTAGTGCTGCCGCTTGGGGCTATGGCATAGTCGATATTCGCAACAACACCGTCGAGGCACTCTATAACAAGAGCAATACCGAGGGGGTGTTGGTGCCATACGATAATGGTACATATATTAATTATCGTGTAGGTGCTGTGGCTTACGACAACGAAGGCAACTTGTGGATGACCAATTCGTTGGTCGACAAAGGCCTTGTTGTACGCTATAAGGATGGTTCTTGGAAATCGTTCAACACCAGTGCTGCGGTGCAGGGTCGCGAACTGGATATGATTCTTTGGGACAGTATCAATGGCTATAAATGGTTTTCGGGCCACTCCAACAGCTCCAACAACTGCAATGCAATTTTTGTCCACGACGGCAAAGACAAGTTTGCCTACGTGAACCCCAACAATGGCAGCAAACTCGAGACCCATACCGTCAATTGTTTGGTGCAGGACCATCATGGCGACATCTGGTTTGGCACCGATAAGGGCATCAAAGTTATTTACGACGGCTATCGTGCTTTCACCAATGGTGGCAATGGTGGTCAGGCCCCTGTCAATTGCAGCAATATCCTGATCAATCAGGACGGTTTTTATGAGTATTTGATGGCCTACGAGAATATCTCCTGTATTGCTGTCGATGGTGCCAACCGCAAATGGGTAGGCACTTCCAACAATGGCCTTTATCTCATATCGGATAATGGTTTGGAGGAGATTCATCATTTCACCGTGGCCAACAGTCCTTTGGCTTCCAACAAGATTGTCACCCTGGCGGTTCATCCCGAGAGCGGCATAGTATATGTGGGCACCGACAAAGGTCTCCAGTCCTACCGATCCACCGCTACCGAAGCTTTTGCAGAGCCCCTGCCCGATATTCACGCTTTCCCCAACCCTGTACGTCCTAATTACGATGGCCCCATAGCCATCAAAGGATTTACCCGCGACGCTTTGGTGCACATCACCGATGCTCGCGGCCATACTGTTTTTTCCACCACAGCCAACGGAGGTCAGGCCATCTGGGACGGCCGCAATCAGAGTGGCGAACGTGTCGCCAGCGGTCCCTATTTTGTGTTTGCCTCCGATGCCAATGGTGCTATGCGTTCTGTAACCAAAATATTAATTGTAAGATAGTTTTGACACCTGCGTTTTCGACACCGGCCTTAGTTCTGCACACCACGCCTTATTCAGAGACATCGGTGGTGGCCAAATTCTTCACGCGCGAATTGGGGGTGCGCTCCTACATTCTCAAAGGTGTCCGCAAAGGGAGTGGCCGCACCAAGCAGAATCTGCTTCAGCCGCTGAGTTATTTGGACACGGTGGTGTATGCCAACCCCAAGACGTCGCTCAACTATGTCAAGGAGATTGCCCCACATATTAATGAAAAATTAAAAATCAAAAATGAAGAGTGGGGTGGGAGAGGCCCTAATTCTGACGACGAGGCTGTACGCAATGCGGTGGTGTTCTTTATGACCGAGTTGCTGTATAAGACCCTCCGCGAGGAGGAACCCGACGAGGAGTTGTTCGACTATGTGGTCGATGCTTTGCAAAAACTCCGCGAGCCTGTGTCGTCGCAGCACAGCCAGCTGCCTGTGCTGTTCATGTTGCGGCTCACCCGCTATCTCGGCATCGAGCCTTTGGACAACTATAGTCAGCGTGAGCCCCGTTTCAACCTCACCAATGGCAGGTTCCAGTTGGCAGGCGAGACAATGCTCGATGCCGACACCTCCCAGCTGCTGCACTATTATCTGCAGGCCATACACAACGACACCCCTTGTCCCCTCGCCACTCTAAAACAACGCATCACACTTATCAATAGTTTGTTGGATTATTTCCAATTACACTTGGCCGAGTTCCGCAATTTCACTTCACACGAAATATTACATTCTGTATTACAATGAAAAATATAAAATATCTCATACAATGAAAAATATAAAATATCTCATCTTGTTTGCCTTTGTGGCAATGTTTGCCTCGCCGACTTTCAGTCAGTCGTGCTATTGGGTCTTCCTTGCCGACAAAGCGGGTACCACTTTCGACCCCTACGCCTATTTTGATGCCAAGGCCATAGAGCGTTACAATCAGTGTGGTGCCGATCTCTACGATTTTTCCAACTATCCCTTGAGCGAGAACTATGTGGAGCAAGTCAACAATCTTGCAGCCGAAGAGGTGGGACAGAGCCGCTGGCTCAACGCTATGGCGGTGATGGCCACCCCTGCACAAATCGACGCCATCGCTCAACTGCCTTGTGTGCGCGAGGTGGTGCTTATTGCCACCGATATGCAGATAGCTGCCGCAAAACAGGCTCGACAGTCCCAGACCATTGCTCCAGTGATGGACACGAATAGTTTGACATCGCAGCTCACCCGCATGGAGGGACAACTGTTCGTCAAAAAAGGTTTCGATGGTACTGGTATCCGCATCGCTGTGCTCGATGGCGGTTTTCCCCGTGTCAACACCCATAAGGCCTTTGCCCATCTGCGCGATAATCACCGTATTCTCGACACCTGGAATTTCCCCAACAAGAAAGCCGACGTCTATGGCTGGAGCAGCCATGGCCTCTCCACTCTTTCCTGCATCACCGGTGTGGTTGGCAAGTTGCAGCTGGGCCTCGCCACGGGGGCCGAGTTCCTCCTGTATCGCACCGAGGTCGATTTGGAGCCTTTCAAAGAAGAGGTTTGGTGGATGATGGGCATGGAACGTGCCGACCAACATGGCGCCAATATCATCAGCAGTTCGCTCGGCTATGGCAAGGAGCGCTACTACACCAAGGACATGGACGGTACCTCGTATGTGGCCAAAGCGGGCAACCTTGCTGCCAAGAAGGGCATCCTGGTGTGTTGCTCGGCGGGCAACGAGGCCGATGTAAAGGAGTGGAAGACCATTGTCACCCCCTCCGATGCCGACAGTGTGCTTTGCGTGGGCGGTATAGATTGGGAACAGGACACCTATCGCCACATCTCTTTCAGCTCCTATGGCCCCTCTGCCGATGGCCGCATCAAACCCAATGTCGTTGCTTTTGGTCATGTTTTTGCTGCAGCCAACAAGGATGATTCGAAAGTCGACGATGTCTATGGCACCTCTTTCTCGTGCCCTCTCACCGCAGGCTTTGCTGCCTGTGCATGGCAGTCCATGCCTGGCAAAACAGCTATGGAGATGATGCGTGAGATTGAACGTTCTGCCGACCGTTATCCCTATTTCGACTATGCCCTCGGCTATGGTGTGCCCCAGGCCTCCTATTTCACCGACAAGCAGCCTCGCCACATAGAGCCTACCTTTGTAATTCGCGAAACCAAAGACTATATCGAAGTGCATCTGTTGTCCTCCTTCAAGCATTATCCTGTTTTCTACAACAAGCAGCGCCCCGATGGCACCTTGGAGAAGTTCGGCTCAATCGAATGTTCTTACGATACAATCTCTGACCCTTATCTGAGACTCTCCAAAGCTTCCCTCGACAGCTGCACCCTCAATGTCAGCTATCTGGGTTATACCGACCATTTCAAACTCTCCGATACCGACCGTCGTCGCCTGGTGCTCATGCGCGCACCTTTCAGAATGGGATTTCATTCACCAGGCTCACACAAAACGTATCACGACTATAACATGTCTCCCAACGATCTCAAACCATCCAATTGGGGCAATAGTGCCAAATGGCGCAAAGATATTTATTTCATGTATGGCGACAATTTCGGCGCCACGGTCACCGATGGCAATCTCTCCGCTTGGTCCCCTTCGGGCCATCTGGGCTTCCGCATCATGCGTGCTTTTGGCAAGCCCTACAGCCTCGGCATGGGGTTGGAGTGGAACTGGTCGCACTACAATTACGACGAATCGTCAGCCAACACCGCCGATGTTCAACTGGGGCTCGCCAATGCTGCCGGCATCACACAAAAGAGACTCAACATGCATCAGTTCGACTTCGAGCTGTTCCAACGTGTCCGTTTTGTGCCAGGCGGCCTCACCAGCAAGGGGTTGCATTGGGATTTGGGCATCTTTGTAGGTTGGAATTGTGCCAACAGATACCGTGTTGAGCAGGACATCAACAATGGTGTCGTGTTCAATCAAACCACCAAGTACGCCCTCGATGCCCCCTTGTCCGATTATCAGTTTGTCTTCGGCGCCATCACCCGCCTCTCCTTCGACTTTTTTGGCATCTATCTCCGTTACCAATCCGCCATGGTCCATTCCAAATGTGGCTGCACCATGCCGCTCCCCGACCTTCAGGCAGGCATACAAATCTGTTTCTAAGGGCTCTGCCTCTTTTGTCGATTTGAAAAATATATAAATAATTAAAACAATAAATACTATGACACTCGAAGAATTCCAAAACGAATTGCGCCAGGGTATTCCCAATCCGTTGCCCGCTCCGCAACCTTATGACACCACCGTCAACCACGCCCCCAAGCGTAAGGACATCCTCACCAAGGCCGAGAAGGAACTTGCCATCCGCAACGCCTTGCGTTATTTCGACCCCAAGGACCACGCCATGCTGGCTCCCGAGTTTGCCGAGGAGTTGCGCCTCTACGGTCGCATCTATATGTATCGTCTCCGCCCCACCTATCCCATGTATGCCCGTCCCATCGACGCCTATCCCGCCAAATGTCGTCAGGCTGCCGCCATCATGCTTATGATTCAGAACAACCTCGACCCCGCCGTGGCTCAGCATCCCCACGAGCTTATCACCTACGGTGGCAACGGTGCCGTCTTCCAGAACTGGGCCCAGTACCGCCTCGTCATGAAATACCTCAGCGAGATGACCGAGGAGCAGACCCTCGCCATGTATAGCGGCCATCCCATGGGACTCTTCCCCTCCCACAAGGATGCTCCCCGCGTGGTTGTCACCAACGGCATGATGATCCCCAACTACTCCAAACCCGACGACTGGGAGCGCTTCAACGCTATGGGTGTCACCCAATATGGTCAGATGACCGCAGGCTCCTACATGTATATCGGTCCTCAGGGCATCGTCCACGGCACCACCATTACCGTCCTCAATGCAGCCCGCAAACTCGGTGGCGGCACTGCCGGCAAACTCTTCATCACCGCAGGTCTTGGCGGCATGAGCGGTGCTCAGCCCAAGGCTGGCAACATCGCCGGTGTGGTCTCCATCACCGCCGAAATCAACCCCTCCGCCACACAGAAACGTTTCGACCAGGGCTGGGTCGACGAGGTGCATGAAAACCTCGACGAACTCTTTGCCAAAGTCAACGACGCTCGCGCCAAAAAGATTGCCCGCAGCTTCGCCTATCAGGGCAATGTGGTCGACCTTTGGGAATATTGCGCCGAGAAAGGCATCCAGGTCGACCTCGGTTCCGACCAAACCTCGCTCCACAACCCCTGGGCCGGCGGCTACTATCCCGTCGGAGTAAGCTTCGAGGACGCCAAAGTCATGATGGCCGACCAGCCCGAACTCTTCCACGACAAAGTGCAGGAATCTCTCCGTCGCCATGTGGCAGCCATCAACAAGCTCACTGCCCGTGGTATGTACTTCTTCGACTATGGCAACGCCTTCCTCTTAGAGAGCAGCCGTGCTGGTGCCGACATCTGGAACGCCGACCACTCCGCCTTCCGCTACCCCTCCTACGTCCAGGACATCATGGGCCCCATGTGCTTCGACTACGGCTTCGGCCCCTTCCGTTGGGTCTGCACCAGCGGCAAACCCGAAGACCTCGACAAGTCCGACCATATCGCCATGGAGGTGTTGGGCGAGATAGCCGCCACCGCCCCTGTCGAAATACAGCAGCAGATGCGCGACAATATCCAGTGGATCAAGGGCGCCAATGAGAACCACCTTGTTGTCGGCTCCCAGGCCCGTATCCTCTATGCCGACTGTGAAGGCCGCACCAAGATTGCCGAGCGTTTCAACCAGGCCATCGCCAAAGGCGAAATCTCCGCACCCATCGTCCTCGGTCGCGACCACCACGACGTCTCCGGCACCGACTCCCCCTTCCGCGAGACCAGCAACATCTACGACGGTTCCAACCGCTGTGCCGACATGGCAGTGCAGAACGTCATCGGCGACTCCTTCCGTGGTGCCACCTGGGTCTCCATCCACAACGGTGGCGGCGTAGGCTGGGGCGAAGTCATGAATGGTGGCTTCGGCATGGTCCTCGACGGCTCTGCCGACTGCGACCGTCGCCTCAAGCTTATGCTCTACTGGGACGTCAACAACGGCATCAGTCGTCGCAGCTGGGCCCGCAACGAAGGTGCCATGTTCGCCATCCAGCGCGCCATGGACAGCAACCCCGACCTCAAAGTCACCATGCCCAACCTCGTTGACGACAAAGTCCTTGAAGGTCTCTTTTAAGGTGGGTTCTATAAATTGATTTCTTGGGATTTCGGAGTGGTTTTCGAGCAGATTGCTGTGCAGAACGAGGAAGCGTAGCGGGCTACGTGACCGAGTGATAAACAGCAAGATGTCGGAAAACGCCCGAAATCGCAGAAAAGTATTTTATTTTTCATTATCTTCATACGTTGAATTTATAG